>CANQVC010000001.1 GCA_947627195.1 uncultured Bacilli bacterium
TTTAGTATAACGCAAAAACAAAAAAAATACAAATTATTTCAAAAATATTTTTGTTTTTTGTCAATATTGTGATATAATGTTATAAAGGAAGTGGGAAAATGAATACAAAAAGTAAAATTAAAAATTTCTTATCGAGTCATTTAAAGATGACAATTTCCTTAGCTTTATTAAGTTTCTTAACTGTTATATTAAAAATAGCTAATCCAATAATTATTAAATTTTTAGTTACAGCATCTATTAATACATTTAAAGATGGAACGGATAATAAAATATTAATAATTGTTTTAACAGCTTCAATGGGAGTAGTAACTGTTGCTACATTTGCTATTGACATGTTAAGAAATAGAAAAACTATTCAATTAGGAAATGAATTAACTGTTAATTTACGTAATCAAGCATATTCAACAGTTATTAAAGCTGAATTATATGAAGTAAAAAAATTTGAAAAAGAAGATTTATGTAATACAATTGTTGATGAAACAAATAAAATAGGTAATAAATATATATCTAATCATATTGTTAAAATAATATTTCTTTCAACTCTTGTATTAGCATTTGTTATTACAATGATGGTGTTAAATCCATTATTTGGCTTTATAACTGCTGTTACATTACCATTATTTTATATATTAACTAAATTCATTGGCAAATTTGGTAAGAAGTTAGAAAATAAATTGAATAATAATGTTTCTAAACAAGATGAAATATTACATAATAATTTTGATCAATTAAAAATGATTAAAATACGTAATGGTGTTGCTAAACAAGAAAGTGAATATGAAGAAGTTTCTAATGAAGGAAAGAAACTTTACACAAAGAATTTATTTGTTCAAAACACTAATAATACTATGATTAGTACATTATTTGTTGATATATTATGGTTTGCTATCTTTTTATGTTCATGTATTTGGTTAGTTGGAAATAATGATAATTACAATATTGGTAATATAGTATCATGTATTGTATTAACTCCGCAAATATATGTTTCATTTAAAAATTTAGTTGATACTTATTTAGATAATCCAATGATTAATGAATCATATGAAAAATTAGATAAAATATATGCTATTCGTCAAGAAAGTAGATCTGAAAGTGTCCCTTCATTAGAAGAAGTTCATAGTTTAAAATTTAATACAGTTTCATTTGATTATGCTTCTTATGGATTAGAAGGAAAAATGAAATTAGATAATATTGATTTTGAAGTAAAGAAAGGGGAAAAATTAGGTATTTTAGGTCTTTCAGGAAGTGGAAAGACAACAATAGCTGATTTAATATCGAAAATTATTCGTCCAAAACAAGGAAATGTTTTAATTAATAATTGTGATATTAATAAATTAAAAACAGATTACTTACGTGACATTGTTACATATGTTCCGCAAGATTTCCAATTATTTGATGGAACAATTGAACAAAACATTATTTATCCATTAGTTCTTGATGAATATAAATATAATGATGCTTTAAATAAATGTCGTCTAAAAGATTTGATTTTCTCCTTACCAAAAAGAGATGAATCAACAATTAATGAAGCAAATTTAAAACCAAATGAAATTCAAAAAATATCATTAGCCAATGCTTTTTATAAAGATTCACCAATTATGATATTAGATGAAGCTACATCAAAATTAGATTCATCAAGTGAAACAGAAATTTTAAATGAAATTTATAAATTAAAAAATAAAATTACTATTATTATTTCTAATCGTATTTATAATTTAGCAAAATGTGATAAAGTAATGATTATTAGTGAAGGTAAAGTAGTAGAATATGGTAAAACAGATGAACTATTACAAAATCCTAAATCATCTTTCTATCGTATGTTAAATGAAAATCATACAATTAGAAAGATTGTATAAATAAAAATATCTGTTACTCTAGTATTAATATATTATAAACATAAAAGGATAAATGTTCATGCATTTATCTTTTTATATTATTATTTAAGATTTAATTAAGTTTATTTTCATAAAATAATTATTAGTTTTAAAACTAATATTATTGCAAATATTATTGCAAATATTATATTAATTAGAAAGGATTAAATATAATGGATATTGATAGAAGTAGAGATTTAATGTTTTTTATTCAAAATGTAAGTAAATTATTTAGAGATATGATGCGAGAAAATGCCGAAAAAATTGGAATGTCTGAATCATATCGTCCCCTTATGTTTGAGATTGTGAAAAAACCTGGATTAACCCAAATTGATTTAGTTCATTTAACACATTTAAAAGCTCCAACCATTAGTTTAACATTAGCTAAAATGGAAGAAGAATCTTTAATTGAAAGAATAGAAGATTTAAATGATCGTCGTAATATTCATATTTATCCTAAAGAAAAAGGATATGAACTTGATAAAAATATGAAAGAACTATTTAAAAAAACAGTTGATGATTGTATGAAAGGTCTAACAAATGAAGAAATGAATATAGCTAAATCGATAATAATTAAAATAATTCTAAATATTGAGGAGATTAATAAATGAGAATATTTAAATATTTAAAAAAATATTGGCTTCAAGGAATACTTGCCCCATTATCAATGATAATGGAAGTATTAATGGACTTAATTTTACCAATATTAATGACCATAATTGTTAATATTGGTATTTTAGGAGCTGATCCAAGTAGTGCTACTGGTTTAAGTTCTTTAGTTTTAAAAATAGTTGGTGAACCAACTCAAACAATGGATATAATTATAAGAGTTGGTATTGTAATGATTGTTTGTACTTTTATTGGCGGATGTTTTGGGATATTATCTGGAGTATTTACTAATATTGCTGCGCAAAATTATGGCAATGATTTAAGAGAAGATGCTTTTAAACATATTATGGAATTATCTTTTGAACAAACTGATAAATTCACTACAGGTAGTTTAGTAACACGTATTACCAATGATATTACTCAAGTGCAAAATATGGTATCAATGTCCATGAGAATAGTTATTCGTACTTTAATGCAATTTGTTGGAGGTATTTTCTTTCTAACAATGATTGGTACTGATTTTGGTATTATCTTAATGATTGCTTTACCAATATTATTAGTTATAATTATATTATTCTTAGTTAAAGCAAGTCCAATGTTTGCAAGAATTCAAAAAAGAATTGATAATGTCAATTCTGTTGTTCAAGAAAATGTAACAGGAGCAAGAGTTGTGAAAGCATATGTGAAAGAAGAATATGAAATTAAAAGATTTGCTCATGTTAATGATGAATTATATGAAGAAAATTATAAAGTATTTAAATTAATGGCATTAATTAGTCCAGTAATGAGTTTGGTTACATCCATTGCCATGATTTCTGTTATGTATATTGGTGGTAATAAAGTAATTGATGATTTTAATAATTTAATGCCTAATGGGATGATTGCGGGTGATGTTATTGCCTCAACTACTTATATAACAATGATAATTAATGGTTTCATGATGTTAGCAATGATGTTTCAATCAGTTGTTCGTGGTGCAGCCAGTATTAAACGTTTAAATGAAGTATTAGATTCAAAACCAATAATTCTTGATGGTGAAAGTAAAACTAATAATAATGATTTAGATGGTACAATAGAATTTAAAAATGTAAGTTTTGCTTATCCAAATTCATCATTAGAAAATGTATTAACTGATATATCATTTAAAATAGAACCAGGAGAAAGTATTGGGATATTAGGTTCTACTGGATGTGGAAAATCAACATTAGTTAATTTAATTCCGCGTTTTTATGATGTAACAAGTGGAGAAATTTTTGTTGATGGCAAAAATGTGAAAGAATATAGTTTAAAAGAATTAAGAAATAAAGTAGCAATGGTATTACAAAAAAGTGAATTATATAGTGGAACAATTGAAGAAAACATTGCTTGGGGAAAAGAAAATAGTACTATAGATGAAATTAAAGAAGCAGCAAAAATTGCCCAAGCTGATGATTTCATTTCTTCATTTGAAGATGGATATCAAACAATTGTCACTGAAAAAGGTTCTTCATTATCAGGAGGACAAAAACAAAGAGTAAGTATTGCTAGAGCATTACTAAGAAAACCTAAAATATTAATCTTTGATGATTCAACATCAGCTTTAGATTTAGCAACAGAAGCTAAACTTTACCAAGAATTAAGTACAAAAATGGATGATACCACAAAAATCATAATTGCTCAAAGAGTAGCTAGTGTAAAAAATGCTGATAAAATTATGATTTTAAATGAAGGTAAAATTGTGGCATTTGCTCCCCATGATGAATTAATTAAAACATGTCCAATTTATATTGATATTTATAATTCGCAATTGAAGAAAGAAGGTGATGAAGATGGCAACAACTAATAAAGTCACCCCAACTCTTCCAATTGGACGTGGTCCAAATCGTGGACCAGGTAGAGGAATGCCAATTGAAAAACCAAAGAATGCGAAAGAAACTTTACGTAAATTAGTAAAATACATTTCTTATAAAAAGAAATTATTTATTTCTTTAATGATTATTATGTTCTTTGTTACTATTTTAAATTTATTATCACCAGTATTACAATCTTCAGCGATTGATGCTATTACTCCAATAGGCAGTGATGGCGCAAAAGTAGGATTGTTGCAACAAATTGTTAGTAAAATTATAAATGAAGATTATATATTAACAAGTGGAAAAATGAATCATCATTTCTTTATTCCTTTCTTAATTATGTTAGGTATATGTTATTTATTTTCTGCAGCTTTATCTTATTTCCAACAAAGAATAGCTGCTAAATTATCTCAAGAAACTGTTCGTAAAATGCGTAATGATTTATTTCAAAAATTTGCTAAATTACCAATTCAATTTATTGATACTCATGCTCATGGTGATTTAATGTCACGTATGACTAATGATGTGGAAAATGTGTCAAATGTAATTTCTCAATCAATTGGCTCTTTAATATCAGGAGTTATGACAATCATTGGTACATTAATTATAATGTTTGTATATAACTGGTTATTATCATTAGTTACTATTTTAGTTACATGTGTAACAATTACCTTATCTAGATTATTAACGAGAAGAATGGCAAAATATTTTCGTAAAAGATCTAAATTATTAGGAGATTTAAATGGTCATGTTGAAGAGATGGTAACAGGATATAAAACAGTTCAAGCTTATTCTAAAGAACAAATGGTTGAAGAAGAATTTAATAATTTATCAAAGAAATATACTAAAGTATCAATTATTGGTGAAATTTGGGGAGGTTCAATGGGACCTGTGATGAATTTCTTTGGTAATTTAACTTATTTATTTATTGCTATTGTTGGCGCTTTAGTTTTGATATATCATCCTTTAGGTATGATTATATCAGTTGGTACAATTGCTTTATTCTTGTCATCAGCAAAACAATTTTCTCGACCAATAAATGAAATAGCCAATTTATTTGGGCAAATTCTAAATGCTATGGCAGGAGCTGAAAGAATATTTGAAATATTAGATGCAAAAGATGAAATAGATGAAGGAACTAAAACAATTGATGAAAATAAATTCCAAGGCAATATTTCTTTTAAGAACATTGATTTTTCATATGTTGAAGGACAAAAAGTATTAAAGAACTTTTCTTTAGAAGTTAAAAAAGGCGAAAAGATTGCTTTAGTTGGAGCTACAGGTAGTGGTAAAACAACAATTGTTAATTTATTGATGAGGTTTTATGAAGTAGATTCAGGTAGTATTCAAATTGATGGTATAGATATTAGAGATATTTCCAAAGATGAATTGCGTCATACAATTGCTATAGTTTTACAAGATACTGTTTTATTCCAAGATACAATTGAAAAGAATATTAAATATGGTCGTTTAGATGCATCATTTGATGAAATGAAAGATGCTGCTATATTAAGTAATGCTAATTATTTCATTCGTAAATTACCAAATAGATATGATACAATGTTAACTGAAGGAGGAAGTAATTTATCCCAAGGACAAAGACAATTGTTATCAATAGCTAGAGCAGTACTAGCCAATCCTAAAATATTAATATTAGATGAAGCTACATCAAGTGTTGATACTCGTACTGAGAAAAATTTACAAGATGCCATGACTAATTTAATGAAAAATAGAACTAGTTTAATTATTGCCCATCGTTTATCAACAATCCAAGATGCTGATAAAATTGTAGTTATAGATCATGGAGAAATACTTGAAGTTGGTAATCATAAAGAATTGTTACAAAAACAAGGAAAGTATTATGAACTTTATATGACTCAGTTTGCAGGAAAAGCAATATAAAATATATAATTATATAAGAAAAGCTATTAAATAACCAATATTGGTACATTAACAGCTTTCATTTTATACTTTTAATTTCATCCATTTTAAGTTAACAAAACGAATATTATTACATACACATCTTATTATTTGATCAACTAACATTCCTGCCCAAGATCCTAATAAACCAAATTTAAGAGGATAACATAAAACATATGCAAAAACAGGACGAATAAATGTAACACTAATAATTGAGTTTTTAGCTGTGTATTTCGTATCACCAGCACCACGTAATATACCAGTTGTTACCCATTGCAAACTTTGAGGAAGCATAATAACTGAAGTATATATAATATAATCTCCTGCTTCCCTTACCACTGATTCATCATTAGAAAAACATCTTGAAAGAGGATATCTAAATATAATAACTAATATCATTGTAATAATTGCAATAACAACACTTAATATTTGCGATATTCTTCCATAGGCAAAAGCTTTTTGCAAATCTTTTTCTCCTAAAGCTCTTCCTACTAAAGCTCCAGCACCAATAGCAAAACCATCAGTTATATTAAAATTCATATTCATCATATTAGTAATGACAGAATTAACAGCAGTAGTATGAGTGCCTAAACGATTGACAATCATAGCAATAATAAAAAATCCCACACGCATAAACAATTGTTCAATAAATGCTGCCATACTAACATTTAAGATATTTTTTATTACAGATTTAGATAATCGCCAATCATCTAATAAATGAATTGATAAAAAGCCCTTAGCATGAAAAACAGAAAAGAAAGCAATAATACAAGCTACAATATTACCAATATCAGTAGCAATAGCAGCTCCCATAACACCCATTTCTTTAAATCCTAAATGTCCCGTAATCATACAATAATTAAAAAACACATTGACAACATTTGATACAACATTAGTTACTAAAGTAATATTTGTTTTACCAATTGCTCTTTGTCCAGAACAAATTATTAAACGAATGTAATTAAATATTAATCCAGCACTAACAAAGCGAAAATAAGTTGTGGCAAAATCTATTGTATCATCTTGAGCTCCAACTAACCAAAGAAATGGTCTAGCAAAAACAATAGCTAATATCGTAATAAGAATTGATACAATCATACCAATTATTAATGTATGTCTTAAAACTTGATTAGCTGATTTTGGATCATTTTCCCCTTTCCTTCGGGAAACGATAGCAATAATACCAGCATTAAACCCGACAGAAGCAGCTAAAGTAATATATACTGGTTGTTGAGCAATAGATACAGCAGCAAATGCTTCTGTGGAATACTGACCAACCATCATTGTATCAATCATTCCCATTAATCCAACTAAAAATGTTCTAATGCGGCAGGAATTGAAATACGTAATGTACTTTTTAAAAGGAAAGATGTTTTAAAACTTTCCTTTCCAACATTACCCTCTAATTGACTTAATTTTTTTGATTTTAATATATTCATAATAATATTATACTCTTTTTTATCTAAAAAGGCTACAAGAAAGAACAATTAATAATTTATGTTATTGTTTTATAAATATTATCTAAAGAAAAATGTATATAATATTATAATTAATATCATAAAAAAAGTAAATATTAATTAAATTTATAATTTGCGCCCCAAAACTATAAAACTTTTTAGTTATTTTTTAGTTGTTTTAAAAAGTGCTACCACTGGTGATGCGATTCATTATATTACATACATATAATAAACTTCAAATTTATTCTTAACTTTTAAGTCAATCTATGATATAATAAACATAAATAATAGTCGAGGTGAATAATAATGGAAAAAGTAAGAACAAGATTTGCTCCTAGTCCTACAGGATTTATGCATATAGGAAATTTACGTACTGCTTTATATGGCTATTTATTTGCTAAAAAGAATAATGGACAATTTATTTTACGTATTGAAGATACAGATTTAGAAAGATATGTTGATGGAGCAGTTGATGTTATATATAATACATTAAAAGCAGCTAATATTGTTTGGGATGAAGGACCAGATAAAGATGGTGGATATGGACCATATGTTCAAACTGAAAGGAAAGATATTTATTTAAAATATGCTAAAGAACTAATTGAAAAAAAAGCTGCATATTATTGTTTCTGTGATAAAGAACGTTTAGATTCATTAACAAATGAAACAGGAATTAAACGTTATGATAAACATTGTCTATATTTATCTAAAGAAGAAGTTGAAGAAAGATTAGCTAGAGGAGATAAATATGTCATTAGGCAAAATATGCCAACAGAAGGATATACTGAATTTGATGATATGGTATATGGACATGTAAGTGTACCAAATAGTGAATTAGAAGATCAAATCTTAATTAAATCAGATGGTTTACCTACATATAATTTTGCTAATGTCATTGATGACCATTTAATGCAAATTACTCATGTAATGAGAGGTAATGAATATTTAAGTAGTACACCTAAATATAATTTGTTATATGATGCATTTGGTTGGGAACATCCTAAATATATTCATTTAACCCCAATTATGAAAGATGCAACTCGTAAATTGAGTAAAAGATATGGTGATGCTAATTTTGATGATTTCATTCAAAAAGGATATTTACCACAAGCTATTATTAATTATATTGCTTTACTTGGTTGGAGTCCAAAAGGTGAACAAGAAAAATTTACAATGGAAGAACTAATTGACAAATTTTCTATTAGTGGTTTAAGTCATTCTAGTTGTATATTTGATCCAGATAAAATGAAATGGTTAAATGGTGAATATATTAAAGAACTTCCATTTGATGAATTTATGAAGCATGCAATTCCTTTCTTTGAACAATCAGAAATTAAAGGAAAATATGATTATTATAAGTTAGGAAAATTATTACAAACAAGAATTGAAATATTTTCAGAAATTCCTGAAAAAGTTAATTTCTTAGTTCATTTTTCTCAAATTGATCCTGAATTATATAATAACAAGAAATTTAAAATTGATGCTAATGTTGCATTAAATATTTTAGAAAAATCTTTACCATATTTTAATGATTTAAATGAATGGATAGAAGATAAACTTCATGAAACAATTATTACAATTGCCAATAAATTAGAAACTAAAAGTGGACAAGTTTATACAGCATTAAGAATTGCTTTCACTGGTGTTGCTGTTACTCCAGGAGGATCCGTGGAAATGGCAGATATTTTAGGTAAAGAAGAAACATTAAGAAGATTAAATTTAGCTATTGATTGGTTAAAACAATAAAATAGTTTTATATAAAACATATTGTATGAGGTATTTATGTTTGATAAGAAAGATTTAGAACAAATATTAGATTTAGCCCTTGAAACAGGGGGAGATTTCGCTGAATTATTTTTTGAATCAACATCTTCTAATTTAATGGAAATGACAATGGGTAATGTATCCAAAGCTAATTCATCTAATGTTAATGGTGTTGGTATTCGTATCTTAAAAGATACAGAAGAAGTATATGGATATACTAATGATGTATCATTAGATAATATCAAAAAATTTGTTATTAAATTATCATCTAGTTATGTTGGTAAAAGAACTCATCATTCTAAACATTTAGAAGAAGTTAAATATAAAAATATTACACCTGTTATAAAAAGACCTAATTCTATTTCTAATGAAGAAAAGAAAAAATATTTATTAACATGTTATGATGGGGCAAATAGCATAAAAACTAATAATTCAAAACAAATAAAACAAATTATTTGTACATTAACTGATAAAGAACAAAATGTTTTAATTGTTAATAGTGATGGTATATATGTAAAAGATACTAGAACAAATTGTAGGATTAGTTTAAGTGTTGTTGCAACTGATGGAACTAATATGCAATCAGCATCGAATAATACAGGACGTAACATGGGATTTGAATTCTTTGATAATGAAGATTTATTTAATTTTGGTAAAGAAGTTGCAAATAGTGCAATGACAATGTTAGATGCTAAAGAAATAAATGGTGGCAAAATGACAGTAGTTGTACATCATGGATTTGGTGGTGTATTACTTCATGAAGCTTGTGTCCACTCATTAGAAGCAACATCTGTTGCGAAAGGTGTTTCCGTATTTTGTGGTAAACTAGGACAAAAAATAGCTAGTGATATTGTTACTGCTGTAGATGATGGTACTTTAGAGAATTATTGGGGATCATTAAATGTTGATGATGAAGGACATCCAACAAAAAGAAATGTTTTAATTGAAAATGGTATTTTAAAAACATATTTAGTAGATTATCGTAATTCTAGAATTATGAATCATCCTACTACAGGAAGTGGTAGAAGAGAATCTTATAAATATTCGCCAACTTCTAGAATGACTAATACTTTCTTTACTAATGGTACTTCCTCATTTGAAGAAATAATAAAAAATACCGAATATGGATTATTTGCGAAAAGTATGGGTGGAGGAAGTGTTGATCCATCAACTGGTGAATTTAATTTTGCTGTTCAAGAAGGATATTTAATTGAACATGGTAAATTAACTACCCCAGTTAAAGGAGCTACTTTAGTAGGAAGTGGAGCTGAAGTATTAATGAATATTGACATGATTGCTAATAACTTAACTACAGGTCATGGGATGTGTGGATCTAAAAGTGGTAGCATCCCAACAGATGTAGGACAACCTACCATTCGTGTCCAAAATATGACAGTTGGAGGTAGAGGTTAATGTTAAATTATCAAGAATTAATCAAAAAAGCTAAAGATAAAGGTTTTAGTGATTTAGAAATCACTGAATATGGTAGTGAAACTTTAGAAATTCAAGTTTATCAAGGTAAAGTAAGTGAACATACCGAAAGTAAAATAAAAAAAGTAAGTATTAGAGCTATTTATCAAAATAAAATGGCTAATTTATCTATTGAAGATTTAAATATGAATATTGATTTAATTTTAGATAAATTAAAAGAAAATGCTCTAATCTTATCAACAAATGAACAATATGAAATATATGAAGGTAGTTCATCATATCCAAAGATAAAACTAAAAGAAAATGATTTTAATAAAGTATCAATTCAAGATAAAATTAAAATATTAATTGACTTAGAATCTAAATTAAAAGAAAAAGATTCTAGAATCATTCATGTTCCATCTTTAGGATATGAAGAAGATATAACAACTCATCGAATTATTAATTCTAAAAATTTAGATATTGAAAAACAAGGTAAATATTGTGCTGTTGCTATGCAAATTGTGGCAAAAGAAGATGATGATATTCAATCAGGATATGAAGTAGAAGTCAAAGAAAGATTTGATGAATTAGATTTTGCTTCCTTAATAGATAAAATAACTACTAGAGTTTTATCAATGTTGAAAGCTAAACCAGTACCTAGTAAAACATATCCTGTTATTATTGAAAATGAAGCTATGGCAGATTTGTTTTCAACATTTATTTCCATCTTTTCAGGAGAAACAAAAATAAAACAAATTACTCCTTTACTAAATAAAGAAAATCAAAAAATAATGTCTGATAAAATTAGTATTATTGATGATCCAATGAAAGAAGATTGTATTTTTAAAGATCCATTTGATGATGAAGGAGTAGCATGTTATAAAAAAGAAATTGTTACAAAAGGTGTTTTTAACACATTTTTACATAATTTAAAAACAGCTAAATATTTTAATACTACTTCAACTGGAAATGGCTTTAGAATGGGTGGAGCAATAGGTGTAAGTGGAGCTAACACTTATATTGAAAAAGGAACTAAATCAAAAGAAGAATTAATATCATCTCTTAAAGAAGGATTATTGATAACTGAACTTGCTGGATTACATGCAGGTGTTAATGCTATATCAGGTGACTTTAGTTTAAAATCTTCAGGATATTATATTGAAAATGGTAAGATTATAAGACCAGTTACATTAATAGTTGCTGCAGGAAACTTCTTATCAATGATGAATGAAGTAGAAGAAGTAGCATCAGATTTAAAAATGACATTATCGAGAGTAGGTTCACCTTCGATATTGTTTAAAGGACTTTCCATATCAGGAATATAATAAAGGTATCTCTAAGAGATACTTTTTATATGAAAAGAGGTTTATATGATAACATTTAATCAATTAATGATTGATAATGATTTAAAAAAAGGAATAGAAAAATTAGGATTTGATGAATTAACAGAAGTTCAAGAAAAAGTCATTCCTTTAGCTTTAAATCATTTAGACATTATGGCACAAGCCCCCACTGGAACAGGTAAAACATGTGCATTTGGTTTACCCATTTTAAATAACATTAGTAAGATAGAATCTAATGAAGTTAAGTCTTTAATTTTAGCCCCAACAAGAGAATTAGCTATCCAAATAACTGAAGATTTAAGAGACTTTTGTTATTTTAAAGAAGGAATCAGAATATTAACAATTTATGGTGGTGAAGCAATTGATAAACAAATTCATGCTTTAAAGAAAAAACCCCAAATAATAGTAGCAACTCCTGGTAGATTAATGGATCATATGGAAAGAAAAACTATTCGTATTTATAAAATCAATATTTTAGTTTTAGATGAAGCTGATGAAATGTTGAACATGGGATTTAAGGAAGATATTGATTTTATCTTAAGTCATATTGAATGTAAACATCAAACAATGCTTTTTTCCGCAACTTTTTCCAAAGAAATAGAAAAGATTGGTCAAACATATTTATATCATCCCGAAATTATAAAAATATCAAATAAATGTTTAACAGTAGATACAATTGAACAAAAATATATTATTACTGAAGAAAATAATAAATTAGAAATTTGTGCACGTTTAATTGATACAAGAAATGCTTCATTAGTAATGATATTTTGTAATACTAAAAAAGATGTAGATGAAGTAACATCAGGATTAATGCAAAGAAATTATGTTGTTGAAGGATTACATGGTGACATGAAACAAATGCAACGTGATAGAGTAATGGCAAGATTTAAAGGAGGAAGTATTCAAGTATTAGTTGCTAGTGATGTGGCAGCTAGAGGACTTGATATAGATGATGTTGATTTAGTCATTAATTATGATATTCCCCAAGATGATGAATATTATGTTCATAGAATAGGAAGAACTGGCAGAGCTAAAAAACAAGGATTTGCTGTTACATTGGTTGCAAAAAATGAAAGAAACAGATTAAGAAATATTGAAATATATGCAAAAACAAAAATAGAACCAATGAAAATTCCTTCATTAGATGAAGTAATGAAAGTTAGAATGAAACGAATTATTGATAATGCTATTATACAATATGAAGAACATAATGATAAAAAATATAGTAACAATATTAAAAATGTTTTATATCAAAAATTAATTGAAGAAAACATTCCTATTGAAAATATCACAATTGGTTTAATGTTATCAGAACTTTCATTAGAACAAAACTTAGAAATTGATGAAAATAATTTATATTCATTTACTGTTAATACTCAAAAGAAAAAAATAACTAGGTTATTTATAAGTGTTGGTACAAAAGATCATTTAAATAAAAAACAATTAATTGATTTAATAACTAAAAGAACTAATATAAAAGATGATGATATAAAACAAATAGAAATGCATGAATCATTTTCTTTCTTTGAAATTCCTACTAAATATTTAGAAGAATGTATATACGCATTCTCTAAAAAAATAGATGGAAAGAAAATAATAATAGAAGAAGCAAAACAAAAACCCATTAAAGAAAGTAAGAAAAAAAGAGGCGGAAAAAATCATAAAAAAAGATAATATGATTTTATATAAAAATAATAATAAATAACATAAAAAAAGTACAAAAAAAATTTTTATTTTTTTCTTGACAAATACCGACATAAAGATGTATAATATTCATGCATAAAAAGAATGTTAAAGGTAAACTAATGGAAACGTTAGGGCACAAAGCTATAGGACCCCTGAATATGAGGTAGCCAGTTGTCATTTATTTAATAAATAAGTGACAACTTTTTTTATCTTCATATGGGAAAATATGGAATTAAAATTTATAACATTCTTATTATTTGAAAGGAGTGATGAATGAGTGCGTCTATCCCAAGCGATTAAGGCGGTAGACATTCGCAAAAACAAGAGAAAATTGCTTACAATGGGCTTAATTATAACAGCCGTTTTATCTTTTACGATTGTTATTGTGACAGTTTATGGTCAAAATGTAGGTGCTTTCGTGACTAGAATAGATGACTCAAGTCAAGCACTCAGTTTGTCGTTGGATGAAACCTTTGAAGACTCGACAACAAGACTTTATGCTGAAACACTACGGCATTCCACAAATATCACTATAACTGATATTCCATTAGATATTGATGAAGGAATAGGAGTTAAGAATGATAAAGATGGAAATTACATGGCTTACAGTTTTTATTTAAAAAATGTAGGTATGACAATGGTTAGTTATCAAGCACAATTAAATATTGATCAAGTCTATAAAGGTACAGATGATGCAATTCGCCTCATGGTTATTGAGGAAATTGATGGTGTAAAAAATACAATAATTTATGCTAAGGCAAAAAGTAATGGTGATCCAGAAAGTGATTTTATGGGAGGACTTACAACTCCATTTGAAAGTGATAAGTATATTGGAACAACAACAACTAATCGTTTTCAAGTTAACCAAATAGCAAAATATACAGTTGTTTCTTGGTTAGAAGGTGCTGATGAAGATTGTACAGACTCAATCATTGGGGGTAGATTTAAATACTCAATGACATTTAAAATAGTTTCTGGAGAAGAAGAAAGTTAAATTTTCATAAATAATGATTAAAGAATAGGAGGACATAATGAAAACTTTAACAAAAAAATTAGTTTTATCTTTAAGTGTTATGTTGTTAGCATTAGTTGCTGTTGCAACATCAACTTATGCATGGTTTACAGTTAATGGAAACATTGAAACTGAATCATTCGAAATGAAAGCAACTTCAGGTGAAGATTTAAAAATTCAATTATGGGGAATTAAATATAATGAAGATGGTTCAATTGAATATTCATCAATTACTCAAGGATTTGTTGGTCAATTATCCACAACAGATTTTCAAAAGGCTATCCAATATACTGTTGAAGGAAAAACAGATGGAAATTTCACTATTAGTGAAAAAGTTAAATTAGATCATTTAACTACAAAAGATGGAAAAAATTTGGTTAAATTAGAAGATAAATCAAAAAAAGTTACAGAAGCAACAGGAGAAAAAATTGCTGTTGAAGATGAAAAAGATTTTACAGGTTCATTTATTACATTTGCAATTGAATTTCAAGCAAATATGACTGGAAATGTGTATTTAGATTCATCAACAACAGAATGCACTGGAGACGTAAAAACATTTGTACCTGCAGTTTCTGGTGTAAGCTTCTTCAATAATGCTTATGATGCTACAACTGCTGAATCAGCCGAGGGCTCTACTCAAGCATCTGAATCAATGGCAACAGTTACATTTAGTTTACCTAATGCTCTAAGAATTGCATTTATTAAGACTGATATGAAACAAACTTCAGCAGAACAAAAAGCGGACAAGTATGTCAAAGATTCTGGAGATACTCCTGATGCAGCTGATCCTACTTTAATTATTTGGGAACCAGGTAGAGGATTAGGACAAGGTTCTATTCCAAGTGATATGTCTAAAAATTTTGCTGTTCAATATTTTAACGCAAGAAAAACCGGACAAACAATAGAAGATGCTGCATACCAAACATGGTACAACGTTTATGAACAGTTCGAAGCAAAAACGCAAGATGCAGCAAGACCAGCACGTATTTTTGGAACATCTGACATTACTAGTGCTGAAAATAAAGTTGTTTTAACAAAAATTGCAGATTCTAAAACTACAGTTTTAACAGTTAAAATTTGGATTGAAGGTTGGGATGCAGATTGTATCGATGGTATTCAAGATGCAACAGCTGATATTAAATTTGGCTTCAAATTAGTAGGATCAAATTAAAAAGGCTTTATTAAAAATAAATTTGTTAATATAAATTATTAATAACTTAAATTTGAGGAGAACCACATGCTTAGAATGACTAGAAAATTATATATGTTATTGATCTTAGCGATTATAGCAGTGCTAGTATTTTCTACTGCCACCTATGCTTGGTTTTCCTCAATCAATATTGTAGGAGTAGAAATATCAGAAATTGATATTGAAGCTGATGATGGACTTGAAGTTGCATTGCTTAATCAAAAAGAAATTTATTTCACAAAAACAATTCAACCAAATTCCAAAGGAATTCATTTAAGATCAATTACAAGTACTGATGGAAAAACATTCCGTGGCTTAGAAATTGAAGATGTATTGAAAGATCAATATTTATCATTTCAAATTAAACTAAGATCTAAGACACCAGGAGTAGTTGTTTTATCTAATGTTTTATCAACATCAATACCAACACCATTTGCCCCCAAAGCTGATGTTACATTAAATGATGGAATTACATATGGACCTGATCAAGAAAACAAAATAATTAATACTGTTAGATTAGCAGATGCTATGAGAATAAGTTTTGTTAATAAATTAACAAATGAACCAATTGGAATTCATATTGTTAATGAAGATTTAGGACAAGGTAATTATGAAACATTAGACATTGAAAATAAATCTTATAACCCAGCATTGCAATACTACAATGAAATCAAAAAAACTAATTTAAATGTACCTGATATTTATCATAGTCAAGCATTTACAAATCAACTATTGAAGGTTGGAAATGATATAATTACTTTAGAAAAAGAAGAGAATTATTACACAGCAACTCTAACCATTAATATATGGGCTGAAGGATGGGATGCTGATTGTTTAGATTCAAACTTTGAAGAAATAGTAAGTATGTCATTTAAACTTTCTAAGAAAGAGGAATGAAATGAAAGGAACTAAAAAGTTAATATTAGCGGTATTCACTTGTTTATTTGCTCTCATTGCCATTTCAAGTGCAACTTTTGCTTGGTTTTCATTATCTGAAATTGCTAAAGTATCTGACTTTGATATGACTTTTGATGTATTAGAAGGATTAGAAATAAGCCCTGATAATGGTATCACATGGTATTCCACATTAACATTCGAGAAAGATGATAAAGTAAAGCTAACAGCTTTAACATCATTAGATGGTAAAACATTAACCCATTTAGAAGAAGAAGAAGTTAAAGAAACTGAATATTATTCTTTTGATTTAATGTTTCGCTCTAAAGCACCTGGCGGCGTTCAATTAAAAGATGTAAAATCAACTAGTGAGTTAATTGGTTTTCAACCAACTGTTCCCGTTACATTAAAAGATGGAATTACATATGGACCATATGAAAGTAAAAAACAAATTACTTCCGTAAGAGCATCGAATGCCATTCGTTTAGGAATTAGTACAGAAGAAAAAGGATTAGGAATATATGTTGTAAATAAAGGAGAAGGAGAAGGAGATTATGAAACTAAAGATAATAGTTCATCCCTTCGTTATTACAACACAAGATCATTAGAAGAATTAGATTTACCAAATGATTATAATTACATCCCTGAATTATCTTTAGGAGATATTATTCTAAAATTAAATCAAACTGAAGAAAGTGGCGAATATTATATAGCTAATGCTACATTTAATATTTGGGCTGAAGGATGGGATGCCGATTGTTTCGATGCTGTTCTTGGTGCTAATTTAAAAATGAATATGCAATTTAGAAAAGTCAAAGAACTTGACTTTGTTACAGAAATAGAACAAACAAAAGAAGAAATCACTAATGAAATGAATGAAGCAATTCAACCTTTCACAAGTGCTACTTATTCTAATGATGCCATTTCTCAAGCAAATGAAATTAAAACAAATGCATTAAGTAAAATGACAAATTTAGAAACTGAAGCTGATATGAGATGCTTATTGCAACAAACAAAATTAGCTTTATCTAAAGTTTTAACTCTTCAAGGAATAAAAGATCATTTAAAATCACAAGCTATAGAAAATGCAAATAAATATTTAGATGAATCTTTTATAATTCAATATGATAAAAAACATTGGAATAAAATCAAAGAAATTGTTTCAGAAGTTATTGAATCAATAAATCAATATGATATAACAATCGATGTAACATTATCAACTGAATCAATTCCTGAATTAGAATCATTAGTTGAATCAATTCAAACTAAAATGACAGAAGCAGGAATTAAAACATTTGAAGAAGAACTAGGTTAAATAATCTAGAGGAATAAAAATTCCTCTTGATTCTAAAGTTTTTTATCTATTAATAGATTAAAGATTTTAGAATCAAGTAAAAAGATAGAGATAAAGGAGATTTATAATATGAATGAAAATGTGAAAGAAACTAAATCAACAACTAAGAAAGTTAAAAAAATACTTTCGATAACTTTTAATGTAATTTTTTATTTAATAATTGTTCTAGTATTAATTTTCTCTATATCAACAATTTCTAGAAAGAATGCTTCAACTGTTCCAACATTCTTAGGTAAAGGATATTTAGTTGTTCAATCTGATTCAATGAAAGGAACATTTGAAGAAGGAGAATTAATTACTATCAAAGTTCTTAAAAAAGAAAAAGATAAAAAAGCACTTAAAGTAGGCGATGTAATTACATTTTATTCAACAAAATTAAATGCATTAAATAGCCATAGAATTGTTAGTATTGCTACTAACAGTGAAGGTGAAGTAGTAGGCTATGTAACTAAAGGTGATAATCCTTTAGCTGAAATTGATGATTTTGCAGTTAGTGTTGAAGATGTTAAAGGAGTATGGACAGGAACACATTCAAAAGGATGGGGTAAAACTGTCACATTTCTAACAAGTCCTGTTGGTTTCTTTGTATGTATTATAGGACCTACAATTTTATTCTTAATTTATGCAATTATAATGTTTGTGAAAGCATTTATGACATATCGTTTATCACAAGCTAAAACAAATAATGAAGAAACAGAACAAGAAATGAAAGAAAGAATCATTCAAGAATATTTAGCTAAACAAAAAGAAAATGATACATCAGAAAATGACACATCAAAAAACGATAAGAATGATTCAGAATCAATAGCTACAGAAGATAATAAAGGAGAAAACCGTGATTGATTTTTCAAGATATTATATAGAATACATAGGAATATTATTAGGTAATATAGCAGATTTTTTTGTGGGATTTTTTAATATCTTCAAAAAAATCATTATCGAAGATATCCCTTATTATTTCACATTTACCATAGATCAAGCAAAGAACTTCAATTTCATTGAATGGGTAGCATTAGTTGTTGTCACATTAATTAATTTAGCAGTCTTTGTCTTTTTAGCTTTAAAGATTATTCAATTACTTCGTAGATATTTCATCTTTAGAAGAAAAGAAATGGATAAACAAGAATTAGTTGATGAAATAGCTGTTTTAAATAATAAAGTATTACAATTAATTGATGAAAAGAATAAAATATTATCAGTTAAAGTATCACAAATGACAGGTAAACCTGAATATTTAGAAGAAATTGAAGAACAAACAGAAGAAGAAAAACCTGTTGAAGAAGATAGTAGATTTGTTAAACTTAAAGCAATTGACGAATTATATAAAGATCAAATAACATCAATCCAAATGAAACAAGAAGATTTATTATCTTTATCAATGTTAATTGAAAGATTTGTTAACTTTTCCGCAAGTCAATTACATTTATATTATACAAAAGATACTATTGCTTTATATTTTGCTGCTATGGCAACATCTAAAGTAATAATTCTAGAAGGTATATCAGGAACAGGTAAAACATCTTTACCTTATGCTTTAAGTAAATTTTTCTTTAATGAAGCATCAATTGTTTCTGTTCAACCATCTTGGCGTGACAGAGCAGAATTAATGGGATATTTAAATGAATTTACTAAAAGATTTAATGAAACAGATTTCTTAAAATTTTTATATGAAGATACATATCGAGAAAACATTAATTTTATCGTCTTAGATGAAATGAACTTAGCTCGTATTGAATATTATTTTGCTGAATTCTTATCAATTATGGAAATGCCAGATAAAAGTGAATGGAAAATTGACATTGTACCAGATACATGGCCAACAGATCCTAAACATTTAGTTGAAGGTAAATTATTAGTTCCTCAAAGTGTATGGTTTGTTGGAACAGCTAATAAAGATGATTCAACATTCACAATTACTGATAAAGTATATGACCGTGCTATAGCGTTAGAATTCAATAAAAAAGCTGAATATTTTGATGCTCCATATACTCCAGGAATTGAAATGAGTTATGAATATTTAGATAGTTTATATCAAAAAGCTGCAGAAGATTTTTCAATTTCTGTACGTAATCAAGAAAACTTTAGTAAATTAGATCAATTCATTCAAGAAAAATTTAAAATTGCCTTTGGTAACCGTATTATGAAACAAATCAATACATTTGTTCCTGTATATATTGCCTGTGGTGGAAATGAATTAAGAGGATTAGATTTCATGTTGCGTAGTAAAATTTTACGTAAATTTGAAAACCTTAATTTAGCATTCCTTAAAGATGAATTAGATGAATTAATAGTAGTTATTGATCGTCTATTTGGCAAAGGTGTATTCAAATTATCCATTGATTATATTAGAGAATTGCAAAAGATGATCTAATGAAGGTAGTTAAATTGCAGTTGATTTGACACATTCTTAGAGAGTGTGTCAATTTTTAAAAAAGGAGTTTATATGGAAGAAAAAGTAGAAATGAATTTATTAGATGAATATTGTGAAAGTATAATGCGTAATATTCAACGCATTAATCGTCATAATGATATTGCAACAACAGTTGAAAAGATGATGTATAATGGGGAAAATAACATTGTTAGTAAAATCTTACAAGAAACAAAATTGTTTGATGATTCATGGATTTCTACTTTAGAAGCATATTTACCAAGTATTGATAACATCATTCGTAATCCTAAAAGCGGAATAAGAATTGAAGAAGATGTTGTTCCAATTGAAAAAGCTAGAAACATTAATTCCGCAAGTGTTCGCCATTTAGCATCTCATACCCATAATATCAAAGAAATTGATGAAAATGGCTTTATTAAACCTAGTAAGATTTTAATTCATCAAAGAGAACAAGAAGATGCTATTTATGAAAATAGATTTTTAAAAACATTAATTAATCGTTTAATTCTTTTCATAACTCGTCGTTATGAAATTATGGAAAGAGATTATGAAAGTTTCACAAGAAATATTGTGGAAATAAAATCTGATTATGATACATTAACAAGTAAAGTTCATTGTAAAGTTGAATTAGATATTAAAACAGTTCGTGGTAATGAAGAAATAAATAGAAAAAACTTAGACTTATTAAAAAGAGTTGAAAAGATGAAAACTATTGTAACAGGATATAAGAATTCACCTTTTATCTCTGTTGCATTAGCTAAAGCCAAAGAAATATTACCACCTGTAATGAAAACTAATATAATTCTTCGTAATCCTGATTTTAAGAATTGTTACATGTTATGGTTATTTATCGATAGATATACATCACTTGGATATGATGTAGAACAAAAAGAACAAAACATACCTGTTGAAATACAATATCAAAGAAGATTATTAAGTACTGTTATGTTAGTTTACATGTTTAATAGACAACATGACCAAGCAGCTTTAGATGAATATGATATCGATTTAGTTGATGGCAAGATTGTAAAAAGAGCTAAAGTACGTAAACATGGTGATTTAGATTTTGAATTAAACCCAGGTGAAAACCCAATTGAAGATGCTCCTTTATCTGAACAATTCTTACAAGCAACTAAAAGATTATATAAAGGTGGATATGAAAGTTTAATTGAAAAAGGAGATCAACCTACTGTAGCTTTAAGAAAAGTAATCAAACAAATGTTAGAAATTGTTAATTCGGTTTATAAAACAATGTTTGCCATTCCAAGAACTGAAAATGATTTTTTCTTACAATTAACTAAAATTGAAGATGAAAATGATGAAGAAGAAATAGAAAAATATCGTAATCAATTAAAGGTTATGAAAGCCGTTATTTCTGCGAAACAAACTGACTTAAATCAAAGCAAAAGAGAAGCAGAAAAATATAAAAAGAAAATAGAAACACATTTAAATAATATTAAACGTCGTAAGATTCGTGAAGAAAAAGAAAGAATCAGAAAAGAACGTCAAGCCTTAATGGAAGAATTAAAGAATTTACAAGAAACTCCTATTGAAGGTATGACAAAGAGGAATTTACAAAAACATGAAGCAAGAATTGCAGAAATAAAAGAATTATTATTAACAGATAAACAAAGAAAACAAATTCAACTTCGTGAAAAAGAAAAATTGAAAAAACAAAAGAAACTAGAAGCTGAACAAAAGAAGAAAGAATTAAGAGAAGAATATCGTTTGAAATATCAAGAAATGAAAATGCAAGATACTTCAAATTTATCTGATGAAGAATTAAGTCAATATCAAAAAGAATTAGATGCAACTTATAGAAAGAGTTTAACTCCTAAACAATTAGAAAAATACAGTGAAAAAGTTGCTTTAAATAAAGCTAAAGAAAAAGAAAAATTAGCTTTACAAAAACAAAAAGAAGAAGAAAGAATTCAAGCTAAATTAGAACAAGATAGAAAGAAACAAGAAGAAAGAAACAAAATGCTTTTAGAAAAAGCATTAGAACAACAACAAATTGCTTTACAAAAAGAGCAAGAAAGAGAAAGGATTGCCCAAGAAAAAGCAAAACAAAAAGAGCAAGCTAAACTTCAAGCACAAAAAGAGAAAGAAAAGGCACAAGCTTTTGCCCAAAAGCAAAAAGAGAAAGAAAGATTAGCTTTACAAAAACAAAAAGAAAAAGAAAAGTTAGCAGAACAAAAAGCCAAACAAAAAGAAAAAGAAAAACTAGCAGCGCAAAAACAAAAAGAGAAAGAAAAAGCTAAGCTTCAAGCGCAAAAACAAAAAGAGAAAGAAAAAGCTAAGCTTCAAGCGCAAAAACAAAAAGAGAAAGAAAAAGCTAAACTCCAAGCCCAAAAACAAAAAGAAAAAGCTAAAACTTCTCAACAAAAGCCTAAAAAACAAATTAATCAAAATACAAAAGAAAGTCCAAGCAATCCTATAGAAAACGAAAATAACCAAACAAAAACTTCCTCATCTACTGAAGAGTAAGGTGATGTTTAAATGAAAAAAATCAAAGTTTTAAATAAGATTATTACCGTTATTTCTGTATTATTGTTTATTCTTGCTTTTTATATTATTATTACATTAACAACAGCTACCAAACAAAATGAACAACCAAAATTATTTGGTTATCATGTTGGTATAGTAGCTAGTTCTAGTATGGAACCAACATTAGAAGTTAATGAATTTATTTTTGTTAAAGAAAAGAAATTCGAAAATTTAAAAGTTGGTGATATCATATTATTTAAATATATAGGTGAAGATGAAAGAATTAAAGGACAAAATATTATTCATCGTATTTATGCAATAGATGAAGAAACAGGAGAAATTACCACCAAAGGTGATAATGAAAAAACAAATCCTACACCAGATATTGATAAAGTAACCAAAGATAATTATATTGGTAAATTATCATGGCATTCTAAGTTATTAGGAATTGCTAAAATGAAGAATTTAGGAACTAATTTAATATTTATAATTATCATATTTTGTTGTCTTCTTTTATTCGTCACAGCTACAATTCATTTTGTAATTCAATTTAAGAATTATAAAAAAGCTCAAGAAGAAGAAAAATTCAAAGAAAAAGTAATTGAAGAATATCTTCAAGAACATAATAAAACAGAACAAGAAAACAAAGAATAAAAAGAAAGGAAAAAAATGCAACCACTTAAAAGACTTGTATTATCATTATTTGTCTTAATGTTAGCTTTACTAATAGTTGGTGCTTGTACATTTGCTTGGTTTAGTTATCTAGATCATGTATCAACAGATCCATTTGATATTCAAGCAACATGTTATGATCCAAGTTTAGAATCATTTTATTGGTCTGATAATGTTGAGTTCGTTCAAAGTGGTGAAGAAGCATCAGGCACAATAAAACTAGAAAACATTGTACCAGGAGATTGTGTAGTACTTAAATTAAATATTATTAATGGTGAAAAATCTTCACAACCATTCTCTTATAATATTTATATTGAAAATTTTGAAATAGAATATGATGGTACTACATATCAAAGTTCAGATTTAACTGGATTAGATAATCCAATATCAAATGCTCTTAATTTCACAATGTACCAAATAGAAGAAGCAAATGATGAAATAGAAGCAGAAAAAACAGAATATCGTAATGATGATTATACATCAACTGATAAAGATAGATTTTTATCAAATGATGGAATTGAAAACTTACAAAAAACACATTATGATTCCCAAACAGATGTTAACCCAGGTGAACAACATACTTGGTTAGTAAAAATCTATTATGACCCAACTATTGCTCCATTAAATAATAACATTCCTGATAGTTCATGTTATATAGGACAAATATTAAAAGTTGCGGAAATTAGAATATTTATAAAATATTAATATGTTGAAAGGAGATGAAAACCATGAAAAAGAAAATAACAGTATTAACAATTCTTATAATTTTATTAATGTTATGCCTTATTACAACTGTTTATGCATGGTTTTCAGAAAGCCTTGCATCCAATTCATTTGAATTAAATTCAGGAGAAATAAAAGTTGAAGTAAATGGATCACTAATAGATAGTGATGAAACTAACTATATATTACCAGGACAAAATCTAGTATTAACTAATTATACATTAACCAATTCTTCATCAATTGATATTGAATTAAGAATTAAAATTGAATATTCTTATGTCAATAAAAACGAGACTAATGAAACTGAATTACTTACAAAAACTTACCAAGGATTAGAAAATGAAGAATTAATTGTATCATTAGATTCTAAATGGGTAAATAACCAAGATTATTGGTATTATGGAGAAATTATAACAGATGAAACAAATGTTTTACATAGTGAACAAATCAAACCCACAACAACTGAATTACCATTAATAGATGATATTCATTATAATGGTGAAGTTGTCGGTAATGATTATAGTTATATTAATTTAAATCAAGAATTATCAATTAAATTAACATTTGAAGTAAAACAAGCTAAACATTTAACTTGGCAATTATTAGGAGAATATCAACTTGGATAAAAAGAAAGTTGAATTTAAAAAAATAGTTTCATATTCCATTTTATCATTCTTTTTATTAATTATATTTTCCCACTCAATATTATTATTTTGTGGATACAAAATGTATGTAGTAAAAAGTGGCAGTATGGAACCAGATTTACCAGTAGGATCTTTAATATATGTCAAGAAATATAAAAATGATTTATATAGTCATATAGAAGTTGGCGATGATATTACTTTCTATTTAAACACTTATCCAAGTGAAGATATGACTATATGTACTCATCGAATCATTGAAATCAATCAAGAAGAAGATAAAATAATAACTAAAAGTATAATTGAAGATAGCATAGAAGATAAACCAATTACTTCAAATGATGTCATTGGTAAAGTAATGTTTCATATTAATGGCATTGGTTATTTATATTCTATTTTTACTAATTTATATTTTTGGTTAATAATAATATTTGGACTTATTATATTAATTTTAATATATAAAATAATTCAAATTAAGAAAAAAGAACAATAAATAAAAATGTAAAGGAGGTCATTATGAAGAAAGATAAAAAAATCATTTTTATTCTTGTTGTTTTACTCATATTGACTCTTACATTATTTGTTGGAACGACATATGCATGGCTTACATATCAAAAATCAGAAGAAAAAACATTTGTAATGGGTGATATAGAAGTAAAAGTAGAATCATCTCTTGAAGAGATCGATCAAGATGATGAATATATTCATTTAGAAATCAATGATTTAGCATATATTGATCGTAATAAAGATTTTCAAATGGATAATACTTTATTCAATAAATTTGCCACAACATTATCATTTACCATAACTAATATAGGTGATGTTGATGTAAGAAATTATGTACAAATTCTTTATCGTGAAAATGATGAATATCAACCTCTTTTTACCTTAGAAAATGATGTTGTTACTTATAACAATATTCCAGGATTATTATATTTAGTTTTAGATGAATCAGAAACAAATTATCAAAATACATTTAATACTTATTTAGGTAATCCTACTGATAGTAATATAGATATAAACAAAATTGAAGAAAATAATTTCACATATTTAAAAAATATGTATGAAACAGAAATATTAACTAAAAATGATATAAGATCATTCCAAATAGTTTTCTATGGTGATTATTATGGCTTAAGTGATGTTGATCAACAAATTGAAAATCACTTAAACAAAACATTTGATGTTGCTATAAAAATCTTATCAATTCAAAATGAATATCGTGGAGATGTCACTTATGAAAAAGAATAAAATTGTTTTGATCTTAGTTATTTTTATAGTTATAGCTCTTACTATTTTTGGTGGTGTTACATATGCTTGGCTTACAAGTAATAATAGTCATCAAATAAATATTAAATTAGGTGAATTTGAAGCATCAATTGTTGCTACAATCAACGATGAACAAGTAACAACAGATCCAACATATGAAGAATTGTTTAGATTAAATGGCGCAACTAAAGAATTAGTTGTTGAAAAAGAAGATACAAATAAAAATTATTTAGAAGATTTAAGTGTTAATATTGAACTTCGTAATGATATTCCTGCTTATCTTCGTGTTAAAATAAGTGATGAATGGGTTGTTAAACGTATCATCGGTTCAACAGAATATGAAGAAATAATAGCTCATGAAAATGGTAAAGCAAATGTATCAGGAAATGTTGAAGGAAATGAAGATTTAAAGAGAATTGCTGATGCAATTTGTCCATTTAATTTAGATACAAAATGGTTCTTTGATGAAAAAACAGGATATATATATTATCAAGATTTATTAGATAAAAACCTTGATAATATGACAATTCCTTTAATATTAAACAAAGGTTATACATATAATATTCGTTCAAATGATATTTATAGTGAAACATGTGAAGTTACTTTAAATATTAAAGTAGAAATGGTTCAAGCTAATCGTATTGAAGCTTTTTGGGGAATTGATACAATTCCTACAGCATAAAGAAAGGAAAGGACTTAATGATGAAACAAAAGTCAAAAATAATTTTATTTAGAATTATTCCTATAGTACTCATTATCTTGACTTTTGTCATGTTATTTAGTACTACACCATCTATTACATCAAATGCGAAAACAAGAAAATTAAATACTAACGTATGGAATACTGATTTAGTTGAATTAAAAGAACAAGAAACAAATCAAACAACAACAGGTTTTATTAGTATTACAAACTTTTATACATTTAGTGGATCTAATTTTGTTGCAAGTGATTCAACTAAAGTTACATCATTTCAATCTAATATGCAAATATTAATTGAATCAGCAGAAGAATTATATTGTTTTACATTATTATGTAATTCCGAATATAAACAACAATACCTAAGTTATAATTATGCCTTAGGAAGTAATATAGATTATACAGATGCTTCTAAACAACGTTTATTCGCTTTACCAATTGGTTGGGTACCATCAAGTGAATCAAATATTGCGGAATCAAAAGATGCTTTCCAAGGAACATTTGATGGAAGAGGATTTAGTATTTCTAACTTATTTTATGATCCTATTGATGATGAAGTTGAATATAATGAAAAATATCAATCATCATTAATGTATTATTCTCTTTTTTCAACAGTTGGAAAAAATGGTACTGTAAAGAACTTAGGATTAATTTCTCCTGTTATGTTACAAGCAATTCCATTTGGTTTAATGACATATGCTTCATCTTTAATAGGTGTTAACTTTGGTAATGTTAATCATGTCTTTGTCCAAGATTTTCGAACTGACTCAGGATTAACAGCCGAAGGTGGATTCTTTGTATCAGGATTAATGGGTACAAATAATGGTATATTCACTCAAGCATATGTAGCAATTAGAACAGTAATATCACAAAGTGTTAGTTATTATCGTGGTGTTACACCAATGGTATTTGTTAATTCAACGAATGAAGCAGTGGATGCAACATTTGATAATTTATATTATGACAATACTTTATTCCGTGGAACTACTATTTATTCAGGTAGTTTAGGAAATAATCAAGAAGTCCAAGGCCTTCCAACAAGTTCATTTGCGGATGGAAAATATTTCTCATCAAGTAATGAATGGTATTCAAATGGTACATATACAGAAAATGGTGGACAAAGTGTTGCTGGTTTATTGCAATTAACTTATCCAGTATTAATTGGTTTAAAAGTAATTAATGGTAATCAATATGAAATTGAATCACCAATGGATTTAGTTTATATGTCTGAATTAATTAGTAAATATCCAATGTTTCAACGTGCTAGTTATTTATTAAGATCAGATATAGATATGAGTACAGTTCCTGCAGGAAGTTATTTACCAATTGGGACAACATTTTCAGGTACATTTGAAAGTGAACAAATAACTGATATAGACAATAAAACAGTAGAACTAAATAATGGTCGTAAATCTAATTATCATGGTATCTATAATTTAACATTAAATGAAGGATCCTCTAATTTAGGATACCATTCATATGGATTATTCCCTTATTTAAGTGGAACTGTTAGAAATATAAATTTAGTAAATGCGAAAATAGAAATTACTGACATTAATGAATTAAATAAAACAGATATTAATACAATTGGTTTTATTAGTGGAAAATTAGAAAAAGGAACAATTTCCAATGTTAATGTAGTAGGAAATATTTCTTTGAAATATCCAACAGAAATTGGTGCTACATATGTCGGAGGAATTGTTGGATATGGTAATGGTGGTACAATTGAAAATTGTACAACAAATGGTCAAATAGATGGTAGTACCCAAATAGTTACCCCAAATAATTATAATGATACTAGATATAATAATATATATAGTGTTATTGGGGGAATTATTGGTTATAATGATAATGTTGCTAATTTAAAGAATTGTTTGAATACAATGGAAATAATAGCAATGAAATTCAATAATGAAACATCTAGAACAATATACCAATATGTTGGTGGATGTATGGGTTATGGAACAACTATTGAATGTTCTAAACTTGCTAACTATGGTAATATTGAAGTAGGAGAAGATGGTGTAACTAATCAATATTTTGGCACTAATTTTATTGGTGGTGTTATTGGTTGTACAACAGGTGGCACAAGTCCAGTTGGTTCTATGATTAATGTTGGAGCAATTAATTATTATTTATCACATGCCCAAACTTATCCATCAGGTGGAATAACATCTTATGGAACTTATAAAAGTGGACTTGATAATTTAAATCACGTATCAGGTGTTTTAAATTTATATCAAGTAATGGATATGGAATATTATGGATTATCATCTGCAAGTAATTTAAATATTACTAGTAATATAATTACCTCTAATAATGAAGGTATATCGACATCAACTATCATTAATGTTGCAGGTGTATTATATGCATATCAATCAAAAGTAACTCTTACAGGAGTGTACAATTTAAATGAAACTTATGAATTAACAAATGATACAAGTGAAATATATAAAGCAAATCCATTAGAAAAACAAATTATTGATATTTCTATTATTAATGAATATGCTCCATGTGTTGTAACAACAGGTGGAGATCAAGATCATATAGTAACAATTAAACAAAGTTACAATGAAAAAGAAATTGAATATAATCCAACTACAACAGTTAGTGCAAATGATTTAAAATTATCAGGTAACTGTTCTGGAACATTTCAAACAATGGAAAATGTTCGTAACGAGGGTAATATTACTGTTAATTTCGATCAAAATACCGATACAAAATTAAATGATGGTTATTCAACGACACGTGATTATAAAAAATTAAAATTATTCGGTATATTAGAAGAAGTAAGTATGGGTTGTACCATTAAAAATGTTTATAATGGTGGTGACCTTGAACTTTATACAACTAATAATAATATTTATTTTAATGTTTATGTTACTGGAATATGTTATAAAAATGCTAATACATTAAATTCAGAACCATCTGAAAATTTAATTATATCATCAACAAGAGAAGGTTCAATTCATAACTGTATTAATAATGGTGATATAACTATTCATGGAAATGGTACAAGTAATGCAGCTCATTTTTATGGCGTTAGTCGTGTTGGAGGAATTACAGGTATTAATGCAGGACTTATATCAACATGTTATAATTTAGGCGATGTTTATAATTGTAATACGACAACACGTCCTGGTAGTACTTCTGGAACTTATTCAGCATCTGATTTTGAAATGGAAACAGGAGGCATCTGTTTCTTAATGTTAGATGAAGCTGCGCAAATAATGGATTCAGCTAATAATGGTAATATTTATTCGGTAGCTGTTGGTAGCCAATTAGTGTATGTTAATGCGGCTGGTATTGCTGTTCGTAATGAAAAAAACGAAGCTGGTAACGATAAGAGTGATAATGAGACAGGTTATAATGTTCATGCCAGTCGTCAAAAAATTGAATTTACAATTAATTATGGTAATGTTTATGCTTATAATGGTTATTACTCATCTGATAATGCTACTAGTGAATATGAACCAAAGTGTAAAGCAGCTGGATTCTTGTGTTTAGGCGTATGCAATATTGTTAACTGTATTAATTATGGTAATGTTTACGGTACTAAAGTAGTTGGTGGACTATATGGTTTAGTATTTATATATAAATTTGATGATGAAATGGCTACTGACTCAAGACAAGGTATTTATGTTTATATTGCTAACTCAATTAATTATGGGGAAATAAAAACAATACCTAATACAGTTGTAACCAAAGAAAATGCTGCTACATTAACTAAAACATCTCATAAAGATGGAAGTTATCCATGCGGAGCTTTAATTGGTTATATTGCTGCCCCTAACGGAGGTTCATTAGAAGTTTCTAATGTATTAACATATATGAAAATAAGTTACTTAGTAAACTTAGTTGATGATGTTAATATTGTCGGTCGTGCATATAGGATTAATTCCACAAATAATGAAGCTAATAGAACAGCTATTAGTGAAGCTATTGCATATATGGCAACTACTGCTGATGAAGATACATCTCCAGCACCATTTAATGCAACGTTAGGTGGAAATCAATATCATATTAAATCTTATTCAAAAGATGTTGCAGAACCAAATCCTGATGCAACACCAGAATATTCCAAAGCTCATAATGGTGGTATTTTTAATGAAAAATATCCATTAAGAACAAAACCAGAAAATGACCCAACATTTGATAGTATTGCCTCAAACCAATATATTTATGACTATATTCAATTCGTTCCATATAGTAAAGTTAATGAATACTTAGCTGATAAAATAGGTTTAACAGCAACTATTTACCAAACAGCATTAGATGCATTAATGAAAGATGTGGAAGGAACAATTCAAGTATTTGATGCATTAATGAGTGATGATGTAATTAATCAAGTTTATGACAGTATAACATCAAGTAATTTATATCAAAACTTTTTAAATTCTAAAGATGCTGTACTTACAGCATTAAATGAATTAATTAAAAAGAATCCAAATCATATAACTACTTATTTTACAGATTTTACACAAGATGATAATATTTTAAGTTTATATTTATCTGATGAAACTGCACTAGATACTTTATTACAAACAACATTTATTAATAGAGATTTTAATAATGATCAATTAAATGAATTATTTAATCAAATAATGAATAATCAAGAATTATTAACTCTATTATGTAATAAATATCCTGATACAATGTCTAAGATATTAAATGAATTTATTAATAATGCAACAAGTGAACAATTAAATCAATTATATACAACAATCTCAACTACTACATTATTTGAAGATATTTTAGAAAATGTTTCTATGACAAGTTTAGAAAACATTCTTACAATATTATTTGATAATGTAAGTGATGAAATTATTGAAAATATTTATAATTCAATTAAAGATACTAATTTAGATCAAACAATTCAAGATAGAATTGAAGCCTTAGTAAGTCCTAATATTGAAAACCAATATCAAATTACTATAAATTCTAATGAATTTACTAATGATATTTCTCAAGAATTATTTACTTATTTAGAAGAAAATAATCCTGATGTTTATGAAAAAATTGTTTTATATATTCAAACAAATTTATTTAATGAAATGATAAATAAATTAAGTAATATACAAATAGAATCATTATGGAATAGTTTTGTTTTAGATGATAGTGCATCTCAATATTGGGAAAATATTATAAATACTGACGGATATTATTATTATCCAGTAGATGAAAATATTTATCTTGCTCGTTTGAATGATTATTATATGGATGATGCAGCTGGTACTAATTTTACTGGTGATTATTATTATGACAATGGTTATAAAACAATAGAATCATTAATAACATCAAATAATAATTATTATTCTATAACAGTTAGTAGTGGATCTAATTATAATTACAATAATAATGTTTTTACATCATCAGCTTGGAATGGCAATTATAGTATTACTCAGTCAAATACTCTTGGTAATGGTGTAGTATGGCAAAGGGGTACATCAGGATTATTTGGAACAACTACCACATATACAAAAATAAATCAAGGTACTCACACTAGACTAGAAAAAACTACTGATATTAAAGCTAATAATGATATAACTATTAATAATAAAATCACTATTATTAAAGAATTGTTTAATCAAATGTATCAAAAAGATTCAAGTTTTGGTATTTACATTTCAAATCAAGATGGTATCTTGGAGCAAATTTTAAGTAATCCAGATATTGTGAAAGAAGCAATAATTAATACTTCATTAACATCTAATGATAGAAAAGTAATCTTATCTTATTTATCTGAAAATCCTGACTTTACTTATACATTTAGTTATTTATTAAATGATAGTAGTCTACGTTATTTATATGAAACAATAATTGCAAATGTAAGTGATGATATTATTCTAAATCTAAAGCAACTAGAAATATCATCAAGTTCATTACAAATTATAACAAATTATTTAAATCAAAAATATAATGTTACAATTACTAATGCAACAGTAGAACAATATAAAGATGCTTTACTTAATGCTAATAATTTAAGTAAAGAAAGTATGGTAAATATGATTAGCTATATAGCTAGTCAAGATACAACTCAAAAACAAATAATTGTTGATGAAATAAATAAAAAAGATGCAACAACTAGAGAAGAAATGATTCATGAAATATTACTTAAGAGTTATGAAGATAAAACAGGTCAAACATTAGATACTAAAGTAATTGATGAAGTAATAAATAGTTTATCTGATAATCAAACTCTTCAAGAAGAAAAAGAGAAATATTTAATTCAATATTTCTTTGATGCAAGTAATAATGAAAAAGTATCAATTTTAGAAGAAATTGTTTTAAATATAAAATATGATAATACAATTGAAACTAAAAAAGAAGTTGTTGAAAAAGGTGCTTTAAATAATAAAGACATATTAAAAGTTTTATTCCAAGAAATTGAATTTACTGATGAAGAAAAAACATCAATAATTCGTCAATTATTAGAATCACATCCGGAATATTTTGATATCTTAGTTCAAGATAATGCCTTTACAGTTGAAGAAAAAATAATTATCTTAGCTAGTATTTGTCAAGCAAATGACACTTTATTTAAAGATATCTTAGAAGGAAAATATAATAGTGGCTTAAGTTATAATTTAAGTAATGATAATACTTTAAAAGAAAATGTTGAAAAGATGTTTGCTGATGTCAAAGAAAAAGATCCATCATTTGATGGAACTAAATATACTGATAATACAGGTATTTATGCATTAGCAAGTTCTAGTGGTATTTTGAATGGTGAATTTATTCCTGATAACATGGATTTAAGTCAATTAGACCCAATTACTGACGCTACAGATGAATTACCTAAAACTGATTCATCATGGCGTGGTGGCAATAACATGAATCCTAATGCTTATCCTGAACAAAATAAAGAAAAATATGTTAATTATCGTGTTTATTACATGATGAAACAATTAAAGAAATCTATAGCCACAAATATTTTTGAAATAGAACTTGTTGGTGTAGATGAAACAGATACCGATTTATCAACAGCAGATGAAACATATTTAGTAAATACATCTAGTGATGAAATACATTTAGATACTCATGAAGTACATTTCTATATACCATATGGATCTGATGAATTTAATCATCGTTTCTTTAAAGTATATAATCAAGAAGGACATTTCCAATTATCAAGTGGTGCATCATTCATACCATCTTCAATTTTATTAATTGAAATTCCTGAAGATGCTAATGTTGGTGACATTATTCAAACAACAATTACCGTTCAAGCCGAAGATGAAACAGTAACAAGAGAATATACAATTTATATTCATATCACAGAAAAGAAGAGTGGTACAATAACATCAATTTATACTAATGATACTCTTGTACCAACTAATAATTATCAATTATCTAATAACAGAACAAGTGCTGTTGTTTATGAAACTAGAAGTGTTCAAGCTTTAAATGGAACATTAGAAGTTAACTTTGATATGGTTAACATTGCTAATTATACTGATTTAAAATCATCAATTAAATTATATCGTGCTAGCTTGCAAGATGATTCAATTAATTTTAATGTTGATGAAGAACCTCTATATTCAATAACTGAAGAAGTAGATGGTGTAGATATTAATACCACAAATTCATTTGTTGAATTTAGAATTGTTCAAGATGAAAACATTGCTTTATCAAATATAAATGGTACTATTATAAATGCTGTTTATGATACTTTAACATCAACATGGAATAATGGAACATTAAAAATAAGTTTAAGATTTGCGGATAAACTTCCAAGTGGATGGTATGTATTACAATTAAAATTGACAACATCAGATATTTATAATGTTAAATTCTATCGTTCACCTAATAGCAATAATTCTATTACATCATTAGCTTATAAAGGAAATGAAGCAGATATTGATGAAGCAAATCATACAATAACTTCTAAAATCCCTTATGGATATGAAATACGTGAAGAAGAATTTGGTAATTATAAAGGTATTTATCAAGCTGATGAACTTAAAAATGAAGATGGAAGTTGTAAAATAGGTTATTTAGATTCTATTGTTATATCACCAAGAGCTCAAATAGAAATTAGTGAAATTGCTATTACAAATGAAGGAAAATACAAAGAATATCAAATAACATATATTGTTACATCAGAAACAAATGGACAACCACAAATATATCATCACATCTTACAAGAAGAACAAGTAGAACCAGTATTAATAAGTTCAGTTTATCAAGATGGTTCAGATGTAACTCAAAATGATAAAAATTCTTTTAATGATTCATTTACCAAAGATAAAACACCAACATATTTAATTACATATGAACTAACAAATATCTTCTTTAAAGAAGGAGCTCAAACTTATCTAAAAGTTAGTTGTGATGTATTGGATACAGAAGGAATTTATTATAGTATCAATATAACTGATGGTTCAGGATTTGAAATTTCATTTTATGAACAAGCCCCATCACAAACATATACATTTACTGTTACTTACCAAAAAGATGTTGAATATAATCAAGAAACAACATTACATTGGGGTGATAATGAAGCAAGAACAGTAAGATTTGCTGAAGTTATCATTACTAAAGAAAAGAATACTAATAGTAGAATTACTAATGCTGTATTTATAAGTGATTCAGTACTTTCAAATATTGATACAATAGTTCATACCGAACAAGTTGTTATTGATAATAGTACTGATGGAGCAAAAAATCCTAACTCATATGAATATTTATTATCTAATGATCGTGAAATTGTTGTATTACCTAACCAAATTTATTATAACAATGTTCCAGATTCAGTTAAAGAATTTTGGATTATTGGTATAGTTGATAGAACAAATCTAGAAAATTATACCCCACATTTTGAATTACCAGAAGATGCAACAATTTATAAAATTAAAACAATTGAAGATACAGTATATCGTTATGCAAGTTATTTATCAAATGATACAACATCTATTTATTTAGTATCAGAAGATGGTAGCAAAGTTTGTATGGAAGATGGAACACCAATTGAATTCACTGGTGATCCTTATAGTGAATTAGTAATTGATGGTACTACTTATACATTCCAAGAAACAAATGGAACACCAAATGATATAACAATGACTGATGATTTCAATGCAACTATTGGTAGTGATGGTCAAGAACAATTTAATTATGTTGATTATCGTGTTTATAGTGAAGCATGGATAGATGATAATCAATATCATACTGATTATCATGTAGCAGTAAAAGATAAATCAAATGTAATTCGTTTTGATATTACTGTTAGATTTAAAGATGAAAATATTAAGGCTCAAGCAAATAATGATAATTTAAAATGGATTTCTATGACATTTGATAATTATGAAGCAAGTGTTACAGCAGGAAATGTTACTTATTCTGAAACAATAACTAATCGTATGACAATGTTTAGTTATGTTAGTGATGATTTAGAATTGACTCATAACAATTTTGCTACCAACATTGCAGGACGTTATGTCATTAACATTGAAATGCCAAAAGGTTATACATTCTCAATTGTCTTAATAGATAAAGGTCAAACCCAAAATATTGAAGGTAATGTCTTAGAACTAGGTACATCAATTGTAACTAGAACAGTATATGTTGATATTATAATTGATTATAGTCCTGTAACTTTACCATGGGGACAACATTTAGAAAAATATTAATGATTAAATATTTAGGAATAAAGAATAAAAAAATTATATAAATAAAAATATTCTTTATTCCTCATCTATTATTAATGAAGGAGGAATATGGAAAAACTTAAAGTAAGAGTAACACTTATTATTGTTTTTATTTTACTTACAATCATTACAGCTTTTACTCTTTTCTATAATATGTATATCCAACAATTCTTTTCGGATATTAATCATGATATATTTATTCATCAAATTGAATCATATTCTGATCAAATAAATATAAAAATAGAAGAAGAAAGAAAAGAATTACAAAGAAAAGTAAATGATTATTTAAATCAAAACAAAACAACTGAAGAAATAATGAGTGTAGATGAATTAAAAAATAATTATCAAATTATAATTTATCAAGAAGAAAATATTCTTCCCTCTGTTAAAAATAATTTTTTATTAGAATCTTATTTTATTGGATATGAAAAAAATATTTTCACCAATTATTCTTCAAATGAAAGTATTATTATATATCCAATAGAAACAAATGATGAAACAATATTATTTATTCATCCTGTATTTGAATTTATTGAAGAAATAACCAAACAAAATAGTTATAATGGTTCATATTTTATTGTCACATCAGAAATGGATACTGTATATCAAAAAGAATATTCATCATTAGGCTTTGATGAATATATAGGTAAACCAAGATATTCATTTACTCAAAATGAAGAACATTATGAAAAAGATAGTGTCGATGGTAAAAGTTCATATGTCTATTTTGATACAATTGATAATTCCTTAGAAACAGATCGTATATATTATTTAGTAGTTGTCTATTTAACAAAAACTCTAAAATCATCATATAAATCTGTTACAATATTTTCAATTGTATATGCATTATTTGCCATTGGTTGTGCGATTCTTTGTGCATGGGGTGGTTATAAAGTAATTGAACATCGTACTGAAGATTTCTTAAGAACTTCATTTACATATCGTCGTAATAAGAAAATAATAATTAAAATAACTAAAAATGGTAAGATTTGTCGAAAGAATTATGTTGCAAATCAATCTATTTTAGGAATGAAAAAAGCTAAATATTTAGAAAATATTTTAGTATATCAACCAATTGAACAAGTAATGGAAAAAATTCATGATCAAGATACATTTGAAATAACTGTTAAAGATCATGATAAAGAAGACATTGTTTTACTTTGTACAGTATATGCGCAATTAAAAAATTATATTTTAATTTGTCAAAATGTTACTGAAGAAAGTCATGAAAGTCAAAGAATTAAAGCCATTGCTTGGTATAATAGTGTCACAAATCTTCCTAATTTAAATAAATTAAAAGAAGATTTAGATAATGCTTTAACTAAAATAAAAGATGAACATCAAGGATCTATTATAATTGTTGACATTAAAAAGTTTAGAGCAATAAATCGTGTCTTTGGTAGAAATAATGGTGATTTAATATTACAAAAAGTTGCTGAACAACTAGCGACATTAAGAGATGAACATATTGATTTATATCATATGGATACTGATATCTTTGTTTTATTACTTCATGATTATCTAAAAATTGAAGAAGCAACACAAAAATCATTGCAAGATATTCGTAATATCTTTAAACAACCATTTGAAGTTAGAGGTAATTTATTATCTATTCAAATTAAAATGGGTGTATGTTATTTAGAAAAAAGTGCAATGATGAATTCAGATGTAGCTATTAAAAACGCCAAAAATGCTCTTAAGAGTGTCAAAGGTAGTAGAAATACTGATGTAGCTATATATGATGTTAAAGTTGGACTAGCAACTTCTCAAGATACTTTAATAGAAAGTGATTTAATTAAAGGAATTCAAAATGAAGAATTTATTATGTATTATCAACCACAATATTCTTTGATTACAAAGAAAATCGTTGGCTTTGAAGCTTTAATTCGTTGGAATAATCCTAAATATATTAAAATATCTCCTGAAACTTATATTAAAGTAGCAGAACAAAATAATATGATTATTGAAATTGGTAATTTAGCATTCCATATGATTTTCAAGAAAATGAAAGAATTAGAAGGAATGAATATTACAATGTCAATTAATGTTTCTCCAGTTCAATTATTACAAGAAGGATTTGTTCATCAATTCATTTCCTTAATTGAACAATATAAAATAAATCCTAAAATGTTAGCTGTGGAAATAACAGAAACATTCTTAATGGAATCATTTGATGAAGTTATTCATAAACTTCGTCAATTGAAAGATTATGGCATATCAATTCATTTAGATGATTTTGGTACTGGATATTCTAGTATGTTATATTTAAAAGAATTACCAATTGATGCTATTAAGATTGATAAAGAGTTTACTAAATATATTATGAATGATAAATATAGTAAAGCAATAGTTAGTAAAATAATCTCATTAACAAAAACATTAGAATTATTAGTAATTGTTGAAGGGGTTGAAACAGAAAAACAATCAGAAATGTTATCTAAATTTGGTTGTGATGTCATTCAAGGATATTTAATTGGTAAACCAATGGATGAAGAAGAAATGTTAAAAGTGATTGATAAATACAATCACCCAAATAAAGCAAAGGAGTAAAAAAATATGCATATATTAACTATCTTATTTGCGGAACTTAAAATTAATAATGCTGGTGCTGTAGTATTATCTATATTAGCATTCTTTGCTATTCTAGTTGGATTATATTTTTTATGCCGAAGTGTTATTAAAGAATTTAAACGCATAAGAGATGAAAAAATCAACTTAATCGAAGGATTAGAAAGTAAGAATGATTTATTATCTGACATTGATTATTACATAAGTAAAATGTCAACTTCTGGCTCCTTTACTTTAATGTTAATTGAACTTACTTCATATGGCGATGTTATTAGTGCATTTGGAGAACGTTCAGCTGTCACAGTATTAACAAAAGCAGCTCACAAAATTCAAAGTGTTTTACCTAAAGGCTGTCAAATGACAAGATATAAAGAAAATCAATTTTTGATTTTCTATAAAAATGTCATGGATAAAGATATTGTTACTGAAAAAGCTGAATTAATAATGGAAGCAATGCAAGATAATATCAAAGTTATGGGAAATGCCAATGTACGTTTAATTGGTAATATGGGTATAACATTTTATCCAATTCATGCAAGAAGTACTAAAGAATTATTAAAGAATTTAAATCTTGCTTTATATTTAGCTCGTAAAAATGGTAATAATCAATTCTTAATATATTCTAATGATAATCAAAAAGAAGTTGATAATCTTGCTTATTATCAACAAATCAATGAAGGTATTAAACAAAAAGAATTCTGTTTGTTTTATCAACCAATTGTTGATATGAATAGTAATGAAGTAATTGCTTTAGAAGGATTACTTAGATGGAATCATCCAACATTAGGCGTTGTTCCTCCATATAAATTTATTAATATCATGGAACAATCTGGTGATATTATTTGGGTTGGTAACTGGGGCTTTGAATCTTTAGTTAAAGAATATTTTGAAGTAACTAAAGAATGTCCAGATAAAAAGATTATGTTTACATTAAATCTTTCACCTAAACAATTAATTTATGAAAACTTAGTAAATGATTTTGCGAAAATAGTTCGTAAATATAAAATTAATACTAGTGACTTTTGTTTTGAAGTAAATGAAATTACTTTATATGGAAAAGATCCTGTTCTAACAAAAAATCTTGATAAATTAAATGAATTAGGTTTTAAAATAGCTATTGATGGATATGGTGTTGATTATGGTATGATGATGACTAAATCAACAAATCAAGCACCAATTAATTATATTAAGTTAGATAGAGACTTTGTTGAACAAATAAGTGACCCAATAAATCAAAAAATGTTAGATATGTTACTTGTTTATTCTGAAGAAAGACAAGTTACAATTATTGCACAAGGAATTGAAACCCAAGAAAATGTTAATGCCTTAAAAGAACATAAAATTTATTATGGACAAGGATATTTCTATTCAATGCCATTGGATGCGGAAGATTCTATTGCTTATATTAATCACGAACAACGTAGATTTAATTCTGGTGATGGATCACAACATATTTCAGTAGAAGAATTAGATGAAAAATTCAAAACTAATGAAAATAAACAAGAAGAACTAAAACAAGAAGATAAAACTAAAGTAGAACCTACTAAAGAAGATAAAGTTCCAAAAGAAAATAAACAAGAGGAACCAAAACAAGAAGAAAAACCTAAAGTAGATCCTACTAAGGAAAATGAAGTTCCAAAAGAAAATAAGCAAGAAGAACTAAAACAAGAAGATAACCCTAAAGTAGAATCTACTAAGGAAAATGAAGTTCCAAAAGAAAATAAGCAAGAGGAATCAAAACAAGAAGAAAAACCTAAAGTAGAACCTACTAAAGAAAGTAAACCTAGGGATAAAAAATCTAAAGTAGTAAACAAAGACAACAAAGATTCTACTTCAGGAAAGAATAACAAAAAATAGTAATACATAAAAGGATTGATTCATTATTGGATCATCCTTTTTATTATCTAAATATACATAATTTACTCGTATAAAACAGTTTTCATCATCAAATAATAAATAAAAAATAAAATCAAGTTATAGTACAGATTATGAAATTTTAAAAAAATATGGATTACTTCTTGACAGAAAATGCAAAATAATATAAAATATTGTCATAGGTTTTATTGAACAAATAAATTAAAAAAGCATGTATCAACAAAATTACATCGTATTGGGGGCTTTGGTGTGGAAATACTGAATAATATATTGTGGATACTCGTATTAATCGAAATGATTTTCATTCATTGCTTTATGGTTGATTTATTTTTTGAAAGAAAAATGGCAAAATGGAAAGTAACATTAGTTTGCTTAGTAGTTGGTGTTGTATTACTAACTGTATCATTTTTGTTAATTCCAGATATGTCTGAAAATATTAATCTAGCGGGATGCTATATTTTATTAGGTGTAATATTTTTAATTCCATTAGGTTTATGCTATAAAGTATCTATAAAGAAGTTAATATTAGTTTCACTAATTGTATGGATATATATTTCATTAGGATTATTCCTAGGAATATTTGTTTCATTTTTCTTTAATGATTATCATGTTTTAATAACATTCATTGTCCAAACATCATGTCATGTTTTATATTTAATTTTATTTAGAAAATTCATTTATAATATATTTATTCGAATATTTGAAGAAATGGATAGTCAAGTAGAATTAAAATTCTTAATTACATCATTTATTACTTATGCAACATTAATTGCTGGAAGCTATGCTCTAATATTTAATGATTATGATTGGATAAAATTATGCTTTGTTGTATTATTTGGTGTTGATGTTTCCATGTATTTTTCTATTATAATCAATTTAATTGATGTAACACAATCAAGAAAAACAATGCGTACAATGGTTTATATAGATGGAATTACTAAATTACCAAATCGTAATGCATTCATTGCTGATTTCAATGAAAAAGTAGAAAAGAATGATAAATTTTGTATTGTATTCATTGATTTAGATAGATTTAAATCAATTAATGATGAACATGGACATAATGCAGGAAATAGATATTTAAAATTCTTTGCTGATTATGTTAAAGAATATTTCCCTGAAGATTTCTTTTATCGAATCTATGGAGATGAATTCTTATTATTATCAAATGATGAAAAGTTTGAAATTGAACAAAAAATGAAACATTGTCAAAAAGCAATTAAAAAAGAAAAATTCTTAAATGGTATGTTTTTAGGATTTTCATTTGGAACTGTAAGTTATCCAGATGATGGCGTAAGTCGTGAAGAATTGGTAATGAAAGCTGATCAAAAGATGTATTCAGAAAAACAAGGTAAAACTGAAAATCGAATATTTGATTAAAAATAAGAATGACATAAAGGGCAATATATGCCCTTTTTTAATATAAAAATATAACAAAATAAATTATTTTATTATATAAAAATTTCCTATTATAAAATATATTTTAAGAAAATATTTCCTTATTTCTTACTAACAATTTTTTCCTATATTAATTTTTATTTCAATTTTAAGTTCATTTATTTGACATAAATTTCAAAATGTGATAAAATTCATATATAAAATGGGTTATTATATATTTTTTATTATAAACTGACAAAATTTACCTAAAACTTTGGAGGATATAATATCATGCATAAAAATTTGCTCATTCTCTTTTCTTTTTTACTCATTTCCTGTTTTTTAATAGGATGTGATCATACTAATAACGATGATGTAATTACTTTAAAAATTGCAACTTCAATTGAAAAAGAAAAAGAAATTAAAACAGTTGTTTCGCAATTTAACTCATCACAAGAACAATATAATATAGAATTAGATGTTTCTAAAAGTGATGATAAATTATATTATTATTTAAGAAACGATGCAATTGACGCTGATATGGTTACATTTGATAATTTAAATGATGCTAATCTTTATCAAAAACAATTACAACCATTAAATCAATTTGAAGCAGTTGCAAAATATCAAAGTACAATTATAAATTATATAAAAACTGAAGATGACATATTAAATGCTATTCCTGCTCCAGGTCATTTTTATACTCAATGTTACAATAAAGATTTATTTGAACAACACAATTTCAATTATCCCGAAACAATTTCTGATTTAATCAATTTAGCAAGAAGAATGCAAGATTATCAAGGATCTTGTATTACTTATGGTGATATTGATATGTATATGAACATTTTAATGGAAATTGCTATTCCAACATTCGTCGCTTCCACAAAAGGTGTCACATTTATGAAAGATTTTTATGTTGGCAATACTAGTATTGAAGAAAGCCCATATTTAAGTGAATGGCAAACAATATTTTTAGAATATCTTTCTTTATTTCGTTATGAATATTATAAAACATCATTTGAAGGATATAGTATTGAAGATGCTAGTAATATATTCTTTAATGGAAAATATCATTCAATATTAAATACTCCTGAATTTGATGCTGATTATGAATATAATCAAAGAGACCCTAATTTTGAATGTGTTTTATATCCATTTGTTGGTAGAACTGCTAATCAAAAATGGGTTGCTTCTAAACCATTATATTATATTGGTATTCAAAAAAAAGCTATCCAAAATGAAGATCATTTAAATGGAATTGAAGCATTTTTAGAATATTATGTATCAGAAGAAGGACAAATGGCAGCCTTATCTGATGAAAATGGTAATACTAGAAATAATTGCGTATCATATGTGAAAGACATTCCAATTGTTTTAAATGAATTTCATCAACCATTAGAAGAAGCCTTACGTACAGGCAAAGTATGTTTAGTTGATACATTTGAAAGTATTTTTTCTTTAGTAAGTAATCATTTAAAAGAATATGTCAATGATGAATTAAGTATGAATGATTTAATTAGAACAATTGATTTAGAAATAAAAGAACATTCTAAAGAAGAAAAAGCTGATTATAATGTCACATCATCATTTGATTATCCAGAAAAAACAATAACATCAGAAACTAGAATTGGCAATTATATTATTGATGCCGTTCGTTTACAAACAAATGTCAATGCTGCAATATTACCTAGTAATATTATTGATGGCAATTTATTTAGTGGTAATCTATATGAAAGTGATTTACCAATCCTATTCAATGATACAACATGTTATGCTGTCCAAATAAGAGGATCAGGATTAAAGAAAATAGTTTTTTCAATGTCTAATGAGAACTTCTTATTAATATCTGGAATTAGAATTCATCGTGATTCATCTGATTTATATTTCTTAAACAATCAAAAGATAAGAGATGATCAATTAGTTTATATTTTAATCCCTGAAATATATTTAGATGAATATCAAGATGATATTGTTGCCCTTGGAAAAAGTTTTTCCATAATTAATTTATTACAAGAATATTTTAAAACAGAAAATAAAATAACTCCACCAAAAAAAGATGGTAGATATGGAGAATAAATATGGAGAAAAATATGAAAATAAAAATTAATAAAATTAATTTATTTATATTATTATTAGCTTTTAGCTGTTTATTTTTAATTTCCGGATGTAAAACAGAAGAAAAAATAAAAAATACCCCAGTTGTAGTTGATTTTGAAGTTCGAGGTATTAAAGAAAAATATTCGCAAAATGAAATTGTTGACGTAGGACAATGGAAAATAATTTTACATTTATCAGATGAATCAACCACAACAATTGATGCATTTGATCCTAATCTAACAATAGGTGAAGTTAATACTGATGAAATTGGTGAAAAAACATTTAGTATCATCTATTCATTAAGTGATGGACAAACAATTGAAAAAAGTTACACATATGAAGTAATTCAAATTGTTGTTACCCTTGATTTTAATGGCGGAACATATGATGATAAATCATCAACAGAACTAGTTGCAACTGCAATGCAAGTAGATGTAAGTCAAATAATACCAACTAAATTAGATGAATTTGGTACACCTTTAAAATTTTCTGGTTGGTTTTATGATCAAGCATTAACAACTCGTGTTAATTATGTAGCTGATGGCTTTATATCTACATCTGAAAGTATAACAATATATGCGGGATATGATGTTGATTATACTAATATATTTGAATATGAAATTCGTGATGATAATACTGTTGAAATATTAGGAATCACTAATGATGGTATTCTTAACTTTATGATGGAACCAGAACTAGTAATTCCTGAAACAATTGAATTATATCCTGTTACATCTATTGGTGATTTATTTATCTTTACAAGAGACCCATTAACAAATGAAAAAGATGAAACATTTAGTTGGACAGTATTTATCAATATTGATACAATAGTTTTCCCTGAAAATAGTAAAGTTACTCATATTGGTAAAAGAGCATTTGAAGCAATGCAAATTTCTAGTGTTCAATTTCCTAATACATTAGAAACAATTGGTGAAGCTGCTTTTCGTTCCACAGCTTTAGCAGGAGATTTAGTTTTACCAGCATCATTAAAAACAATTGGTGATTATGCATTCCAATATGTATCAGGAGCTTTAGAAAATATTTCTTTTGCTAGTGGTAGTGAATTAAAACACATTGGACGTTATGCTTTTGCTTCATGTAGTACAGTAGTATCAATTACCTTACCTAATTCATTAGAAGAAATTATGTCAAATGCCTTTGATGGCTGTACACAAATTGAAACAATTACTATTCCAAGTAATGTTCATTCAATTGGTTTATATGCATTTAAATCAATGAGAAGCTTAAAAGAAATTAATGTTGATCCTAATAATGCCACATATAGTAGTTTAGATGGTGATCTATATTCAATTGATCATAAAACAATTATTCGTTATTGTTATGGAAAACAAGAAGAAACATTTGTTTTACCAGAAACTGTGGAAATAATTGAAGAAGGAGCATTTAATATTTTTAATGATATTACTTCTTTAAAAACAATAGTTTTAAATGAAGGATTAAAATATATTGGCTCTGATGCTTTTTCGGGATGTTCAATGACATTTAAACTTCCCTCAACATTAAATGAAATTGCTACCCAAGCATTTAATGGTTGGAATGGCGATTCATTTGAAATAGACCCTGCTAATCAAACATTTACTGTATATCAAGGTATTTTATATAGTAAAGATATGAAAACATTATATGCTGTACCAAGAAACTTAAAAGATGTTACATCATTAGTATTAGATCCAAGAGTAGAACTTATTAAAAGTCATGCATTTTGTGGAAACACAACAATTCGTTATATAACAATTCCTGAAAATAGTAATTTAAATAAAATTGATGAATATGGATTAAATATTTATTCAATGTCAAGTTTAAAAGGAGTTTATATTTTCAAACAAACTCCATTTGAAGTAGTTAATGGTGCTTTTTATGAACAACATAACTTTGTGGCAAATAATGTAACAGTATTTGTCTTAGGTAATAATTTAAATAGTTATAAAGAGGCTTGGAAAAATTATCAAAACAATTCAGAAACAGTTGAAAATTATAATATTCAAGATAATATCGTTGATTGTTTAAGTGCGAAAGAAAGATTATTAGATTATCTAAAAGAAACGACAAAATACATAAGTTATGAAACTTATAATAAAGGAGTAACACCTTATATTAAACAAGATTTTGCTTCCATGAAATATACTTTCCAAGCAACTCTTGATTATTTAATATCATTATATCAAGAAGATGATATTAATAATGATGTATATAATTATTTCAAATTATTTGAACAACAATTATATGAAATTGCTGCTGATTATTTCTTAGATACTTATAATAATTTACATTCTTTTGATAATTTAGATTTAAAATATTTAGCTGATATTGTTACAAGATACAATGAATGTCCAAAAATAATTCAAGATGCCATTAATGAAAATTATTTAAAATTAAAATCATTATATGATGAAATCAATAATATTGAAGCTACTAGACAACAAATTATTAATGAACTTATTAATTTCCCATGTAGTGCTACGCAATTTGATGCGGAAAAATTTAATGAACTAAATCAAAGATTTATTGCCGCTAATATGGATGCTATTTCTTTACCAGAATCAGTATTTTATAAATATCAATTATTAGATGCCTCAAGTAAAATTGCTGAATTATTAGCTATTGAAACATTTTCTTTAGATAACAAAGTAAGAGCAAGAACATTAATTCAAGGTGATTTTACTAATATGGGAATTAATAGTATCTTAGAATCTTTCTTAAGAACAGATGAAAGTCGTAAAGACTTATATCGTTATCAAGATTATCTAACAAAAGCCATGCAATTTAGTGAATATGAAGCAAATGATATTGTTGCTATCCAAGAAGAAGTAGCATCATTTGATTTATCTAGTGAATGTCCAATAGAAACAATGGAAGAATTATTTAGAAAAATTGATTCGTTAACAAACATCTATGAATTAGATAGTTTTGAATATAATTACATCGATAAAATATATGCGATTCATCTAAAACATGATATGTTATTTGTAATCAATAATGGCAATGAAATAACTGAAGAAAATAGTATTGATTTATATTTATCATGTATGAATGTGGAAATGTGGGTTATGATGTTGATGTATAGTGTTGATTATTCAACATTCCAAGAACAATTAGCTACTGAATTTAGCCTATATGATGTTAAAAATCAAGAAATTACAACTTATATCAATGATCAATTATCATCTATTTATAGTGATATTGAAGATTTATCAACATTTTCATCAACAAAATATTTAGAATTAGTTTCTAAAATAGAAAAATTAAATGGACATTATGAATTAATGGATTTTGAAGCTTATCATCAATATTTCATTTTAGGAATTTCTTATCAAATTGATCAATTATTAAATCAATATACATCAGTAACTAAAGATAATTATCAAGAAATTGATTATATCTTAAATGGTTATTATGATAAAGAAAATGATGAAACAATTAATGGTATTGAATCATTAATTGCTCAATCAGGATTATATGAAGATTTATCAACATATATTTATCGTTATGATGAATATCTTGAATTCTTAAATTTATTCAATGAATTTTAAAAACGAAAGAAGGGGTGCATATGATAGAAAACGGAGATATACTCGTTAGTTTTTCTATTCAGACAATTGAAAAATGTGTCATTCAATGTCATCAACACATGGAAGTTAAAAGAATGCCATTGTCTGAATTTTTCCAAACTTACTTATCTCCTGAAAAGCTTGGTATCGAAGAAGATGGCTACAATTATGAATCTTTTTGTGCCTTTGCTTTAAAAGAAAAAGCAAGTACGATAACAACATATTATTCTAAACAAAATTTATGTTTATATCGTTTTATGTTTTTCCAATCTGCTCATTCTAATATTATATTGTGCTCCTTAATTCGTATAACGAATACTGAAAATAAAGATTATTTCACCAATCGTGATGTCTTAACAGGAGTTTATACTAGAAGTACTTTATTACAAAAATTAGAGAAAAGTTTTAAAGACGAAACTTGTCATAATTATTCTATCGTTTTACTTGATTTAAATGATTTTAAACATGTTAATGAAATATATGGTAGAGGTATCGGTGATAAAAGTTTAAGTGAAATTGCTTTAAGTTTACAAAATATTTTCCATAATCAAATGATATGTCGATATGGTGGCGATGAATTCTTTGTTTTACTAGAAAATTGTGATAATATACAAATTGAGGAATATATTCAAAAATTATTAGATTATGAATATTATGTATCAGATCAAGATCGTAGTAAAATAAGAGTAACAATTAGAGCAAGTATTGTAAGTATTAATGATGAAATAAAAAGTATGGCAGAAGCACTTGATGCTGTAACATCAACACTTGCGGAAGTAAAGAAAAAACGTCGCAATGCGGTAATGATATATCAAGGTAAAACTTATTTTAGTCGAGCTAAAACAGATCCATTAAAACATTTATCAATGCATATTCATTCTAAACCAAAAAAGAAAAAAGAAAATATGCGTTTATTTACTGAAGAATTAAAAGCGCGAAGAATTCGTAATTTTGCTATTTTATTAGTTTTAGTCTTATTATTATTATGTTCATCAATTTTAGTTGGTAGTATATTAACAAGACAATTAAATACTAAAAAAACAGAAGAAGCAACTAATATTATGAATGATATTTCTAGTCAAATATCTTCAAATATTTCTTCAAGTATTGAAAGTTGGAATAGTCAATTAATAATTGCTAGTAGAATGCTTTCTAATATTGAAGAAGGCGATAATTATGAAGAATATTTAAATCGAACATTACAAATAGTTGGTAACACAATTACCTTCGATGAAATAGCATTATTACTAGAAAGTGGTGACTTATATTTTAATTCAACTACTGAATATAATATAGCTTCCGAAGATCTTGCCAAAAATATCATTATTGAAAGAAAAGAATATATAGGTAGTCTATATATTAATTATTGGGGTGAAAGAATTGCTTTTGCTATTCCATATGATGGTATTGAATCAGAACTAAATGATCCAAATAGCAATCGTATTTATGGATTAGTAGGTTTATTAACAATCGAAAATTTCTCTAAATTATTATATTCTGATGCTTTTTCTGAACAGGCTTATATGTCATTAGTCCAAAAAGATGGTAATAGATTAATTACCTCATTAAATGTTAATGAAGGTACATATGCCCCATATAATGTCTATAATGCCTTTAAGAAATATGCTAATGAAAGTGAAATGGAAGTTTTAGAACAATCTTTAAATGAAGGTAAAACTAATATCATGAATTTACAAGTTGGTAAAACAAATTTCTTAACATATTGTACGAAAATAGATGATGATTCAATTGATTGGCGAATTATTATAATGGTATCAACTGATATCGTCTTAAGTAGTGTTACAGGGGTATTTGAAAGATTAGGATATGGTGTATATATTGCATTATTTTTCTTTGTATGTATTGTATCTGTAATGGTTTATATTCATAATCAATTAAGAACGAAAAATCAAATGTTAACATATATGGATAAATTAACTAACGATATAAATGATGAAAGATTTAAGATTGATGCCGAAACATTAATTAAAAGAAATGGTTCTACTAATTATTGTTTAGTTTATATGAATTTTTCTAATTATAAATATGCTCGAGAATTATTTGATACAGCAACAATTAATAAAATATTAAAAGAAGTATTTGAAGTAGTTCATAAATCACTTAATTTCAATGAATTAGAAACTAGATTATCAGTTAATAATTATGTTATTTTAATGGAATATACAACTGAACAAGTAATTAAACAACGATTAATGGAAATTCAAAATCGTCTTAACGAAACAATTCATTTAGATGATTTAATGAGCATTATTGTTTCATTCGGTGTATATATTTTACCACCACAATATAAAAGTATCGTTGTTGCCATTGACCGTGCTAGTGAAGCCCAAAAACTTGCGGAAAACAGAATTGATTCTCATATGATTTCATTCTTTGATGAAAAGATGATGGCTCATGCAATGGAAGAAATGGAATTAGAAAAGAATCAAGATAAAGCCTTAAAATCTGAAGAATTTACTGTATATTATCAACTTAAAAAAGATATTCAACAAGATAAATGGGGTGGAGTAGAAGCATTAGTTCGATGGAAAGATCCTGTGAAAGGAATGGTATCTCCAGGTAAATTTATTCCTTTATTTGAAAAGAATGGTTTTGTAATTAAAGTTGATTTATATGTATTTAGTTGTGTATGTCGAGATATGCGTCGCATGTTAGATGAAGGAATTACGCCAGTTCCTGTCAGTGTCAACTTATCAAGAAGACATTTAATGATTGATCATTTCTTAGATGAATTTGTTACCATTATGAATCAATTTAATATTCCAAGAGAATTAATCGAATTTGAATTAACTGAAGGAATGATTTTTGAAAACGAATCTATTTTATATGATGTCATTCATCAAATTCATGAAATCGGATGTCGTTGTTCTATTGATGATTTTGGTAGTGGGTATTCATCATTAAATATGTTGAAAGAATTTGATTTTGATGTTATTAAATTAGATCGTAAATTCTTTTATGGAATTAATGGTTTCGATGAAAACTCAAAAACAATTGTTCGTTCATTAACGGAATTATCTCATCAATTAGGTAAAGAAGTAGTTGCGGAAGGAATAGAAGATGAACAACAAGTATCATTCTTAAGAAATATTTCTTGTAATTTAGTTCAAGGATATTATTATGCTAAACCAGTTCCATATGATGAATATATTGTTAAATTAAATCAACATAAAGTTCAATAAAATTTAAAAAATATATTGAAAATAATGTAATAAAATGTTATAATGTAAGTACCATAAAGAGAAGGTTAGAGACAAGCTCAATGATCCTTCAGCAACCATTCCTAAAAAAAGGAAACGGTGCTAAAACTTGTATGATGGGATTTATAAAAATTAAAGTCCCGTTTAATTACGGGATTTTTTATATTCCTCATCTAATTAATAAATCATATTTGGAGGAAATTATGAACGAAAAAAAATTTTTTACATCAGAATCAGTAACCGAAGGACATCCTGATAAAGTATGTGATTTAATTGCTGATAGCATCTTAGATGCTTTCTTAGAAGGAGATAAAAATGCTCATGTTGCTTGTGAAGTTGTCGCAACAACTGGCTTAGTTATGGTTATGGGAGAAGTAACTGCTGACACATATGTTGATATTCAAGGAGTTGTCAGAAGAGTTGTCGATAAAATTGGATACAATCGTGGTAAAATTGGATTTGATGCCGAAAATTTAGCCGTAGTTGTGACTTTAGATGAACAGTCAACAGATATTGCCATGGGAGTTGGAAACGATACAGGCGCAGGAGATCAAGGAATGATGTTTGGCTTTGCCACAAACGAAACTAAAGAATATATGCCTGCTCCAATTATGCTTAGCCATAAATTAACTAAAAGATTAGCCGATTGTCGTAAGTTTGATTTAGATGATATTTTAAGACCTGATGGTAAAGCCCAAGTAACTGTTGAATATGAAAATGGTAAAGTAAAAAGAATTGATAATATTGTTGTATCAACACAACATAGTAATAAAATATCAATTGAAACTTTAAGACAATATGTAATGAATAATGTAATTAAAAAGGTAATTCCTAGTGAATTATTAGATGAAAATACTAAATATTATATCAATCCTACAGGAAGATTTGTCATTGGTGGACCAAAAGGTGATACAGGATTAACAGGAAGAAAAATAATTGTTGATACATATGGTGGATATGCTCATCATGGTGGTGGAGCATTTAGTGGTAAAGATCCATCAAAAGTTGATAGAAGTGCTGCTTATATGGCAAGGTATGTTGCTAAAAATTTAGTAGCAGCAGGTTATTGTGATAAATTAGAAGTAGGATTAAGTTATGCCATTGGGGTTAGTGAACCAACATCAATTATGATTGATGATTTTGGTACAAGTAAAATAGGTAATGATGAAATTATTAAAATAATTCGTCAAGTTTTTCCATTAACGCCAAAAGGTATAATTGATTATTTTGATTTAAGAAGACCAATATATGCCATGACTACTAATTATGGACATTTTGGTAAAGATTATCTTCCATGGGAAAAATTAGATAAAGTCGATGAATTAAAAAAATTATTAGATAGTATCAAATAAAGTATGAAAAAAATAGATTATTTAAAAGCAAAAAGGTTACATATTACACCACAATATTGGTATGTATTTTTTAAAGATAAGCAAGATAAAGATGATTTTTTGGATTTTTTGCAAAAAAAAGATTATAAAATTTCAATCAACGTGTATGATCCTAAATATTATCAATTTTTTATAATAGTTCCTATTAATAAAGCAGAAGATTTTGTTTCTGCATCTGGCGGTGGATTATCTGTGTGGGGCAGTGCTTTTGAAGCTTGTAACCTAATGTATACGGCAAAAGCATTTATTCGCGATTATTTAGAAGATGAAAAACTTGCCCAATAAAAAAACAAAAAAAGAAATTAATAATTGATTTATATATTTAAAGGTCAAAGTTCTGAATTTTACTTCATTTTAGTTGTGAAACTTAAAAATTCATTTATAAATGAATAGTAAACAGTTATCATTTTGACACACTAAAACATTATAATTGCTTCTTTCATGATGAAGAGTAGAAACAATAGGAGAAAGTAATTTATTAAGTTCAATTATACTAGATTGAACAGAATCAATAGAATCTATAATAGCAGAATCAGATAAAAGAACTTCTAACTTAGTTGAAAGTTTTTTATTCAAAGCTAGAGGTTCTAAAAAAGTTGTAGTTTGAAAAATATTATTAGATAAAGTATTTAAATTATCTAAAAATTGTGATATAATTTGCATAAGTAGATATTCCTTTCTGTATGCTAATGTGTCACAATTATTATAGCAAGGATATCTACTTTTTTTAATTCAAAATAGAAAAAAGATGATATAAATTAAAATAAAAAAAGGTAGAGCTTTTTATGAAAATAAATTAATTTTATTTTCATTTTGACACTACCATTTATTAAATGAGGATTAATTTATGAATGAAAAATTAATAATGGCAAGAAATTTCTATCTAACAGCTGGTTGTTTTGATCAATATGATCGCTTGAAACCATATGCAGTCTTAGATTTCTTTCAAGAAATGGCAGGATATCATGCTGATAAATTAAATATAGGCTATACCCCATTACTAAAGAAAAATCTAGCATGGATTATTGTTTCTAATGTAATTTTATTGGAAAGGAATCCTAAACCATCAGAAGAAGTGATTGTGAAAACATGGCCAAAAGCTCCAGGTAGAATAGATTATGAAAGACATTATTTAATGACTAATTTAAATAATGAAGTAATAGCTAGAGGTGTTGGTAGATGGTGCTTAGTTGATATAACTACTAGAACAATTAATCGACATATGAAAGTAGAATATCCAGGTATAGTTATTGATGATAATGCAATTATTAATCCATCTTTTCGTTTACATGCCATAACTAAAGAAGAAAGTATATTTACATATCAACATATTGTTCGTGAATCTGATTTAGATCATTATCATCATACTAACAATGCAAAATATGCGGAAATGGTTTTAAATGCTTTGTGTTTGCCTGAAAATAAATGGATAAAAAAATATGCTATAACTCATGTCAATGAAGCCCCTGTTGGTAGTACCATTGATATTTATAAAAAAGAAGTAGATAATCAAATATTATTAACTGGTTATTTAAGTGATGATAGAATATGTTTTAATGCCTTAGTCGAATAAAAAAACTAAAGTTATAATAAACTTTAGTCATACTTTTAATATAATTTAGAGTTTACATCCTTGGGTGTAATCTCTTTTTTTCATTTCTTTGTCAATTTCATTCATAACAACAAATTTTTTTAAACTCCATAATGGTGCGATTAATAAATCTTTAGGAGCATCACCACTAATTCTATGAATAACAATATCTTTTCTTAAACAAGCTATTTGTTCACAAACTATATCTACATATTCATCTAAAGTTAACATTGGAAAAGGATTTTTTAAATATTCATTGCCTAAAATAGTATTTTTTAATAAAAACAATGAATGTATTTTAATACCTTGAATATCTAAATTATTTAAATATTTAATAGTTTCTAACATCATATTTTTATTTTCATTTGGTAATCCATTTATAATATGAACAATAACATCAATATTATTATTTCTTAATCTTTTAACAGCATCATCAAATATTGGTAATAAATATCCTCTTTTTATATCATTACTAGTTTTCTCATGAATTGTTTGTAAACCTAATTCAATCCATACAGGTATTCTTTTATTTAAATTAGCTAGATAATTAATAACATCATTAGGTAGGCAATCAGGTCTTGTAGCAATTGATATTCCAACAATATTATGATCTAAACTAATAGCTTCCTCAAATAATTTTTGTAATTTATCTAATGGAGCATAAGTATTAGTATTAGCTTGAAAATAAACAATATATTTTGCATCATGCCATTTTTGATGAATAATATTACATATATCATTAAATTGATTTTTTAAACTATTTTCTTTTTTACCAGCAAAGTCACCACTACCTGAAGGAGAACAAAAAGTACAACCAGTATTACCAATAGTACCATCTCTATTAGGACAAGAAAAATTACCATTTAAAGCTACTTTAAAAACTTTACAATTGAATTTTTGTTTTAAATAATAATCTAAAGTATAATAACGATGTTGATTATTAATATAATTTTCTTGATTAATCATAATGTCACCTAAGTTATTTTATCATTTTTTAATTATTAAGTAAAGGTATAAAATAATGATTTATATATATAATGTAATATAATAAATAAATTTATATTAAATAAATAAATTTATATTAAATAAATAAATTAATTTATTTTATGTAGGAGTAAATAAAATGATTGAAATAATAGTCTTAATATTTTTTATTTTATCAATTATATTTACCATTAAATATCATTTTATGCAATTTAAATTTATTTCTGAAAGTAAAAAAGCTTTAAAAAACAAAAGTAATTATTTAACATTTCTTTTATCTTTAGGAGCTCATATAGGAGCAGGAAATATTGTTGGTGTTACAACTGCTTTAATAATTGGTGGACCAGGGACAATATTTTGGATGATCATTACCACTCTTTTCACAACAATTTTTTCCTTAATGGAAAATACATTAGGATATCATTATCGTATTAAAATTGATGATGAATATCGCGGAGGAAGTTGTTATTATATTCATCAAGGATTAAAATCCCCTTTTCTAGCAATTATATTTTGTATATTTTTAGTATTATCAAGTACAATTTTCTTTGAACCAATTCAAGTAAATTGTGTCATAGAAGGTATTAGATATATAATAAATATTCCTAAAATAATTCTTTTTATAATATTATTAATATTTTCATTTCTTGTAATATTTAGAGGTACAAAATCAATTTTAAATTTTATTGAAAAAATAGTACCAATTATGACATTAATATTTTTGGGAATATCTATTATAGCAATTATTTATAAAATCAATTATTTACCTAATGTTATAAAGATAATTTTTAAAGATGTTTGGAATATAAAAGCAGGAAGTATTGGCGTGGTAATGGTTGGGATAAAAAGAAGTTTATTTTCCAATGAAGCAGGACTTGGAACATCTCCATCCATTAATAGTAGAAGTATAGTTGATAATCCCCTTCAACAATCTTTCTTACAAGTATTAACATGTTTTATTGATACAGTTGTCATGTGTAGTTTATTAGGAATATTAATATTAATTTATCCAATTGAAGTTAATAATTATCAAGGAACAGAACTATCTATTGTTATCTTTGAACAAATTTTAGGTAATTTTGGTAAATATATTGGTGTTTTCTTTTTATTTACTTTCTCTTTAGCAACAATTGTTAGTAGTTTTTATTCAGGTGAAACTAATATGTTATATTTATCAACATTTTATAAAATACCAATTAAAACAACAAAAATAATTTATAAAATATTATTTATATTTGGTATATTTTTAGGAATATTTATGAATAATAAAACTATTTGGAATTTAGTGGATTATGGCTTAATATGTTTAGGATTGATTCATTTAATTGTATTAATTTTGTTACAACATGATTTTAAACAAGATATTATAAAAAGCAAACAATAATAAAATTTGGAAAAATTTTCATATTGACTTTTTTTATAAAATTTTATATACTTTTATTGCCTGGAGAGTTCGCGTTTGTACACATATGCGAACCGAACAATATTACATAGGGAGTTGAGGCGTTTCTGGCGTGAATGCTCATATTTATATGAGAATCCCGAAGCTACGCAAAAAGAGATTTCCACCTTAGCGTGAACGAAGGTTCACATCAGTATTAACGGCTTTCTGGGTTTTAATTTATTATAATAATTATCATTATTGTCATTGGAAAGAAATATTAAATATATTCTTTCCTTTTTTTAATTAATTGTTGAAGAAAAAAACACTTTATAAAATTGTAAATATATGGTATACTATTAGTAGAAAAGGTGAAAAAATGATAGAAGAAATACTAAAACAATTAAAGGATAATCTTAATAAAATTATTAAAGAAATGGGTGTAACTGAAGACTTGGATATCTTCTTTGATGTACCAAAAGATTCATCATTTGGTGATTATTCCACAAATATTTCAATGCGTTTAACAAAAATATTAAAGAAAAATCCTATATTAATAGCTAATGAAATTAAGTCTAAATTAGATTTAACAAAAAATCATTTAGAAAAATGTGAAGTAGCAGGACAAGGATTTTTAAATTTCTTTTTAGATAAAAAATATTTAATGCAAGTAGTATTCCAAATATTACAAGAAAAAGAAAATTATGGATCTAGTAATTATGGTCAAAATAAAAAAATAAATATTGAATTTGTTAGTGCTAATCCAACAGGATATTTACATATTGGTCATTGTCGTGGCGCAGCATATGGTGATTCATTAGCCAGAATTTATCAAAAAGTAGGATATAATGTATCTAGGGAACATTATGTTAATGATGGTGGTAACCAAATTCACCATTTAACAAATTCTATTTATGCTAGATATCAAGAATTATTTGGTATAGAAATAACTTTAGATAAAGAAGCATATCATGGTAAAGAAATAATTGAAATTGCGAAAAATATAAAAGATGAAGTAAATGATAAATATTTACATGAAGAATGGTATGATTATTTCTGTAATTATGGTGTTAACTATTTATTAAATGGTCTAAAAAAAGATTTAAAAGATTTTAATGTTACCTTTGATACATGGTTTAGTGAAAAAAGTTTATATGATAGTGGAGCTGTAAAAAAGACATTAGAATTTTTAAAAGAAAAAGGTTATACATATGAAAAAGACAATGCATTATGGCTAAAAACTACAATATATGGTGATGAAAAAGATCGTGTACTTGTGAAAAGTGATGGTACACTGACATATTTTACTCCTGATATCGCATATCATGCTAACAAATTAAGTCGAGGATTTGCTCACTTAATTGATGTATTAGGTGCTGATCATCATGGTTACATTTCAAGATTAAAAGCTGCTATTGCCTATGTAGGTGGGGATCCTGATTTAATTGATGTGGAAATATTACAAATGGTAAGAGTTATCCAAAATGGTGAAGAAATCAAAATGAGTAAACGTAGTGGTAAAGCTATTACAATGCGTGACTTAATTGATGAAGTTGGTACTGATGCTTTAAGATTTATGTTTGTTAGTAAATCATTATCAACTCATATGGATTTAGATTTAGATTTAGCTGTTAAACAATCTAATGAAAATCCTGTATATTATGTTCAATATGCATATGCTAGAATTGCTAGTTTATTTAGAAATTTAAAACAACCATTCAAACAAGTAAATTCCTTTAAGCATATTGATATAAATAAATTTAATCGAATAATATTAACATTATTACAATATCCGCAAGTAATAATTGAAGCGGCAACTAAAAGAATACCTCATAAAGTATGTCAATATGCTTTAAATCTTGCTTCAGTATTTCATAGTTATTATAATGATGAAAAAATAATTACGGATAATGAAGAAGAAGTTAATGAAAAATTAACAATATTAAAAGCTGTCCAAATTGTTATTCAAGATGCATTAAAATTATTAGGCGTAGGTGTAAAGGAGGAAATGTAAATGAAAAACAAAATTTTAAAATATCTTTGGATATTTGAATTTATTGCTGCTGCCTTTGTAATTGTTATGGGAATTTTATGTGCGGTAAAATCAGAAGCATTATATTTAATTATTGGTTTTATCTTTGTTATTTTAGGTGGTTTACGTTTAATTCCTTTAATAAAAACAACTGATGACAAATTATTAAAAGTTTTTTATGCAATTGAAATTGTTGCTGATGTAGCAGTTGGGGGATTAATTTTGTATTTTGGCTTTAATAAACCTGATTCAACATTTATGAACAAATCTATTGGTTATTTTGTTGGTGGTATATTATATTTACGTGGCTTTGTATATTTCTTTGCCACAAGTGTAAAACATGAAAAATATGATATAATTCAATTCTTTTTACATATTATTTTAATAACATTAGGAGCAGTTATTATTGGTAGAGGTGGCTTTAAATTAAGTCAACTTGCTTGGTTCTTATTTGCTATTGCCATGGTATGTGCCTTGTTTATTTGTTATTCTGGATATAGAGGATACCGAAATTATCGTAATCAATATTATTCAGAAACAAAATCAAAGAAAATAAAAGCCAAAAAAGGTGATGCAAAAGAAATGCCTACGAGTGATGAAATTAATGATCAAAAAGAAATTAATACTGATATTATCGTTCCAACAAACGATAATGATGAAAATCACACAGAGCTTAATGCTTAAATTTTAATATCGAGGTGTAAAATGAATAATACAAAAGATTTACAATTATTAAAAGAATTAAGTGAATTAAATGGTATTAGTGGACATGAAAGAAATGTGAAGAAATTCATGGAAAGAGAATTTATAAGAAATGTTAGTAAAGAAAATATATTATATGATGGCTTAGGATCAGTTATTGCGAAAGTAGGACATGGTGGTCCAAAAATTATGATTGCTGGTCATATGGATGAAGTAGGAATGATTGTTACAAAAATTACTGATGATGGCTTTTTAAAATTTCAAACAATTGGTGGATGGTATAGTCAAGTAATGTTAGCCCAACAATTTGATGTCACAACAATTAAAGGTGATGTTTATCGCTGTGTAATGGGTTCTAAACCACCACACATCTTAACCCAAGAAGAAAGAAAAGTTCCTGCTGATATAGATCAAATGTATTTAGATTTAGGAGCATCTTCTAAACAAGAAGTAGAACAATTAGGAATTAGAATTGGAGACATGATTACTCCCCATATTGAATTTCACCAAATGGCAAATGGTGATTTCTTATTAGGTAAAGCTTGGGATGATAGAATAGGTTGTGCTGTTGTATTAGGAGTTTTAGAAGCAATAGCTAATGATTGTGATCATTGTTATCGTAATACTGTATATTGTGCTGCTACAGTTCAAGAAGAAGTAGGATTACGTGGAGCAAAAACAGCAGCTCAATTAGTTCAACCTGATATAGCAATTTCATTAGATGTTTCGATTGCGAAAGATGTTCCTGGAACAGATGGATCAATTCATATGGGTAAAGGTCCAGATATTTTAATATATGATGGCTCATTAGTTGGTCATGTTGGTTTACGTGATTTATTCATTGAAACAGCTGAAGAAAATAACATACCTTATCAATTAGATTATTTGAAATCAGGAGGAACAGATGCTGGTTCAATGCATTTAGCTCACCATGGTGCACCATCTATTGCTTTATGTATAGCTAGTCGTTACATTCATTCACATACTTCCATGATATCTAAGAAAGATTATGAAAACTGTGTTAAATTAATTGTAAATGTAATTAGAAAGTTAGATAAAAACAAAGTAGATGAGATAACATATAATTAAAAATTACATATAATTAATAATTACATATAATTAAAAATTACATATAATTAATAATTACATATTTATTTACTGTAATTAAAATTCTCATTAACTTATCAAACAATATTTATACGATAAAGCTATTTATTTTGATAACTTTATCGTTTTTTAATATAAATAATTATCTATCTATAAAAAACTCTAGAGAGAATAAAAATTTATCATCCTTTTACTTTACTTTCGTAACTTCGTCAAACAAAAATTGTTTATCATATTGATTTTTTTATAAAAATAGTGTATAATTTAATAATGCAAATAGTATAAAAGAATTATGGTGAATTTTATGAATATGAAAGAAAAAGCTCAAGAAGTTAAAATGAATATGAAAGAAAAAGTCCAACAAGTTAAAGCAACATTAGAAGGACATGAAAATGTGAAAATTGTTGCCGCAACAAAATATTTAACCGTTGAACAAACCAAAGAACTATATTTAGCAGGTATTCATGATTTCGGTGAAAATCGTACTGATATGTTCTTAGAAAAATATGAAGCATTAAAAGATTTAGACATTAATTGGCATTTCTTTGGCTGTGTCCAAAATGCAAGAAAAGTAAAAGAAATAGCTAATAAAATAGTATGTTTACATTCTTTAGATAAATTATCTATTGCTGTTGAATTAGATAAAAGACTAGAAAAACCATTAGATTGTTTTGTTCAAGTAAACATATCTGAAGAAACAAATAAGCAAGGAATACTAATTACAAGAGTTAAACCATTTATTAAAAGTTTACAAAAACTAAAAAATATTCGCATAATTGGTTTAATGTGTATTGCTACAATGACATATGATACCGAAATATTAGAAAAAGAATTTAGTAAAATGCAGAAAGCTAAAGAAGAAATCGAAGCATTAAATTTAGATTATGCTCCATGTCATGATTTATCAATGGGAATGACTAATGATTATAAAATTGCTATGCAATATGGAGCAACATACATTCGTTTAGGAAGAATATTTTTGAAGTAAAGGAGTAGAACATGAGATTTTTTTCAAGGAAAAACAAAAAACGTCAATCATCAGAATTTAATCATGGTAATGGACTAATGACTTCTTTTGATAAAATGGTTTATTTCGTTGTTGAATCAAGGAAAGATGAAGAATTATTACGTCTTTGTGATACTATTATCGCTAGTAAACCTGTTCTTGCCAATTTTGATAAATTGACTCCTGATGATTGTAATTATATGTTAGCATTTATTTCAGGTGTTATATATGCTTGTGATGGTGAAACAATCCGTTTAGGAGAAAGATTATTCTTATTTGCTCGTAAAGAAGAATATGAAGATGGTTCTTTACGTCAATACGTTGAAGATATAAAATAAAGGAAGTAAAATATGAGTTTATTTTTCTTGATTTTATATATAATATTACAAATATATTTTGTTTTAATTTTTGTTGATATTATATTTTCATGGATACCGAATATTTTCCAATTTCGCATATGCCGTTTTATCCATTATTTAGTTGGTTGGTTTATGGAACCATTTCATGGCATTATAACCATTTCCATTCTAGATTTTACGCCAATTATTGGCATATTTATATATCAAGGAATATTAGATGCTGTTTTTGCCCTTTTATCATCAATTGGTTGATTATGTTAGATTTAAAATTAAATGATATTAAAAAAGGTAATTTATTAACAAAATTTCTAACATTAGAAGAACAAAAACAATTAAAACAAATGTCTTTAAATGTTCAATATTCTTTTGATGATTTAGAATTTAATTTTGAAAGAAAAAGAGCATATATTAAATCATCGATTATTAATGATGATTTAATATTTGATATTAATCAAACAATTGTTATATTTAAAATTAAATATAATAAAAAATTTAGTGAATTAAATCATAAAGATGTCTTAGGATCATTAATGGGTATTGGCATAACTCGTGAATCAATTGGTGATATTATTTGTTTAGATAATGGTAATATTTATTTCTTTATTACTAAAGAAATAGAAAAATTTGTGATGACAAATTTAATTAAAATAAAAACAAGTAATGTCGATTTAGAAATATGTTCAATAAATGAATTATTAAATGAAATAAATGAAACATCTTATCATAATTACATTGAAGAAGAAATAATTGTTTCTAGTTTACGTTTAGATATTATTGTTAGTGATTGTATGCATTTATCAAGAGAAAAAGCTAAACAATATATATCTTTAAAAAATGTGAAAGTAAATGGTGATATTGAAACAAAGCCCGATTTAATAATTAAAGTTGATGATTTAATTTCCATCCATCGTTATGGAAGATTTATATTAAAAGAAGTTTTAAAAAAGACTAAGAAAGATAAATATTTGCTACGTGTTTTACATACAAAGTAAAACATTGTTATAAGGAGAGTACAATGGGAAAAGATTATAAAAACACTCTAAAGATGATGAATACAGAGTTTAGTATGAAAGCTAATCTTCCTTTAAGGGAACCTGAAATTTTAAAGAAATGGGAAGATATGAATTTATATGAAAAGGTTCTTGAAAAAAATAAAGATAACAAACCATTTGTTTTACATGATGGACCTCCATATGCGAATGGCAGTATTCATGTTGGACATGCCATGAATAAAATCTTAAAAGATTTTGTTATAAGATATAAAACAATGTCAGGATTTTATTCACCATATATTCCTGGATGGGATACTCATGGATTACCAATTGAAACAGCACTTGTGAAAAAAGAAAAAGTTAATCGTAAAACAATGGATGTTGCTGATTTCCGTGATTTATGTTATCAATATGCTTTAAAACAAGTTTCTATTCAAAAAGAACAATTTAAACGTTTAGGTGTTATGGGTGATTGGAAAAACCCTTATTTAACATTAGATAAAGAATTTGAAGCTGAACAAATTAAAGTATTTGCGAAAATGGCAAAAGATGGTTATATTTATAAAGGTTTAAAACCAGTATATTGGTCACCATCTAGTGAATCAGCCTTAGCTGAAGCGGAAATTGAATATTATGATGTTAAAGCAACAACAATTTATTTAGCTTTTAAAGTTGCAAATGGTAAAAATATTTTATCAACTAATGATGAAGTCGTAATTTGGACAACAACTCCATGGACAATTCCTGCCAATTTAGCAGTATGTGTTAATCCATTATTTGATTATGTATTATTAAAATCTAATGATCGTAATTTTGTTGTCGCTAAAGAATTGCAAGAAGGATTCTTAAAATTAATTAATTGTGACAATGCTGAAGTATTAAAAGTAATTAAAGGTAGTGATTTAGAATATGTAACATATTACCATCCTCTAAATCATCGTGAATGTCCAATTATTTTAGGAAATCACGTTACATTAGATGCTGGTACAGGATTAGTTCATACCGCCCCAGGACATGGTGAAGATGACTTCATTGCCGGAAAAGCATATCATTTAGATATTTTATGCCCAGTTGATAGTAAAGGATATATGACAGAAGAAGCAGGTGAATTTGCGGGAATGTTTTATGAAGAAGCAAATGATGCAATCATTAAACGTTTAGAAGAAGTTCATAGCTTATTACATAAAAATGAAATTGTTCATAGTTATCCACATGATTGGCGTACTAAAAAACCTATTATATTTAGAGCTACACCACAATGGTTTGCTTCAATTGAAGGATTAAAAGATGACATGATGAAAGCAATTCATGATGTCAAATGGGTTCCATCATGGGGTGAAACTCGTCTTGGTAATATGATTAAAGATCGTGAAGAATGGTGTATTAGTCGTCAAAGAGCATGGGGAGTACCAATTCCTGTCTTTTATGCTGAAGATGGTACAGCTATTTTAGACCAAGAAATAATGGAACATATTAGTGAATTATTCCGTGAACATGGTTCCGCAATTTGGTTTAGAAGTGAAGCTAAAGATTTACTTCCTAAAGGATATACAAATATTCATAGTCCTAATGGTAAATTTACTAAAGAAACTGATATTATGGATGTATGGTTTGATAGTGGTTCGTCTCATCATGGTGTTTTATTAGCTAGAGGAATTCCTTATCCAGCTGATGTATATTTAGAAGGATGTGACCAATATCGTGGTTGGTTCAATTCAAGTTTATCAACATCAGTTGCTATGACAAAACAAGCTCCATATAAAACAGTTATTTCCCATGGCTTTACTTTAGATGGTGCAGGAAATAAAATGAGTAAATCATTAGGTAATTCTGTTGATCCCCAAGAAGTATGTAAAAAATATGGTGCTGATATTTTAAGGTTATGGGTAGCAAGTGTTGAATATACCCAAGATGTTCGTATATCTGATGCTATTTTAAATCAATGTGCTGAAGGATATCGTAAAATTCGTAACACATTTAGATTTTTATTAGGTAACTTATCTGATTTTGATCCAAATAAAGATATTGTTCCTTATGAAAAAATGCTTGAAATAGATCAATATATGGAATGTATGTTATCAGAATGGATTAATAAAGTTCGTGATGCATATGAATCATATCAATTTGATGAAGTATATCGTTTAAGTTTAAATTATATGAGTAATCAATTAAGTGCTTTCTATCTTGATTTCACAAAAGACATATTATATATTGAATCTTTAAATAATCCATTACGTCGTAGTATTCAAACAGTCTTTTATGATCATTTAACTACTCTTGTTCGTTATTTAACACCTATTATTCCATTTACAACTGAAGAAGTTTATAATAATATGTTAAAAGGTAATATTGTATTAAAAGATGAACTTTCATTAGAAAGTGTTTATCTAACAAATTTACCATTAGCGAAAGAATATAAAAATAGTCAAGAATTATTAAATAAATATCAAGAATTTATGGTATTTAGAAATGATGTCTTAAAAGCAATTGAAATGGCTCGTAATGAGAAAATAATTGGTAAATCAATGAATGCTAAATTAGTTGTTTATCCAAATGATAAAACAAGAAAATTATTAGAAAACATTCATACAGATTTTAAAACAGTATTTATTGTTTCTGAATTTGTTATTAGTGATAAAGATATCCCAGGATTATCTTTTGATTCAGGTAAAATATCTGTAACAGCTCGTGAAGGAGTAATATGTGAACGTTGTTGGCAAGTTGTTGATCATGTCAATGACGATGGAATTTGTAGCCGCTGTGAATCAGTTTTAAAAGAAGAGGAGGTGTAATAATATGTTAGTCATGGACATTCATTTTTTTAGAAAAAGTAACTTAGAAAAACTAGATTATGAAAAAGTATTAGACTTTTTTGAACAACAAGGAACGTTTGAAATTTATTATACAGATGAAGTTGTGGAAATACAATATAAAGATCCTGATTTTGATTTAGAATATAGTTACTGGATTACTGATCGTTCAAGAGTTAATAAAATATATAATTTAAGCCCTGTTTATAGTAATGCCAAATTCTTTATTGAAATACCTATTATGATTCCATCATTTTTTGCTAAAGAAATAATGATGGTAATGCAAAAATTATGTCGTGAATTTGATTTAGGAATATATCAAGAATCATTCGATGATGTTGTTCCTTTTAATATGGTTGAGTTTTTAGCTTTCTTTGAAAGACAAAGAGCTCAATGTATTCAAGAATATGGTATGCAAGATAAAATTTATTATGATGAAGAAAAACTAAACATTATTTGTAAGTTCCAAAGATCAAGAAGTAGATTATGTGATTATTACCATAATGAAGTAACTGTTAATGAATGTTATCCAATAGTTGATACTAATGGTGATTCAGGAATGTGCTATGATTGGAATTTTGGTACACCTGTAATCTTTGCTCCATATGTTGATTATGTTTGTATAAATGATGAAGAAATGGGACAAATGTTAGTAAGACGTGATGAATTATTCAATATTATTGATAAATACATCTCTGAAATTAAAAACTTTTTGCCTGATTTATATATTTTAAAAGCTAAACAAGCTAAGAAATGTAAAAAAGAAAAGAATAAAATCAAAAAGATTGTAATGAATAAAGATTATAAAGTATTAAAACTTTATGATGCCATAGGTAGATAAAATGGATAATATAATAAATGATGTTGCTAAATACATTGATCATACATTATTAAAAGCTTTTGCGACTGAAGATGATATTAAAAAATTATGTTCAGAAGCTCAAGAAAATCATTTTAAAAGTGTTTGTGTTAATCCTACTCATGTAAAGTTAGCAAAAGAAATGTTGAAGAATAGTGATGTATTAGTATGTACAGTAATTGGTTTCCCTTTAGGAGCTAATACTATTTCCTCAAAAACATTTGAAACACAAGATGCCATTAATAATGGTGCTGATGAAATAGATATGGTAATTAATATTGGTAAAGCTAAAGAACATAATTATTCTTATATTGAAGAAGAAATCAAAAGTGTTGTTAATGTAGCTAATAATAAATTAGTTAAAGTAATTATTGAAACATGTTATTTAACTGATGAAGAAAAAGTTGCTGTATGTAAATGTGCCGAAAATGCAAAAGCTAATTTTGTGAAAACATCAACAGGATTTGGCACAAAAGGAGCAACAAAAGAAGATGTAGCTTTAATGCGTAAAACAGTTTCCTCAACAATGCAAGTAAAAGCAAGTGGTGGTATTCGTACATATGAAGACTTTAAGTGGGCAGTTGAAGCAGGTGCTACAAGAATTGGTGCATCAAGTGGCATTGAAATAATCAAAGAAGCGAAAGGGAAAAAATAATATGGGAATTCCTACTCCACATATCGAAGCAACATCGCCTGATGTATTTGCGAAAACAGTTTTAATGCCTGGTGATCCTTTACGTGCTAAATATATTGCTGAACATTATTTAGAAAATGTAACATTAGTTAATGGTGTAAGAAACATGTTAGGTTATACAGGAACTTATAAAAACAAAAAAGTTACTGTTATGGGTTCTGGTATGGGTATGCCTAGTATTGGTATTTATTCATATGAATTATTTAATTTATATAATGTTGAAGAAATAATAAGAATTGGTTCATGTGGATCTTATTCTAAAGATGCTAATATTTATGATGTTATTATTGTTAAAGATGCTTATAGTGAGTCATCATTTGCTAAAGTAGCTTTTAATATGAAACAAAAAACAATGAAAGCAACAACATCAGTAGTTCGTTCTTTAGAAAAAGCCGCTAAAAAATTAAATTATCCAGTCATTGAAGGAAGAATTCATTCATCTGATGTATTTTATCGCCAAGTTGGTAATGTATTAGAAGATGTAGCTGAAAAATATCAATGTTTAGCTGTGGAAATGGAATCATTTGCTTTATTTGCTAATGCCAAAGCTTTAGGAAAAAAGGCAGGATGCTTATTAACAGTATCAGATTCATTTATTACTAAAGAAGAAACAACTTCTAAAGAAAGAGAAGAATCTTTTAATAAAATGATGGAAATTGCTCTTGAAGCAGCCCTTAAATGAATATAGCGAGTTATCTCGCTATTTTTCATAATTTCTTGTTAAATAAAATGTTTAAAAAAATTGTTTTAATAAATATAAAAAAATGTGATAAAATAATAAATAGGTGATTTAATGTTAAATAAATATGATATTCAAGTAGATGGTGCTAAAACTACCTTAATTAAAACAAATAAGTTTAAAACAGTTTCCGTTATTGTTTCTTTTTTAGGTTCATTTACTAAAGAAAATTGTACATTAAGATCAATGCTTACTAGAGTTATTGCTAATACATGTTCTCTTTTTCCTACCAAAAGTTCATTAGCTAGATATGCATTTTCTTTATATGATACAAGTGTATATGCTACATATAATGCAACATACAATACATCAATAACAAATTTTGTATTGGATACAATTCATGATAAATATACATTAGATAAAAATGTTTTACAAGAAGCATTTAATTTATTACATGAAATTATTTTTAATCCCCATATTATTAATAATGGTTTTGGTGAAATGATTTTTCAAGAAGAAAAACGTTCATTAAAAGATGCCTTAAATAGTGTTTATAATAATAAAGGTCGTTATGCTTATAAAAGATTATTAGAAAACATGGCACCAAATGAAGTTCTAAGTATTTTTCCTTTAGGATATATTGACGAATTAGAAAAAATAACTCCCCAATCTTTATATCAATTTTATTTAGAAATGTTGAATAATGAAGAAGTAAGAATTAACATAATTGGTGATTTAGAACCAATTCAAGTAGAAAATTATTTCCAAGATTTTCATTTCAATAAAAATAAGGTTGAATTAAAAACATTTGTTTTAAACAAAAATAATAAAGAAGTAAAACACATTAAAGAATATCAAGATATTAGACAAGCTAAATTAATGATGGGTTTTCGTAATGATATAACTCATGATAGTCCTTTATATGCCCCATTATTAGTTTTTAATGCGATGTTTGGCGGAATGTTTGGTTCAACATTATTTTCTGTCATACGTGAAGAAAATAGTTTAGCATATGATGTAAGTTCGGATATAATGGTTGATAATGGTGTAATGGTAGTAAGTGCAGGAATTGATTCAAATAAAGAAAATATTGTTATTGATTTAATAATTAAAGAATTTGAAAAATATAAACAAGGAATAATTGATGAAAATTTAATTAAACTAGCAAAAGATTTTTTAATTAATGATTTAAATGAAATAGATGATAATCCATATTCAATTTTAATATTTAATTTAAAAAATAGTTTAAGAACAAAGAAAACACTAGAAGAAATATTAGAATTAATTAAATCTGTTACTAAAGAAGATATTATTGAAGTAAGTAATCATTTTTATTTAGACACAATTTTTGCTTTAAAAGCAGGTGAAGAAAATGAATGAAATGAAAAAAGAATATTTTAATAATTTAGATGAAACATTATATACCAAAATTTTAGATAATGGTTTAACAGTTTATTTAATTCCTAAAAGAGATTTTAATAAAATATTTTGTTCGTTTATTACTAAATTTGGTTCAGGAGATATTAAATTTGTGCCAATGAATGAAACAGAATATGTTGAAGTACCATTAGGTATAGCTCATTTTCTAGAACATAAAATGTTTGAAATGCCTGGTGGTGTTGATGCCACCAATCTAATGGCACAATATGGTGCTGATAGTAATGCTTATACTGATTATAGTCAAACAGCATATGTTGTATCACTCACAAATCATTTTGAAGAAGTATTAAATCTATTACTTGATTTTGTTCAAACTCCTTTCTTTACAGATGAAAATGTAAAAAAAGAACAAGGAATAATTATTCAAGAATATAAAATGTATCAAGATATGCCAAGTGATAGATTATATACAGGCTTAATGAAAAATCTTTTTAAAAAGAATTTACATCGTGAAGATGTAGTTGGTACAGAAAAATCAATTAGAAGTATTACTAAAGAATTATTATATTTATGTTATAACACTTTTTATCATCCATCTAATATGTATATTTGTATATCAGGAAATTTTGATCCACATGTCGCTTTAAAAATAATTGAAGAAAATCAAGCTAAAAAACATTTTGTTAAACCATCTATAATTCGAAGAATGTATGCAATTGAATCTAATGTTGTATATCGCAAAAGTGGCTCTTGTAAAATGGATATTGTGATGCCTAAAGTAACAGTTGGTTTAAAATTACCATGTTTTGCTTTTGAAGAAGATGAATATTTATTATTAGAATATAAATTAAAAATCATGTTAGAAAGTACATTTGGTATAACATCGCCAATTTATCAAGAATTGTTAGACCAAGAATTAATAAGTGGATTTTCATATAATTGTTCAATTGATGAAACAAGTTGTTATTTACGTTTATCAACAAACACTTATAAAGAAAAAGAATTTATTGCTTATATAACCAACAAATTACTTTTAATGCATGAATATCATATATCATTAGATGAATTAAATGATATAAAGAAAGCTATAATTGGTAGTTTTATTAGATCATTTAATAATGTTGAATTTATTAGTACTACCTTTTTAGAATATAAATTAAAAAATAGCAATATTTTTCATATATTAGAAATAATTAATAAAATAACTCCTAAAGATATAGAAGAATTGGGTAAATATTTTGTTAAAGAAGCAATTACGTCATTTTGTATCTTACCCAAAAAAGTAAATAATTAAAGAAAGTAGTTGATTTAATAAATCAACTTTTTCTTTTTATAAAATATAAAAAATTTTTTAAAAAATTTTCAAAATCTATTGACACAATTTAAAAAAAGAGTATAATATAATTAGCACTCAATGATAAAGAGTGCTAAAAGGAGGTACAACGATGGAAATGCAAGATTATAGCCAAGACAAAAACATTCTTGAAAAATTTGGTCGTGACATTGTTGAAGAAGTGAAGAAAGGTAAGATTGATCCCGTCATCGGCCGTGACGATGAAATCCGCCGTATTATTCAAATTCTTGCTCGTAAGACCAAAAATAATGTTATTTTAATTGGTGAACCAGGTGTCGGTAAAACAGCAATTATTGAAGGCTTAGCCCAAAGAATTGTAAAAGAAGATGTTCCTCTAACCTTAAAAAATAAGACAATATATGAATTAGATATGGGTGCCTTAGTTGCTGGGGCAAAATTCAGAGGGGAATTCGAAGAAAGATTAAAAGCTGTTTTAAATAAAATCAAAGAAAGCGATGGAAAGATTATTCTTTTCATTGATGAAATTCATTTAATTGTAGGAGCTGGTAAAGCTGATGGAGCACTAGATGCAGGAAATATGTTAAAACCTATGCTAGCTCGTGGTGAAATTGATTGTATTGGTGCAACGACTTTAAATGAATATCGTATGTATATTGAAAAAGATCGCGCATTAGAAAGACGTTTCCAACAAGTTCTTGTTAAAGAACCAACTGTGGAAGATAGTATTAGTATTTTAAGAGGATTAAAAGAAAGATTTGAATCACATCATGGTGTACGTATAACTGATAATGCAATAGTAAGTGCTGTAACATTATCTAATCGTTATCTAACAGATCGATTCTTACCTGATAAAGCCATTGATTTAATAGATGAAGCATGTGCTAATATTAAAGTTGAAATTGAATCAATGCCAACTGAATTAGATGAAGTAACTCGTAAGATTACTCAATTACAAATTGAAAAAGTTGCCTTAACAAAAGAAACTGATAAAAATAGCAAAGAAAGACTATCTAAACTAGAAGAAGAATTAAAATCATTAAGGGATGAAGAATCATCTCTTACTAAACGTTGGCAAGATGAAAAGAAAGCTATTTCGCAAGCTAAAGAAACAAAAAATAAGCTTGAAAAAGCTAAATTTGAATTAGACCAAGCTTTTAATAGTGGTGATTATAAAAGGGCTTCGGAATTAAAATATCAAACTATTCCCTCATTAGAAAAAGAATTGGAAAATTATAATTTAGGTTCTAAAGAAGATCATTTATTAAGTGAAGAAGTAACTGAAGAAATGATTGCGAAAATAATTGCGAAAAGTACTAATATTCCAATTTCTAAAATAATGAAAGGTGATAGAGAAAAAGTTCTAAATTTAAAAGAAACTTTAATGAAAAGAGTAATTGGTCAAGATGAAGCATTAACATTAGTTAGTGATTCAATTCTTCGTCAAAGAGCAGGAATTAAAGACCAAAATCGTCCTATTGGTTCATTCTTATTCTTAGGTCCAACAGGTGTAGGTAAAACAGAAGTTGCGAAAAGTTTAGCTGAAGCTTTATTTGATAGTGAACAACATATTGTTAGACTTGATATGAGTGAATATATGGAAAAATTCTCTGTTAGTAGATTAATTGGAGCACCTCCTGGATATGTTGGATATGAAGAAGGCGGACAATTAACGGAAAAAGTAAGAAGAAATCCTTATTCAATTGTTTTATTTGATGAAATTGAAAAAGCTCATACCGATGTATTTAATATTTTATTACAAATATTAGATGATGGAAGATTGACAGATTCTCAAGGTAGAGTAGTTGATTTTAAAAATACAATTATTATTATGACATCTAATTTAGGTAGTGAATATCTATTAAATGATAAAAGTGAAGATAAAGTAATGGAATTATTAAAAACAAAATTCCGTCCAGAATTCTTAAATAGAATTGATGAAATAATTACTTTCCATCCATTAAATAAAGATGTTCAATTAAAGATTGTTGATAAATTATTAAATCAATTAGCAGATCGTTTAAAAGAACAATATATATCTATTGAATTTAGTGATGATGTAAAACATTATATTTTAGATCATTCATATACCCCAGAATATGGTGCACGTCCAGTTAAACGTTACATTCAAAGAGAAGTTGAAACATTACTAGCTCGTGATATTATTACAGGTAAACTAACCTCAGAACGTAAATATATTGTTGGTATAGTTAATGGTAAAATTTCTGTTTATTAAAAAACAATAAAATGTTTTTAAAAGATAGGTTTACGAACCTGTCTTTTTTTGATATAATATTATAGAATATATACGAGGTTATTAAATATGTTAGAAATTATTATATCCCAACAAACTTTTAATGAAAGAAAAAATAAACCAATTATTTATCAATTTTCGAAAATAGAAGAAAAAATTGCAATTAATCAATTAGTTAAAATAAAATGTAATGATGAAATAAGTTATGGAAAAATAACTAAAATAGATTCATCATTTACGTGTACAATTATCGATTTAGAAGCAACATTTGATTTAAAAGAAACAATGCATAAATCAGATTATGTTTTTTCAGGTAATTTATTAACCATAAAAAAAGATACCATTTCTTTACCAAATGGTAAAGGAGCATATCGGGAAGTAATTGAACATCCAGGAGCATCTGCCATTTTAGTTATAAATGAAAATAATGAAATATATTTAGAAAGACAATATCGTTACCCAATTAACGATGTCGTCTTAGAAATACCAGCAGGAAAATTAAATCATAATGAAGATCCATTAAATGCTGCTAAAAGAGAATTAGCTGAAGAAACAGGATTAATTGCTAATAATATAAAAAAAATTGGTGAAATTTATCCGGCAATTGGTTATAGTGATGAAATTATTCATATATATTTAGTTACATCATTTACCAAAGGTAATTTAAATTTAGATGAAGATGAATTTGTTGATGTAATATTAGTTCCATTAGAACTAGTTATTGAATGGATAAAAGAAGGTAAAATAAAAGATTCTAAAACAATTTCTTCAATATATTATTATTTATTAACAAAAAATTTTAAATAGTCTCTTTTGACTTTAAACAAATAATGGTGTATAATATTTAAAATATAATGTATTATTAGGAGGGAAAATGTTGAAAAAAGGTCGATTAAAAGCTGGAGATACAGGTCATTTGAGTGATTTAAAAAAGGGTCAAATAGCCCGTATAACAGCTTTACATAATGACAATTTAGCTCTTAGAAGACATTTATTAGATATGGGATTAACAACTGATGTAATTGTGAAAATTAAAAAAATAGCTCCAATGGGAGATCCAATAGATATTGAACTTCGTGGATATGAATTGTGTATTAGAAGAATCGATATGGAAAATATAGATATAGTGGTGATTGAATAATGAAAATAGCTCTTGTTGGTAACCAAAATAGTGGTAAAACAAGTTTGTTTAATTTATTAACAGGAACAAATCAAAAAGTTGGTAATTGGCCAGGAGTAACAATAGAAAGAAAAATTGGTACAATAAAAAATACTAATCATGAAGTTGTTGATTTACCTGGAATATATTCATTAAGTCCATATACAACTGAAGAAGAAGTTTCAAGAAAATTTGTTTTAGAAGATAAACCAGATTTAATAATTAATATAATTGATGCAACTTGTATTGAAAGAAGTCTTTATTTAACAACCCAATTATTAGAATTAGATTGTCCAGTTATTATTGCCTTAAATATGTGTGACATGTTAGAAAAAAAAGGAATAGATATTGATACATCTATTTTATCTGATAATTTAAAAACAACTATTATTAAAATATCAGCCTTAAAAAGATCAGGAATAGATACACTAATTCAAATAATAAATAATAGAACTTATTTACCTAATATTCATAATGAAATATATCCCAATGATATTGAAAAATGTTTAAATAAAATCATTTTAAATTTAAATTGTGATAATAAAAGATTTATTGCAGTGAAAATGTTAGAAGATGATCCATCATTTAAAACTAATGATGAATATATATTAAATGAAAGAAAACAAATAGAACAAAAATACAAATATGATATTGAACAAATTATTGCTAATGAAAGATATAATTATATCATTGATGTTAAACAAAAATCAGTAAAAGTTAAATCAAAAGGAGAAAGTATTACTGATAAATTAGATAAAATATTTTTAAATAAATGGTTAGCTATTCCTATTTTTATTTGTATTATGGCTTTAGTTTATTTTTTAGCTGTAAGTCCATATGTTGGTGGAGCACTTTCTGATATAATTGATTCATTGTTTCAAAAATTATCTTCATCATTAGAAACATTACTAACAAATATTGGTGCTTCATATTGGATAGTAAGTCTTATATGTAATGGTATATTAGCAGGAATAAGTGCTGTTTTAAGTTTTGTGCCTCAACTTATCATTTTGTTTTTATGTATTTCTTTATTAGAAACATCAGGATATATGAGTAGAATAGCTTTTTTCTTAGATAAAGTTTTTCGTAAATTTGGTTTATCAGGAAAAAGTTTAATTCCTTTTATTGTTGGATCGGGATGTAGTGTTCCTGGAATAATGAGTACGAGAACTGTGGAAGATGAAACTGAAAGAAGAATGACAATAATGTTAACACCATTCATTCCATGTAGTGCTAAATTACCAATAATCATTCTTTTTGCCACAAACTTTTTTACTAAAGCTGTTCCATGGATTACAATTTCAGTATATTTTTTATCAATTGTAATTATTTTATTAAGTGCAATTGTTATGAAAAAATTCTTTTTTAAATCATCATCTTCCGTTTTTATATCAGAACTTCCTGAATATAAATTACCAAGTCCTAGATATGTATTAAGAGATGTCTTTGATAAATCAGTTGCATTTATTAAAAGAGCAGGTACGATTATTTTACTTTGTTCAGTAATTGTTTGGTTATTATTATCATTTAGTTGGAAAATGGAATATACTGATAGTCCATGGCAAGTAATAGATGATATTTCTATTGAATCATTAGCTGAAGAAGTTGGATATGATTCATTTAATGTTACTGATAATAATGTTCAAGCTAAATATGAAAATAATTTATATCTACGTTTTAAAGATGGTGAATGGTCAGAATGGTATATTTATCCTCTTACTTTAGAAAAATATTTTAATGGTAATCAAGATCAAAGAAAAGAAATTGTTGTGAAAATTGATGACAAAAAAATTGAAGCTAAATATTCTTTAGGAATTGATAACAGTATATTAGCCTCTATTGGTAAAGCTTTTTCTTGGATTTTTTATCCAATTTTAGGGGAAAGGAATTGGGGCGCAACAGTTTCTGCTGTACAAGGTTTAGTTGCAAAAGAACAAGTAGTTTCTTCAATGTCTGTTATTGCAGGATTAGCTGATAACGTCAGTGATTCAGATGCCATTTTTAGTTCAAAAATATTTAGTAATATGACGCCATTATCTAGTTATGCCTTTATGGTATTTAATTTATTTAGTGCTCCTTGCTTTGGGGCAATAGGGGCAATGTATAAAGAACTAGGCAGTAAAAAGAAATTATTAATTGCCATATCTTTTCAAACAGGACTAGCATGGATTCTCGGAAGTCTTATTTTTGGCATTGGTTCTTTAATATTAAAGGTGATATAATGAATTTTGTCGATATAATTTTATTAATTATTATTATAATAGTTTTATCATTAATTTTCTATTTTGGTATTATTAAAAATAATTCTTCACCTTGTAAGAATTGTCATAATAAAAATTGTCATAAAGATATTAAACAAAATGATATAAATTGTTGTAGTAAATGTAATAAATCAGATAATAATAATATTAATAATATTAATAATATTAATAATATTAATAATAAATAATTAATAGCAATAATATAAGAAAGAAGGGAAAAAATGTCTAAAAAATATCTACTACCAATTATATCAACAATTATTGGTATTGCTAGTTGCATATATCGCATATTTACATATGATGTTAAATTACCAGATATTTTAATTATGGTGTGTTTATTTATATTAATATGGATGGTACATTTTTTAAAATTATTTAAAATGCCATTTGGTTTAGAAATAATTTATGATATATTTCTAACATTAGCAATATCATTAGGAAGTATAATGAAATTATATGATAGATTTTCATGGTGGGATATTTTATGTCATACATATTGGGGATATATTGGTTGTTATTTAGGCTTAATTTTCCTTTGTAAATTCAAATATTATCATTTAACCCCCGTATTATTTGCTTTCTTTTGTTTTATTACATCAATGGCATGTGCATCATTATGGGAATGCTTTGAATTTACTGCCGATCGTATTTTTTCTTTAAATTTTCAACATTGGGAAGATACAGGAGTATTTGATACAATGTATGATATATTATGTAATCTTACTGGTGCATGTATATTTATAATTCATTATATTATTGATTATTTTTGTTTTAAAAAGAATTTTATAGGTAATATTATTAATGCTTTAAAACCATTAAGTTTAAATGTATCGAATAAAGAAGAGGAAAATAATGAAAAAATATGATGTTCTTTTATTTGACGCTGATGATACTCTTTTAGATTTTACGCAATCTGAAAAAATAGCAGTACAAGAAGTTATGAAACATTATGGAATTAATCCAACTTTAGAAAATTGTCAATTATATCATGAAATTAATATTAATTATTGGAAAATGTTTGAAAATAATTTAATTGATAAACCTAGTTTATTAGTTAAAAGATTTGCTGAATTTTTTGATAAATTAGGTAAAAAAGAAAATCCCGAAGAAATTAATAAATTATATTTTTCAATCTTACGTGAACAATCTATTCTTTTACCTAATGCTTTAGAACTTGTGAAAAGAATTAGTAAACAATATCCATTATATATCGTTACAAATGGAACAGCAATTGTTCAAGAAAGAAGAATGGAATTATCACCAATAAAACAATATATTACCAAAATATATATATCTGAAAAAATAGGTTATCAAAAACCTAAAAAAGAATTCTTTGATTATGTTTTTAATGATTTAAAAATAACAAATCCTCAAAGAGTAATATTATTAGGCGATAGTTTAACATCTGATATTCAAGGTGGAGTTAATGCGGGAATTGATACATGTTGGTTCAATCCTCGTCATAAAGTAGCGACGATTAACTCTACATATGAAATAGATAATTTACTAGATTTTATCAACATAATAAAATAAAAAATGAAAGTCAATAGAAATGTTGACTTTTTTATTTTGCTGTCATGCTTTTTATTTTTTCGACATTACTCTTGTGATATACTACATGTAATAAATAAAATAATAAAAAATATTAAATATAATTGTAGGAAATAATCAATTAATAATAATTTATAAATATTTAATTTATATATAATATATATAATCAAAGAGGTGCATAAAAACAATATGAAAAACATAAAATTATTTAGTTTCCTAAATAAAGTCTTTGCAGTAATTTTATATAGTTTTATTATCTTAGCTATTTTATTTTTATATGTTGTTATTAAATCAAAGAAAAATAATGATGTTGTAAGTATTATGAATCATCAGATAAGAATAGTAACATCTGAATCAATGGAAAAAGGGAGCAAAGAAACAAATCAATATAAAATTAAATCTCTTCCTTTAAAAAGTATGATCATAATTGAACAAGTAGATAATAACCATGAATATGAATGGTATCAATCATTAAAAGTAGGGGATGTATTAACATTTAAATATGTTTATATTAAACAAGAAACAATTACCCATCGTATTATAAATATTCAAGAAGTTGATAATGGTTTTATCATTACATTACAAGGAGATAATCAAGATATTGAAAGTAATACATCTTCTCAAACAATTGATACAAGAGATATTAATAGTCCTAATTACATAATTGGTAAAGTAGTTTATAAAAATGTTTTATTAGGAAAAATAATATATATTTTAAAACAACCAATTGGTATTGGATGTTTAATAATTCTACCTTCATTTATCATTATTATTTTAGAAATAATTAAAATAATTAATATTATAAATGAAAAGAAAAAGAAAGAAACTGAAGAAGAAATTAACTTGTTAAAGAAGAGAATAGAGACTTTACAGAAAGGAGGAGAACAATGAATAAAAAAAGAGTCATCATAATATCATGTCTTACCATTCTAGCTTGTTTAATGATAATTTGTGGAAGTACATTTGCCCTATTTACTAAAAATGTCACCACCACCCAACATTTACAAGCGGGACATCTCGACCTAACATTACAACGTGAAAAATTAGTAACTAATAAATTACAAGAAAATGGCACAATGAAAGAAGAAACAAATAATCAATTAATTGATTTTACAAAAAGTACAAATGAAAATCTATTTGGTATTAAAGAAATAGACAAAGTTGTACCTGGAAGTAGCTATGAAGCAACATTAATATTAAAAAATCTTGGTGATGTAGCCATTGATTATTACATTGAAATTGTTATAAAAAATGGTGAAGAAACCGAATTAATTAAACAATTACAATTAACATTCATCGATATAAAAACTAATACTACTAAATCAAATTTATTATCTAATGGGTTACAAATGGGAAGTGAAACAGAAAGTATTGGTCAAGTATTAAAAAATGAAAGTACAAAATTTCAAGTTAAATTAATGTTTTTAAATCAAGAAAATGTTAATAATGATGCTTTTGATCAAGAAGTCGAATTTGATTTAATCGTTCATGCAACACAAAGTATTTAAAAAGGAGAAGAGAATGAAAAATACTAAAAAAATATTAACAGGAGCAATGTTAATCATTTTATTATGTTTAAGTATCATAGTAGGTTCAACATTTGCTTTATTTACAAGTGAAAGTAAAAACAACATCGCAATTACTTCAGGTAAAGTTGATGTTGTTAGTAATCTTTCTAATCTAAAAACATATACAAATAATGAATTACAAAGTGATGGTACTTTTGCTTTAGGAGGAAGTGCTAAAATAATTGATGGAAGTTTAGAACTTAATCATATAGCTCCAATGGATAAAGCTGAATTTGATATTGAATTACAAAATAATAGTACAATATCAATTCGTTATCAATTACAATTGATAGCTAATGATGAATTATCTAAACAATTATTTAATTCATTAAATATCAAAGCATCAATTAAAAATAATGATTTAGAATTAATTAAAAATGGTTTAACAATCGTTTCTAAATGGTCAGATACTAAATTAAAAGAAACTAAATTAGATTCAATTCATTTAAGTATTGAATTACCAATTGAAGTAACAAATGAATTAGAAGAACAATCTTGTTCATTAACAATCGTTATTTATGCTGTTCAAGCTAATGCTCATGTTGAAGAACCAGTAAAACAAGAAGATAATAATGAAGTATATTTATATAATGCAAGTGATTTAAAAGAATTTAGAGATTCAATTAATATTGACGGTACATCATATAAAGGAAAAACAGTTTATTTAATGAATGACATTAATTTAAATAATGAAGAATGGGAACCAATTGGTATCAATGGTATTAATGAAAATCATTTTGATGGAACCTTTGATGGTAAATCATTTACAATTTCTAATTTAAATGTAACAAGAACAAATGAACTTTATGGTGGATTATTTGGTTCAACTCAAAATGGTAAATTCAAAAACATTAATTTTATAGGTGCTGAAATTACTTCTAAATATTATGCAGGAGTATTAGGTGGTAATTTATATACATCTAGTATTGATAATGTTCATGTGGAAAAAGCAACAATTCATACATCACACTGGTTAGGAGGAATTGTTGGAAGTATATATGGTAATATAACAAATTCATCAGTAAAAGATATCATAGGTATATGTACACCAGATAAAGCAGATGGTAGAAGTTACGATAATGGTGATAAAGTCGGTGGAATTGTTGGACAATTACAAGATAGTGGTCAATATCATATCGATAACTGTGTTGTTGAAAACGTTGAGTTGACAGCATATCGTGATTTAGGTGGTTTAGCAGGTTGTGGAACTGGATCAGCAAAATTTTACCAAAACAATATTCTTAAAAATGTCACATTAACAATTGATCGTACAAATTATTATGGTGATAAAGATTATAATGTTAATTCTATCGTAGGAAGAAGTGATAATCCTAATCATGACACATTTAAAAATAATGAAGAAGATGTAAATATTAAATATGTAAATTGTCGCTTCATGAAAACATCAGATGGTAATTATGTAGTAACAACTCCTAAATCATTTGTTGAATTTGCTACTCAAGTTAATACAGGTAAAGATTTTGTCAAAGAAACAGTTGTTTTATTAAGTGATATAGATCTAACAGGAATTGATTGGACACCAATTGGTTATAATAATAAACATTTCCATGGAACCTTTGATGGTATGAATCATATTATTAGTAATTTAAATATAAACAAAGAAACAGGAAGTATTGGTTTATTTGGTAGTGTCTATAGTGGTGGAGATGGACCAAGAGTAACAATTAAAAACTTTACAGTGGAAAATGTAACTGTTAAAGGTGGAAAAAATAAAACAGATTATGTAGGTAGTGTTGTAGGTATTGCAACCCCATTAACAATTGAAAATGTCAATTTAAAAGGTTTAGTTAAAATTGATTCCCAAAATGGCTGGGCAGGAGGACTTGTTGGATATTGTCAAACAACAACATTCAATAATTGTCATATTGATGTTACAAATGAATCATATGTTAAAACAATATCAGCAACTAATACAGGTGGTATAACAAGTTTTGGTGATTATAACGTTTCATTTAATCATATCACAACTAATTTAAATGTTATAGGTGTAAGTAATGTTGGTGGTATTTTAGGTGCTGAAGGTGGAGATAATCCAAATACTAAATTTACAGATTGTCATGTAAATAGTAATATTACAGGTGATAGTGGTTGGATTGGCGGCATTACTGGTAGAGTAATGAAAAATACAACCCTTGAAAATGTGACTTTTAATGGAAAATTATCTAATACAAAATTAAGTTTATTAACAAAGAGTTATTCAGGACTATTTGGTAATGTTTATAATGGTACACCAACTATTTTATCATCAAATGCAAATACAAGTTATGATGGTAATATGAAAATATTAACAGAATATAATGAAAGTGGAAAAGCAACAACAACATATGAAATTTATACACCTAAAGGATTAGTTGATTTAGGTGAAGCAATTAATAAAGGATATATTGTTAAAGGCGAAGGAAGATCAATCATGATTTTCTTAAAAGAAGATCTTGATATGACCGAAATAAAAGAATTTAGTCCAATTAATGGTCAATGGATTAGTTTTAATGGTGAATATCATACAATATCAAATATCAATTTGGGTAAAGATTCAACAGGTAAAAGTGGTTTATTTGGTTATGCAGGAGCGTTAGAATTACAAAATCTAACTTTAGAAAATGTGACAGCAAAAGGAAGTCAAGTAGGAACATTTGCTGCTCATACATTAGAAATAGGTAGTGGATTTATTAAAAATGTTACATTAAAAGGAAATGTAACATTAGATTATGAAAAATCAAATGAAGAATATGGCTCTGTTGGTGTATTTGTTGGTGTATATAGTCCAAATGATGGTGTATATAATAATCTAATAATTGATAAAGATTGTAAAGTAACAATTAATTTAAATGGCATAATTACTAAATTAGTTAATAAAACAGATTATTATTTATTAGGTATGGGAACTACAGAAGAAAAACCATTAAATTATGTTATAACAAATGAAGTTAAAGATAATACTAATATAACTATTTTAAATGAAGTATATGTAAATGAAGGAACTTCATTAGATGAAATTATTTTTACTGATGGTGTAACATATTATTTTTCTGAAGGAACATTTAGTCCAACATCTAATGAACAATTAAACATTCGTAGTAATAATATTACTTTAATTGGTCAAGGAACATCTAAAACAATAATTGATACTAAAGAATTCTCATGTGCAGACCAAGCAGGAGTATTATTTGGTGGTAATAATGTAACAATAAAAAATATGACATTTAAAACAACATCTCAAAATAATAATGTATCAGCAATTAAGTTTTCCGCAATCGACCACGCTGAAGAAATAGTTCAAGAAGGATATTTAGAAAATGTTAATGTTATTGGTAGTTTAGGACATGGCATTAATTTACATGGTGTAAAAAATTTCACATTAAAAAATATTGAAATAAGTGGATATCATAAATGTGGAATATCCCTAGCCAAAGCAGAAAATGTCCATTTAACATCAATTAAAACATTAGAAACAACCCAAGGTTGGGGTGATATTGGCATGATGTATAAAGATGATGAAGGTGTATCTTACAATGCTCCATGTAGCGTAATAATTGATGGAACAAATTCATTTGGCAAAAATGCTGCATATTCTGAAAGAAAAGATACTGCAACAGGAGGATTAGATACATTAAATGGTAAAACTGGTACTAAAGGATTATTATATTATACATGGGATTTAAATTAGAACAAATATAGTGAAGATAAAATGAAAAAAGCATTACATATATGTTTATTTATTTCTATTTTTATCATCTTTTTATGTCAAGGAATTATTATTTATAATATAGTAACAAATAAAAACAATTATATTGATTTAAGTAATGTTGATACTTTATCATCAAATGTTATCTTAAATAATAAAGCAAAAAATAATTTAAAAGTTGATATAAATGGTATTAATCCAGGAGATAACAAAGAATATATTATTTATATTAATACAAAAAATAAAACAAATAACATTAACTTTAATATATTAAAACAAGAAGATAATATTATATATAATTTTATAACAATTACCATTAAAACAAATCAAGAAACATTTAAAATTCCCGGAAATGAAATAAACAAAAAATATTCATTATCTTTTAATCAACAAGAAAAAACTCCCATTACCATTTGCTTTTCTTTATCAAAAGATGCGGGAAATGAAATTAGTTTATCCCAAGCAACTATTTTAATGGAAGTAAACATAAATAATTAAATGAGGAGGAATAAATGAATAGTCTCATCATTATTATCATGATAATTGTAATTATAATGACTATATTTTCCCTTATTATTGTTATTCGTGATTTAATCTTAGATAATAAAGAAAGAAAAAAAATAATTATTGAAGTTAAAAAAGATCAACAAATAATTGAAGAAAATAAACAAAACATAAAATTAGATAATTTAACAACAGAAAAAACTATTAATGAAAATAATATAAAAACATTTCTAGCTTTACCTAAATTAACTCACTTAGAAAAATATATGTTACTAAATGAAGAAAAGAAATCATGGTATGATGAAATAATTAATTATGCTAAAGAAAAAGAAAATGTGAAACATCGTTTGACAGAAAATTATGAAGATGTCAAATTATATAGCAAAAGAGTCATTAGAATGGTTATCAAAAGAGAAGAAATAATATGTGAATTTATTTTAGGTAATAATCGCTTTAATGATTATATGAAACAAAAAAATTTGAATGTGAAAATATTACCAACACAACTAAAAATTGATTCAATTGAAGCAAAAGATGCTGCTAAAGAAAGTATCGATTTAACAATCCATTCTATAATGGAAGAAAGAAATTTAAAAAAAGAATTAAAGAAAAAAGGCAAAATACATGAAGAAAAGAACTAAAATAATATTTTTGTGTCTAATAATTTTAATGTTATCTTCAATTATTTTAGTAGGAATAACATATTCTGTTTATTTACAAAATAAAAAAATTATTAATCATTTACAAGCAGGAGAATTAAATATATCATTACAAAGAATTAAATTAGAATATAAATCATTAAATGAAAAAGGATATTTAGAAGATAATATAGATGAAACAATAGTTGATTTCACAAAAGGAAATAAAGAAAATATATTTGGCAGTAAATTTATCATAGTACCAGGCTCTAAATATTCATCAACAATGTTATTATCAAGTTTAAATAGTACAGTGGCATTTAATTATTACATCGAAATAAAAACTAAAGAAGATTTACCTTCATTAGCAAGTCAAATAATAATAACATATATAGAAGATAACAAAGAAATTAAATTTAATATGAATGAAAATAATAATTTTGGTAGTATTGACAATCCTTTAGGAATAGTAGAAGTAGGTAATAATAAAACATTCATTATGCAAATTGAATTTATTGATCAAGATAACAATAATTTATCAATGAAAAATATTTTTGATTTTGATATAATTGTTCATGCAATTCAAAAAATAAATAATTAATATTTTAAACGGTTTGATTTATCAAAGCTTGATTTATCAAGCCGTTTAATTTATTCATATTAAGATTTAATTAAAATCTCATTTTTTAAATTTCATTTACCTATTTACTTTTTTATCAATTTGTGATAATATATTAGTTATACAATAGACAGATAGAAGGTAAGAAATATGTCAATTAAATTAGTTGTTGATACAACATGTGATATTCTTCCTAATGAAGCAACGGAAGATTTCATAGAAGTAATGCCTTTAAAAATATTTATCGATGGTGAAGAATATTTAGATGGTGTTACTATAACAAGAGAAGAATTTTTTGAAAAACTACCAAAAGCTAAAAATTTACCTAAAACAGTACAAATAAATCCAGTTCAATTCGAAGAAAAATTTAAGGAAATACTAGATCAAGGTGATGAAGTTTTAGGTATTTTTTTATCTAGTAAATTATCAGGTACATACAATTCAGCACGTATTGCGAAAGATGAAATTAATAGTGAACATATTGAAATTATAGATTCTACATTCACTATTATGCCATTTAGATTACTTGTTGAAGAAGCTGTCCATCTAATCAAACAAGGATTACCATTAAAAGAAATAAAACAAAAATTAGAAATTGCTAAAACTAAAATTGTAATGTTAGCATTTGTTAGTGATTTAAATTATTTAAGAAGAGGTGGAAGATTATCAACAGCTGCCTTTACAATTGCTAATGTTTTACATATTAAACCGATTCTTACTATGAAAGATGGAGAAATCATTGGTTGTGCTAAAGCTATTGGTATAAATAAAGCTGCTAAAACAATTTGTAAAATGTTAAATGAAGATTATGATGTTGATTATGATCGTGATTCAGTAATTGCTGATGCAGCAGGGAAAGCTGAAAAAGAAATATTAAGCAATTGCTTAACACAATTAACTAAACTAAGACCAAATATTCATGAAGAAATAGGAGGTACAACAGGTACATATACAGGACCTGGTTGTGCAGCTATTGCATTTTTTATAAAATAATAAATTGAAAGGCTTAAAACTTCGTTTTGTAATAATAAATGTAATATGAAAATAATTATTGTGGGAATAGGAAAAGTAGGTAGTACATTGGTTCAACAATTATCCAAAGAAGATCATGATGTAACTATTATTGATACAGATCCTAATGTAGTAAATGATATAGTTGCATCTTATGATGTTTTAGGTGTTGTTGGAAATGGAGCAAATTTTGATACACAGTTACGAGCTGAAGTTAATAAAGCTGAATTATTTATTGCTGTGACATCTAGTGACGAACTTAATATTTTAAGTTGTTTAGTAGCTCAGAGAATGAAAAAAATTAAAACAGTAGCTCGTGTTAGAGATCCTGATTATTCAAAACAAATTGATTTCCTAACAAATGAACTTGATATTAATTTTATTATAAATCCTGAATATGAAGCAGCTGAAGCCATTACAAAAATAATTAAATATCCCTCAACTTTAAAAGTAGATTCATTTTCTAATCGTAAAGTTGAACTTGTTGAACTTAAAATGCCTGCTAATTCTGAATGGATTGGAAAACAATTGTCATCACTTCCTAAAAAAGATCGTGATAAAATATTGATTTGTACAGTTGAAAGAAATAAAGAAATTATCATTCCCCGTGGTAATTATACATTTGCTGCTGATGATAAACTTTATGTCATATTAGATAAAAACAATATGGAAAGAACATTTAAATTTTTAAGTGTTCAAAAAGGAAAAGTACGCAACTGTATGATAGTTGGTGGTGGTAAAATTACTTTTTATTTAGTTAAAAATCTATTAGATTTAGGAATTAAAGTTAAAGTAATCGAATCAAGTCCAGAAAGATGTGCTGAATTAAGTGAAATATATCCTGATATATTAGTTATTTGTGCTGATGGATCTGATCAAGCTTTATTATTAGAAGAAGGATTAGAAACAGTTGATGCCATTGTCTCATTAACAGGAATGGATGAAGAAAATATCATCATTTCCATGTTTGCTAATAGTTTACATGTCGATAAAGTAATAACAAAAATAAATCGTCATCAATTCATTGATATATTTGAAAAAGTAGGAATTGAAAGTATTATTTCTCCTAAGTTTTTAACATCAAATCAAATATTACGTTATGTACGTAATTTACAAGTGAATGATGAAGCTGAAGTTAAAACACTACATAAAATTGCCAATAATCGTGTAGAAGCTGTGGAATTCATTGTTAATGATGATGAAGAATTAATTAATATTTCATTAAAAGATTTAAAATTAAAATCTAATTTATTAGTTGCTACAATCATTCGTGATGGGAAAGTTATTATTCCAACTGGAGATGACCAAATATATATTAATGACACAGTAATAATTTTTTCTTATGAAAATACAATTACTAGTTTACATGATATATTATTATAAAGGTGTATTATGAATTATAAAATGATCTTTTATATGCTTGGTCAATTATTAAAAATTGTTGCTTTTTTCTTACTTTTTCCTTTAATAATTTCTTTATGTTATAAAGAAAATACATGGTATGCATTTCTCATTCCATTAGTTATTTTATTTATTATAGGGTTTATTTTAAGTTATAAAAAACCAGAAAATAAAATAATATATGCGAAAGAAGGATTTGTCATAACAGGAATTAGTTGGATTTTAATATCATTATTTGGCTCCCTACCTTTTATTATTAGTCGTGATATAACTAATTTTGCTGATGCTTTTTTTGAAACAGTGTCAGGTTTTACCACGACAGGAGCAACAATCTTAAATGATATTGAGGCATTAGGTAAAGGAATGTTATTTTGGCGTAGCCTTACCCACTGGATAGGAGGAATGGGAGTTTTAGTCTTTATGATTGCCATTATCCCAACATCTGATGCGAGAAGTATTAACTTAATGAAGGCTGAATCGACAGGTCCCCAAGTAGGTAAATTAGTATATAAAGTTAAAACAACAGCTAGAATTTTATATTCAATTTATATTGTATTAACATTAATTGAAATAATTTTATTATTATGTGGTGGAATGCCTTTATATGATTCCCTTGTTCATTCGTTTGGAACAGCAGGAACAGGTGGATATAGTATGTATCAAGATAGTATAGGTTATTATGCATTACATGGTTATAATAATGCTGTTTATTTTGAAGTAGTTATTACAATATTTATGTTTATTTTTGGCATAAATTTTAATATATTTTTCTTAATATTAATTGGTAATTTAAAAAATGCTTTTAAAAATAAAGAATTAATTGGTTATTTTTCTATTGTTGCGATAGCAATAATAGTTGTTACCTTGAATTTATATTTTAATGTAAAAGATGCTTATAATACAATAGGAGAATCATTAAGATATTCCTCATTTCATGTCGTCTCCGTTGTTACCACAACAGGATTTTGCACAGCTGATTATAATACATGGCCAGCATTATCACAATGTATAATTGTCTTTTTAATGTTTGTTGGGGCATGTGCAGGTTCCACTGGTGGTGGATTAAAAGTATCAAGAGTAATTATTTTAATTAAATCATTCTTTCGCGAAGTTAAAAGTTTATTACATCCTAAAAGTGTTAAAGTAATAACAATGGATAAAAAACCATTAGATGAATCAGTAATAAAAGGTGTTAATGTCTTCTTTATTACTTATATAATTATTTTAGGAATAGTCACATTTATTATTTCCATTGATGGACAAGACATACTAACTAATTTTACGGCAACATTATCTTGTTTAAGTAATGTTGGTCCTGGATTAGGAAAAGTAGGACCAGTTGGGAACTTTGCTATTTTTTCTAATTTTTCCAAAATAATATTATCAATTACAATGTTAGCAGGAAGATTAGAAATATTTCCTATTTTATTATTGTTTTATCCAAAAACTTGGAAAAACTTTTAAAATTATAATATATATATTTTGTGTAGTTGATTATTTATATCAATTACACCTTTTTTAATTTTCTAATTATTTCAATTTATAAAAAGAAGAAGATGATTAAAAATAAAATAGGTGATAATATTGCATAAAATTATTAAATTTATAAAAAAATTAAAATATTTAGATGAAAAATATGAAATATCAATTGTAAGTGCCCAAACATCATTTTATATAATTGTTGCTTCATTTTCTTTTATAACATTAGGATTACAAATATATTATTATTTTTTCCAAGGAGCAAATAATTATTTTATAAATAAAATATATGATATTATAAATCCTATTTATTATGATACATTTAATAAATTAAACCCAATATTTAGTTTAAATCACTTTTCTTTTATATTATTGATTAATTTATTATGGTCATCATCAAAAACAATTAATGGCATAAATCGAGCTGCAGATTTAATTTATAAAGATGTGAAAAAGAGAAAAGGAATATTTATAAGAATAACATCATTTTTAATGTTTTTAATGTTATTTAGTATTTTATTATTTGAATTAGTCATATTTGTCTTTGCTTCAGATTTTCTTCAAAATAAAATTCATAATTTTTATATTTATCAAATAATTGAAGCAATTATTTTATTTTTTTTAATTTATATATTAATGATATTATTAGATATGTATTGTCCACCAGTCATAATGAAAATAAAAGATGCTTATAAAGGAGCATTTATTCAAACAACATTATTATCATTGACATTATTTTTCTTTTTAAGTATTATTAATTTATATCAATATATTAATCCAAATTATCAAATTTTATCAATAATTTCATTATTATTTATTTGGATATATATTATTATATATATAATTGTTTTTGGCATTTTATTTAATTATATTTTAAATAAAAAACAAGAATTATCAAATTAGAAAAAATTAGAATAGATTTAAATATATAGAATTGTGAAAAATAAATTTGAAAGGAGATAATTAAATGAATAAATATATTGAATATTATAAATTTTATAAATATTTAAAATTTCTTTTAGCTTTAATATTTTTATTAACTTTTATATTTTTAATATTATTACAGCCACTAAATGTTTTTGCATATAATATTAATAATAATAATTATTATTATCATTATGGCTGGGGATTTCGTAATAATAATGATCATACTCCCCCTGAAATAGGTAAATATAAAGAAGAAATAGCTAATACAGATGCATTTTATATTGGTGACTCTTTAAAACATAATATCTATTTAACGTTCGATGCTGGTTATGATAATGGCAATTTAGCATCAATTTTAGATATATTACAAGAAAAAGAAGTTCAAGCAACATTTTTTATAACAGGTGATTTTTTAAATAGATGTAGTGATTTAGTTAAAAGAATAGCAAACGAAGGACATTTAGTAGGAAATCATACATGGCATCATTATAATATTACAAAATTAAATAAACAAGAATTAGAAAAAGAAATAAAACAAGTTGAGGATAAATATTATGAAATAACCAATAAGGAAATCAACCATTTCTTTAGACCGCCTGAAGGTGAATTCAATCATCAAAGTTTAGAAAATGTAAAAGCAATTGGTTATAAAACAATATTTTGGTCATTAGCCTATAAAGATTGGGATACCAAACATCAACATGGCAAAGATTATGCTTATAATTCAGTTATGAATAAAATACATAATGGAGCTATTATTTTAATGCATACTGTATCAACTGATAATAAAGAAGCTTTACCTTATATAATTGATGAACTAAGAAATCAAGGATATATATTTTCATCATTAAATGATTTTAACTAAATAAATTTAAGAAAATTGTTTTCAAATGAATGAAAAAGTAGTATAATATGATTATAAGATTAAATTATATGAAGGAGAGTAACATAATGAATATTTTTAAAGAAACAACACTAAAACAAAAAACACTAAATAATAAAAAAACAATTAAAATCTTTAAATCTTTTTATATTGTTTTATTTTTCTTCTTTGTTATGTTTTCATTACAAATACTTCCTGTATTTGCTGCTGATACAACATATTATAATGATGATAAATCTTATAATTTCACTTCAACAGAAGAAAAAGTTAGTGAATTATATACAGGAACTACATTTACATCAGATCATGGTTATACAACTAGAGGACAAACAAAGACTGAACAAGACGTATTTGTTTTAAAACAAAAATCAGATGCTTCACAAGGTATTAAAACAGTAACATGGGCAATATATGATTCAGGCTCTCAATCTTCTCATAAAGCATTTGAAAGAAAGAATTTAGGTGCTATCGCAGAAGATTATGAAAAGAATCACCCAGGATGGAAAGTATTAGGAGGAATTAATGCTGACCAATATTTCTTTAATTATGGTACTAAGTTAGGACAAGATGGTAGTGACATATTTGTTAACCAACCATATTATCCAATGATAGCAGATGGAGAAAATTGGTTTACATATAATGCAACTGGGGAAAATAGTAATGTAGTTGGTTTCACAAATGATCCAACAAAAAATGCTTTTGTATATGGTGCTAGACAAAGAACTGGATTTAAATTATATGTTTATGATGAAAACAAACAATTAATTGGCAAATTCCCAATTGATTATTTAAATCCTGATTCGCCAAATAAACCATCAACAACATCTAATTCCACTGTTTTATATGCTTTGTATAATCAAGATAAAGAAGGTAAATCAACAAGTAGTGCTACAACATCAATGGATGTAACAAGTACAAATGATTTATTTATCGTTTCCAACGCAGAAAAAGCATTTGTAAGTAATTCAAGAACTTGGAGTTGGTATAAAACAAGTGCAATTGATGCATTTTTTGGTAAAGGTACAATTGATTTAACAGCTAAACAAACAACATTAAAAACAAATCAATTTGCCATTGATACAACAAATCAAGAATTAAAAAATGTTTTAAAAGTTGGATCTTATGTAATGGCTCAATATGAATTTGATGATGAAATGGAAGTTTGTGATGAAGGAATAGGTTTCCATACCGTACAAAGACAAAATAATAAAGATAATAATGTTGCTAATTCATATAATAGTAGAGCATATCCTCGTTCAGTATTTGGCTTTACTAGTGATGGATCAACAATATTATTAACATGTAATGGTGGAACAGCTGGAAGTTCACATGGCTTATATGCCCAAGAAATAAATGCTGTTTTAAAGAAATATGATGTGACTGATGCATTCCAAATGGATGGTGGAGGATCTGTTACGATGGTAGTTCGTAACGACAAAGGTAAATTTGATACAGTAACAAAAGGTAGTGATGGCAATGATCGTTCTATCTTAAGTGGTTTATTCTTTGTTGTTCGTGATATCCAAGCTGATATAACACCAAATGTGCAAAATACTAATTCAATTGAAATGAATGTGAAAATAAATGATAATGCTGGAAGAGATATTGATAAAGTATATTTACAATTAGTTGGTAAAAATAGTTCTGGTAAAACTGAAACATTCTTAGAAGAAGTAGTAAATGAAAAAGTAACATTTAATAATTTATCATCTAATAGTTCATTTACTTATAAATTATTTGTTCAATATAAAGGTAATACTAATAAATCTAAAACATTCCAAGAAGGAACAGTAAGAACAGCTAAATTATTACCTTCGGTTTTGAATGCACAATTGAATTTTAAAGATGGTTCATATGTAATTAGTGTCAATGTGAAAGATGATGACAATGCCATTACTGATCTTGATGTAAGTTTTGATGGTGGAGAAACATATAATCGATTACGTACTAATTATGTAAGTTTTGAAGGAACAGTTGATAATTTTAATACTGATAATCCTTTAGGAAATTTAGTAATATTTATTAGATATCGTGAATTAAATAATGGCGACGTTAAAACAATAACTTTACAAGAAGATGAAGTTAAATGGTATTATACATCAATAACATTTATTGAATCATTAAAAAGAGATATTGATAAATCAATAAATAATATATTCTAAAATAATATATTGTAAGTTTATATAGGAATAACAATGACACAATGGCTTAAAATTAATCCTACTTTTGCAAGTCATATAAGAGTTAATCGTGGTTTTTATTATCATCATGGAATATATTTAGATGACAATACTGTTGTATCTTTTGGTGGTATAAATAATGATTATACTTTAGATCCATCTAAAGCAAGAGTAATAATTACATCATTAAATGAATTTCTTCGTGGTGGAGAATTAGAAGTAAGACAATTTAGTGATGAAGAATTAAAAAGAAAAAGAACACCCCAAGATATTGCTAATTATGCTTTATCTTGTGTTGGTAATAGTGGATATGATTTAATAAATAATAATTGTGAACATTTTGCCAATGAATGTTTATTTGGTAAAAGAGAAAGTGAACAAGTAAAAAACATAATTAATCATTTCTTTGGATAAATTAGGAGGATGTATGAAAAGAATAAGTCATAAAATTTTATCAACATTTTTATTAATATTTTTAATTGTTTTTGTATTTTCTTCATTAAATGTTAAAGCGGAAAATGAAGTAACAACAGTTTTTGGCTCAAGTTATTATGTTGAAGAAGTTGCTGATGAAAAAAACTTAGGATATGGTGTTAATTATCACCGTGATTTATCTTATACATCAATTAATGAAAGTGGCTTATGTGTTTCCCAAGCTGCAGGTTCAGGTGGAGGAGGAGCAATAGAACTAGGAAAATATTATCCTCAACAAGTTAATGTTTTAGAACTAAATACTAGTGAAGATTTAAAAATAGTTCCATGGTCTATTTTATCTGGTGAATATTGGAATGTATCCACAGTTCGTAATATGGCTAGTGATTATGAAAGTACTCATCCAGGATGGAAAGTAGTTGCTGCCACAAATGGTGATTTCTTTAATACAAGTACTCCTTATGGTTCTACAGGTGTAACAATTGCTAATGGAGAATATTTTAAATCAACATCAACTCATGGCAGTCATGGTGGCACAATTGGCTTTAAAAATGATGGTGATGGCAAACAATTAGTATCTATATCAGATCTAAGTGCTGTTCCAACATTAACAATTTATAATGAACAAGGAGAAATTATTTTACATAAAGTTGTTGATAAAGTTAATGTTGAACCAAATGATAATGAAACATCTATTTATTATTCTGAAAGAGAAAAATCAGGTTCAAGCAAATATAATGTTACAACATGTAATAATGTATGGTGTGTATCAAATCCTGAAAAAGGTGTGTCATTAAATCCTGGTTATTTTTATGGAATTGGTAAAATTGATAAATTCTTAACTGAAGATACAAAATTATTTAGTGGTTCATTTGCGGTATCATCAAAAAATAGTGAAGTAAATTCATTATTAAAAGAAGGAGTGCAAATTCGTTTACAATATGAATTTACATCAGAAGAAACTAATGGTATCGAAGAATATGCTTCATTCCCATCAGGATTAATATCTAATGGTGAATATATTGCTGATAACAAATATGAATTAATGTGTACTCGTCATCCTCGTACAATGATAGGACAAAAAGAAGATGGTACAATTGTGATGGCGGTTATTGATGGCCGTCAACCAGGTAAAAACATGTATGGAGCTTGTGGAAGTGAACTATCTGCCATTATGACTCATTATGGATGTGTTGATGCTTGGAACTTAGATGGTGGTGGTTCATCAACATTAATAGTTCGTAAACAAGATGGTTGGGATTTTCAAAATGCTTATAATGATTTACCATTAAATGATTTTTATGTTACAAATTCCCCAAGTGATGGAAGAGAAAGAACTGATGGTAATTGTTTATTAATTGTCGCTAAAGTTCCTGAAGTTAGTATTGAATCTATTGCTACAACTACTACATCACTTGCAACTCAAGTTAATATCATTAGTCCAATGGAAAAATATAATGATTTATATGTAGGTATTGCTGATGGTGAAAAGAAGAAGTTATCAAATGATCACAAAGTTACATTTACAGGTTTAGAACCTCATACAACATATAAAATTAAACTATATGCATATATAAATGGTGAATATCTTGATTTAATGAGTTATGAATCATATTCCACAGCTTATGATAAACCTATCTTAAATTTAGTTACATTTAAAAAATCTAAAGATAGTGAAGGTGAATATTTTAATATTAAATGTGATTTTGATTATTCGATTATTATTTCTAAATTATCATTTGAAATAGATGGAGAAATATTTAATACAGGTAATATGGAAATTAGTATTAATACAAATAAATCTGATTTTAAAGATATTCATCAAATGAAAATAATTGCTTTATGTGATTTAAAAGATGGTAATGGCAGTATTGAAGTTGTTTATGAATTATATCCATCAAGTTTCACATCTGATTATTTAATGTTTGAAATGTATACTAGAATTAATAATTTCATGGAAAGTATATATTAATAAAAGTCTTTTAAATGGTGTTATTACTCAAGTTGAGCAAAATGCTCATGATGAGTTTAGCACCATTTTTAATTATATCTTGAAAAAATGATAAAAAAATAGTAAAATATATAAATATAGAAAGGTGTGCTTATGATTAAAAATCAATTACAAGTCAACGAAAATATTTTGCTAACAATTAAAAGAATAGGTATTAATGGTGAAGGAATTGGTTATTATAAAAGACAAGCAGTATTCGTCGAAAATGCCTTGCCAGGAGAGATTGTTGAAGTAAATATAACTGATGCTAAAGAAAATTATGCAACAGGTGTAATTACTAAAATGAAAAAAGCATCAGAAAATAGAGTAGAACCAAAATGTCCATATTTTAATAAATGTGGAGGATGTCAGTTGCAACATTTATCATATCAAAGTCAATTATTAGAAAAAAGAAATATGGTGTATGAAGCTTTTGATCGTTATTATGATGGCGATGTAAATAAAATTAAAATTTATGATACAATTGGTATGGATAATCCTTGGCATTATCGTAATAAATCAAGTTTACCTGTTCGATATGATGGGGAACAAGTTGTTGTTGGCATGTATGAAAAACATTCTAATCGCTTAGTTTTTATTCATGATTGTTTAATTGAAAACGAAGAAATAAAAAATGCTCGAAAGATAATATTATCAATATTAACTAAAGAAAAAGTAAATATTTATCAACCTAAAACAAGAAAAGGAGTTTTAAGATATATTGTTATTCGTTCATTTTCTTCATCAAAACAAATTCAAGTAACATTTGTCATGACTAAAGTTGATAAAAGATTAATCCAAATATTAAAACAATTGCCATTCACATCACTAAATTATTCAATTAATGATGATCCTAAATCAATCGAAATATTTGGTAATGAAATAATATGTGTCAATAATAACAAAACAATTGAAGGCAAATTAAATAATTTAAAATATCAAATATCTCCTAGTGCCTTTTTCCAATTAAACACTATTCAAGCTATATCTTTATATGAAGAAATTAAAAAAGCTTGTCAATTGACAGGAAAAGAAAATATTGTTGATTGTTATTGTGGAATAGGTAGTATTGGTATGTATTTAGCTGATAATGCTAAAGAAGTAAGAGGAATAGATATTAATAAATTAGGAATAGAAGATGCTAAAATATTTGCGAAAGAAAATAAAATGAATAACATTAGTTTTTATTATGGTAATGTTTTACCGCATTTAGTTCAATTCAAAGAGAAAGGATTTGTTCCTGATATTATTGTTTTTGATCCTCCACGTACAGGATTAGATTTAAATATCATCCATTATTTACAAAAAAATCCGATAAAGAAAATAATTTATGTTTCATGTAATTTATCAAGCCTTGCCAAAAACATTAATCACTTACAAAAATTGTATAAAATCGAATATATCCAACCACTTGACATGTTTCCTCAAACTTCACATGTTGAAACAATTTGTAAATTAGTTTTAAGAAAAAACTAATAACTAATATAATAGGAAATAATTGAATAATAATATCATATTAATTACTTAAAATAAAATTAAATGAAAGTGATTTCAATTAAATTTTCTAATTTAATTATAGAAAAATTATAGATAAAATGATACAATATAAATACGTAGAAATTAGTAACGAGCTGCGTAAAAAAAATATTAAGAAAGGAAATGTATAATATATGAACATTAATATATTATACTTTGGAAATTGTAATGATGAATAATAAAATTAAACGATTTAGTAAAATTTTCTTATTGGTTTTTACTTTACTTTTCATTGTTGTATGTGTTGGTGCTTGTAGTGAACATCATGTTCATACATTTGAAGAAACATGGACAAGTGATGAAACATATCATTGGCATGCAGCAACATGTGATCATAAAGATGAAAAGAAAGATTATGAAAAACATACATTCGTTGATGGAAAATGTACAACATGTTTAAGAGAAGAACAAAGTGCAGAACCTCATGAACATTCATTTTCGGAAACTTGGACGCAAACTGAAACACATCATTGGCATGCATCAACATGTGGACATCCAGACGCAAAGAAAGATTATGGAGAACACACATTTGTAAATGGTGTTTGTAGTGAATGTCAATATCAACAAGGAAGTGTTGTTCCTCCAGTTCATGAACACACTTATTCAGATAAATGGACAACAAATGAAGTATATCATTGGCGTGCTGCAATTTGTGAACACCCTAATGAAAGAACTGATTTTGGGGAACATCAATTTGAAAATAAAAGATGTACAATATGTGGATATGAACAACCAGATGAACCTGTTGTAACATTTAATGTAACATTTAATCCCGATGGCGGAACCATGAAGGATGAACAAACAATAAAAGTTGTCAAAGGACAAAAAGCTACTAAACCAAATGATCCAATTAAAGTAGGTTATCGTTTTATTTATTGGGAAACAGAAGATGGTAAAGAATTCAATTTTGATACCCCAATTAATGATAATATTACTTTAAGAGCTTCTTATGATGAAGAAACAAGAAAATACAAAGTAACATTTAATAGTAGTGGTGGATCTGATGTAGCAGCTATTGAAGGCATTTTATATAATGCTACCATTACAGCTCCAACTCCACCAACAAAACCTAATAATATATTTGCTGGTTGGTATTTAGAAGGAAATCCATTTGATTTCTCCACACCTATTACCGCAAACATTACATTAGTTGCCCGTTGGACTATTAAAAAAGTTACAGTTAATTTCGATTCTCAAGGTGGAGATATTATTGTATCACAAACAATTGATAGTGGTACAACAGCCAAAGAACCAACTCCACCAACAAAAACAGATGCTGACTTTGTTGGTTGGTTATTAAATGGTGAACCATTTGATTTCTCCACACCTGTAACAGATGATATTACTTTAGTTGCTGATTGGGATGAATATGTATCAATTACATTTTCTAATCCTGAAGGATCATATTCATGGCAAAAATCTAATACATATAAAATCAAAGAAGGAGAAAATGTAAAATCATTTTATGAATCTAATAATGATTTATTAAATCCTGATCCTGGATTTAGTCATTCTCATTTTGTATTTATTGGTTGGTTTATAGGAGAAGAAGAATTTGATCCAAATCAAACATTTACTGCATCAACAACCATCGTTGCTAAATGGGAAAAATGGTTTGAAGTAACATTTGCCAATGCTGATTTAGATATTCCAGTTCAAGTAATAAAAGAAGGAGAATATGCTACATCCCCTGGTACTGATTTTACAGATAATGCTGGTCATCCAATGGATAATTGGTATTACAATGGTTCAGTATTTGATTTTAGTAAAACAGCAATTACTAATAACACAACAGTGTTTGCTCGTTATCAATATTATTTATCATTTAATACTGATGGTGGTAGTGAAATAGAACGTCAATTGATTCCTTATGGTAAATCAGGTCAAGAACCTACTCCACCAACAAAAGATCATTATTATTTCTTAGGTTGGTATCATTCAGGTAGTGAATATATCTTTGATGCTGAAACAATTACTGAAGATATTACAGTCACAGCTCGTTGGGCATATACATTCCATGGATTAGGAACAATTGAAAATCCATTCTTATTAGAAACAAAAGATGATGTTGAAATGTTTTCATCATTAATTAATGAAGATAGCACAAATCCTGTTAATGGTGAACCTTATTATTTCGCACATTATCGATTAGCTAATGACATCGACATGTTAGATGGTGAAATTGAACCTTTATTAAACTTCCAAGGTACATTTGATGGAAATAACAAGACAATTAAAAATCTTGTCCTTAAAACAGGAAGTTTAGAAAATACTGGTTTCTTTGGTAGTGTTATTGGTACAAAAGATGAAACAAGTGGATTAATTAAGAATTTCACATTAGAAAATGTTCAAATTTCTGGTGAAAGAGCAAATAATGCTAATATAGGTTTACTAGTTGGTTATGCATATGGCGCAACAATTGTTGGATGTAAAGCAACTGGTACAATTACTTTAAATAAAAATCGTATGGAAAAAGCCGTAATTGGTGGATTAGTTGGTAGAGCAAACTATTCATTAATTAATGCTACATTCGTTGAAGTTGATATTTTAGGTGGAGATGTTGTTGGTGGTATAGCTGGTTATATTACTGAAGAAACAGTTGTATCTTCATCTTATGTAGCTCAAGGATCAACAATTCAATTATATCGTGGTGGATCTTTATCAGGATTAGTTGGTAATGTTGATTTAGGATGTATTGTTGTAAGTTCATTAACTCTTGCAACTCTTAAAAATTCTGATTATACAACATCTAATTTATCAAAACAATTTAAATTAGGTGATGGTGAAGGTTCGTTTGTAAATTGCTATAGTACAAATGTTGAATGGGATAAATTAGCATGGAATAGTCAAGATTGGGATACTACTAAAGATGTTCCAACATTAAAGACTTATCAATTAGAACATAATAAAGTAAAATTAACGGTTAAAGATCCTAAAGGTGGAGCTGATAAAGTAACAGAATATGAATATGGCTCACTTATATCTCAACTTCCTCCAGTAGAAGGAGAAGCAGGTTATACATTTGTTGGCTATAAATTCAATGATTCAATATTTGATTTTTCAACACCTTTATATGGTGATATAGTTCTTACTCCATATTATGATTCATTTGAAAAAATGTTAGGTACATGGTATGAAGGTGAAGATCAATGGATTTCTATCAATGTAACGGAAAATAAAGAATTTGATATTAAAGCTTCTTTATTTACAGGTGAATATGATACAACAGGAAGCAATTTCCGTGTATTTAATATGCAATATGTAAGTTCTAGTTATGAAACTCTACCATATATGTATTATGATTCATATGGAGATGGTTATTATAGTGGATATTATTATGATGGTATTGTAATTTATTTAAATGCTATATCAGATGTTCAAGGAGCAGAACCAGTTCAATATCGAGTATATGTACAAAGAATTAAACAAGATACATTTGATATTGGTTTCTTAACAATCCAAATATTTGATAACGCTGAATGGGTTACTGACATTGATATGTTGTTACCAAATAAATCGCCATATAGTGGTTATTATGTTAGTGATGATGGTTCAATTTTATATTTAAAATCACCTTATTTCCCTAACTTTAATAATTATAATCAACAACCATTCTATGATGCGGCAACAGATCAAAATATTTTAGAATATAGTCCATTCATTGTATTTGGCTTAGAAGGATATAGTGATGGAACTATTGGCTTTACACTTGCTAATGATGGAAGTGCAATAGCATCATTTATAGCTGATACAAATGATCATTTACAAATCATTTCCTCAGTTTCCGAATCTGATTTCCCAGTAGGAAAAGAATATTTTGAATCATATGATTATTTAAATTCTCGTTGGTTTAATGAAGATCAAATGTTAGATGATTCATATGAAGCTGTTGATGATTTGAATTTAAAACCAAAAGATCCAATTCATGTATTTGAATATGAAAATCATAATCATGTCATTTATATGAATGTAAGTGAATCAAAGATTACTATTGATGGTCATACATATACATATACCGTATCAATAAATTCAGAAGGAGTAGAAGTATTATCATATACTGATAGTAACAACATCTCTCATCGTTTGTGGCCTGATTATCAAAGAAATGGTTATGAAGGTGTTGCCTTTAATGTAATTCATGAATATGATTATACACCAGATGGAGCAACACAGCCAGTCCCATTAAGAGAAACATGGACTAGATTCCATAGCATTATGGTAAGTACATGGGTTGAAGATCAACCAGATTATTCTGAAGATATCGATCCAAGATTAGGAAACATAAATTTAAGACCATATGTAATTGAAGTTAATGGTCAAGCATATGATTATGATTATGTTGACATTCTTAATAATGATGGTATCAAAGGAATGGAACAAACAATCTTTGAATATTTAAGATTTGTTATTGATGGAAAAACATATTATTTAAGAGAATATGATAGTATCGGTTGGACAATGTTCTACTTTGAAGATCCAAATAATCAAGGGCATATCTTAGACCAAGTGTATGTTAAAGAAAGCAGCTTTGAATATGATTATCGTACATATGAAGGCAATTGGATGACTGATTCTAATGATGGCATTAAAGAACTTCTAGTTAAGAATGAAGATCATACAATTAATGGTGTACCATTTGAATATGGCTGGCATGATCCAATTGAAGAAGATTATGTTTCTAATCCAAATGCTAATTATTATGATTTTATTACTAAATTCGAAATTGACAACATTAAATATCAATTTAGAGCAGCATTTATTCGTCCTGGAATTGGCTATTTATATAAATATGATACTGATAGTGATAAATATTTATATGTTGCTACATATTATAATCGTTCTATCTTAGACAATTTAATTGGAACATGGTATTATTATGATTATAATGGAAGAACTACAATTCAAGTAGGATTCGATGATGGTTATACAGTGCGTTACAATGGAAAAGTACAAAATCCATATTTAACTTATAATGGTTATAATTCATCTCCTGTTATTGCTTTTGATATCGATGATGGAGAAAAAGTAGAAAAATTACATTTAATTTATTCATACGAATATGGCTATGAATTAATGTATGTTTATGATTATAATAGTTATGATGCATATTATGATGAAGATGAAGGCGACTATACATATGGATATGGTACTGAGTATCTATATTTCAAATCAACAACAATTGATGCTGTTGTAAATCAAATGAGTGGAGTATGGACAGATGGTACAGTAACAGCAACAATTACAGGTGATGAAATAATAGTTTCTGAACCTGGATATGAAACAGCTCATTTATCAATAGCTTATATTTATGATTTACCAAGTGCATTTATGGATCAATATGTTATTATTATGGTTGGTATGGATGCATCAGGAAATGCAACACATATGTTATATTATTATAATTATTATATGTCAGTAACTCATTTCCTTGATGATGAATCATCAACAGGATATAACCTAATTGATCGTGATGATATTATGGTATTTAGAGGTGAATTCGAAACTTCTCATTTAAATGAAAATCATAATATTTCATTTGATGGTACAACATTATATATTGATGGTGAAGTTTGTGGATGCACAATGATGAGAGGATTACCAGAACCTGAAGCTGTAGAATATACATATGAATATAGATATGCTACATCATTAGATGGAAAAACAGTTGTTCCTGTATTAACATTCAGTGGAATCATTGAATTAAATATTGATGATTATACTGTTGTAATCCGTGAAGGTACTATATATTATGAAAATGGTACAATATCATTATATATTACTGATACAACATATAAAGTAACATCTGATCTTTATATTGGTGATGAAATTAGTATTGAAAACTTATTTGATAATGAAATATTCTATAATAGTGATATTATTCGTTATAATGGAATTTATGAATTTAGAAATACTAATGGTGAAACACAATATTTAGCATTAAATGATGGTGCTGTATTTGTAAATGGTGTATTATTAAATGATGCTGAAGTTACTACATTAGGTAGTGGTGCTTTACAAGTTGTATATGAATTAGATGGAGTTAAATATTATACAGTTATTAATATTGATCCATATGGTGAATTACTATATAAGACATATCAATTAATTGAAGCATAAAAGGAAGGTCTCTTTAAGAGACCTTTTTTCATGCAAAATATAATAATAGGAAATAATTGATTGTTAAAAGTAAAAAATCTAATTTTGTCTAAATCGTTTTCATTTGATTTTTTCCAAAAAAAGGGAGTTAAACGTTTTAATTTCATTGATTTTTAAAAAGAATTATGATAGAATATATTAAAATACCATGATGAAAAAAGCACTAATATGGTATTTGTATATGTTCAGAAGGAGGAAAAAATGAAAAAACTACAAAAATTTATTTTAGCTTTTTTACTATTGTGTTCTCTTGGACTTGTGCTAGCCGCATGTGAAGGAGACACAAAGACTATTTCCATTCAAACTTCGAATGTTGAAGTAGAAGTTAAAGATGCTGATAGTCTTGATCTTAAAACGCTTTTTAAGATTACTGATGACGGTAAAGAAGTAGAAGTTACTGATGAAATGATTGACAAAGGTAATTACAAAGCTGAAATCGGTACTTATGAAGTAAAAGTTACCTACACTACTGAATCTGCTTCAAGTATAGTTAATGTAATTGCAAACAAAGAACCTGTGATTAAAAAACTAGACATTACTAGTAAAAATATAGTTATTGAGCTTGCTCAAGCAGCAAATTATGATTTGAAGAGTTTATTTACAATCTCTGATGATGGAAACCAAATAACTGTAGAAGATAGTATGATTAATAATGGAGGTTATAAAGCTGAAGTTGGTAAATATGAAATAACTTTAACATATAACGAACATACTGCAAAAGCAACAATTGAAGTTGTTGAAAGCTTTGTAACAAACGTAGATATCGTTGGTAAAAACCAAGTTATTGAACTTAGTGCTGTTAATGACCTTGATTTAAAAACTTTATTTACAATTACTGAAAATGGTGTAAATGTTCCTGTAACTGATGCAATGATCAATAAAGGATCATTTAAAGCTGAAGTTGGAACTTACGAAATCACTTTAACATATGCTGATCATACAGCAAAAGCAACAGTAGAAATTGTTGATAAATTTGTTGTTGTACATGTTGTTGAAGTAACAGGTGTCAATCAAATTGTTGAAGTTGGTGCCATGAGCACATTTGATTACACTACATTATTTGTTATCAAAGAAGATAACCAAAATGTAACAGTTAGAAATAATTGGATTACAAAAACTAATGTTAATGAAGAACAACCAGGAACTTATGAAGTATCTATTAGTTATACATCTAATGATGTAACTTATACTGCAACAAGTAAATTAATAATTGTTGAAAATGATACTGTAGTAATTGCCGAATCTGATGCATCAAATGATGTATTAGTTGGTTCTGAATCATTTGATTATAAAACATTATTTAAAATTTATGTTGGTTTAAATGAAGTAACAGTAACAGATGAAATGATTGATGCTTCAAAAGTGGACTTAAACCATGTTGGCTTATATGATGTTGTCTTAAATTATGACCGTTTTGGTGAAGAATATACTAAAACAGTTAAATTAAATGTATTCCCTGAAGTTGAAATTAAAACTCCATTAGGTGAATCAATTGAAGGAAGACATTATGGAGCTGGTCGTAATGAATTTGATCCAACTAAAATATTTGAAATTTATGTAGCTGGTGAACAAGTAGATGTTGAAGAAGATATGGTTGAAAGCAATGTTGAATTCTTTAGTGGCTATGCAAAAACTGGTGAATATTCAGCTACATTAACAATTAATGTTAATGGTGTTATTTATACAAAAACAATTGAATATAAACTTTGGTATTATGAAGTAGCATCTTCATTTAGTAAACCAGAAACAGCAACATCAACATATTACTCTTCAGAATTATTAAAAGATGAAATTGACGTTGCTAATATGTATGGTGTTAGAGTAAATGGTAGTGCAGCTGGAAGTGATTCATCAAATATCATTTTCTTACCTGAAGGAGCTGAAGCACCTGAAGAAGTACCAGAAGGAAAAACTGTTGTTTACTATAAAGAATCAAATGATATCGCATTTGATGGAGAAACTAACAAAGCAGTTCCTGGAAAATATACTGGTTCAATTTCCTTTACTCTTGAAGATACAGATTATTCTCAAGATATAACAATTGTTATTACTGATGATGTTAGATTTACTGCTTCCAATAAAGTTGTATTTGTTGGTGCAACAACTGTTGATTATACAAGTATGTTTACAAGTGGTACTGTATATGATGAAACATATCAATATCATACTAGAACGGTTTATGCTAATGCAGATATGATTGATTCATCAAAAGTTAACTTAACTCAACCAGGTACATATGAAGTTATTTGTAATGGTGTATGGGAAAATAGTGATAAAACTGTTAAAAAAACAGGTACTGCTAAAGCAAATCTTATCGTATTAAGCGCTGAACCTGTTGGTGATTATGTATGTACAAATTCTTCAACATTTAAAGTTTCAGTAAATGGTACAGCTGAAATGGGATATTCTAAATACACAATTACTGATTATGCTGATGGTGTATATACATTAGGTACTAGCTATAAATTTACTATTACAAATGGTGTATTATTATTAGTAAGTCAAAGTGCAACTGTAATGCAAAGTAGCTGCTATACATTCTATAAAGCTGATGCATTTGATGGATATAATGTTGCAACAGGATATTTAAGTGGATCTGAAAAAATGGATGAAGTTGGTAATAAACAATATGTTATTACTGAACTTTATAAAAATGATGAAAATGGTGATAAAGCCTCATCTGTATATTTCGTATTATGCCTTGACGTATATGAAGTAGTTCCAGGATATTATAGTGATACAGCATATAAACATGCTAACTACTATGTTATCAGTGATGTAACTGGTGATTTATTTACTGAAAAGAAATATGCAACAATGACAGTAGATGAAGAAGAATTAGTATTCTATTTCACTGCTGCTGGTACATTTACAGCTTATCCTAAAGATGAATTTGTTGAACCTGAAGAACCTGAGGCTCCAGTTGATCCAGTAGGTCCAGGCGAAGCAGAACCTGAAGTAGATAATGGCGTTGCTTATACTGGCTCTAATGGCACTATTACTTTATTCAAAGATGGAACAGCAACTGCTGAAGGTGATATAACTGAGAAGATTAATAAATATATGGAATCATATGATATTTATTATATCCAAATAGGTGAATATACTGTTCTATATTGGAAAAAAGATTATTCAAATTATAATTATTTAGTTGTTCAATTAACAGAAGGCGATTCTAATACATTCGTTGAAGCTGAAAGAGATGATAAAGCTCCTAATATTTATTCTGATTCTGGTGCTTATGTTTATATTGATTTCTATGGATATGGAATTGCTATTATGAAACAAATAACTGTTTCTGATATGTCATTTGGTGCATACGAAGTTAATGGTAGTACAATTACAATAACATATACACAAAATGATGTTGAATATCAAGCTGAATATGAATTTGCAAATGGTAATAATGAAATTCATTTAGTGGCTTGTGATACTGATCATTTCTATACTTCAACAGATACATTAAAGTATAAAGGTGGAAAAGAAGTTGTTAATAATCGTTTAACAAAAGTAAATTCTGATGTTTTAAGATTACCTCAAAATGGTAAATTTGACATTAATTCATTCTTTAAATTTGAAACAATGGTTGATGAAGCTGTTACTGCTGTTGAAATTACTGAAGAAATGTATAATATTTCTGGTCTAGATATGTCTACACCTGGATATTATGTATTCCAATTCAACTATACAACTGGTGGATTTGATTATTATTGTGAAAACACGGTATATATTTATGCAGCTCCTTATGCCAATCATCCATATGTTGGTACTTGGTGGTATGGTACACCTAGCTCATATGGCAGTGATAAATTAGAATTACATGATGATGGAACAATTAAATATGGTTATAGTGATACAGGAACATGGACTGTTGATGAAGACGGAAATATTACATTAAATTGTAGCAAAGGTGAATTAGAAGCATTTGTTTATGGTGATGTAATGTTTATTGCTGATTATTATTCTTCAACATCTAAGACTACATATAGACTTGCAGTTAATCCAAATAATGAACTTAACGAATATAAACAACTTTCTCTTTCATTTGCTGGAGAAGATAGAATATTAACAATGGTTACATTAAATGGAATTACAATGTTCTATTATTCTGAAGGAGAAAATTTCTATGGTCAAGTTTCTGTTAAATTTGATGCATTAGAATTTACAGATGCAAAAGAATTTATTGTTTCATTAGGTGAAGAAGAATTCATGCATGGAACAGCTAAGACATCTAGTAGTTTTGGCTTCAAGACTTATACAGGTGAAAAAGGAAAAATTACATTTGATGGATCTGGTGATGCAGATGTTGACGGAAAACTAGCTAAATATACAGTATCTAAGAGTGGTAACTATAATGTAACTATAGATCAAGAAACATTTGTATTTAAACTGGATGATACTTCATCTACATATCAAGTTTTAACTCCAGATGCAGTTATTGGTAAATATAGCAAAGGATCAAGATATTTTGATTTAGATGGCTTTGGTGGTGGTGAATTTTTTGCTGGATATTCTGAGCAAACAATTACATATACAGTTTCTGAAGATGGAAAAACTGTAACAATTAATACGTATAGTTCATATACAGGTGATGTTGATGATACATTTGTATTTACAGTTAATTCTGATGGAAACTTAGTATGCTCTTCATCAACATATTCATATTATGTTACCGTAGGCGATGTATACATTAAGGAATAATAATTATAAAATAATTATTTGATGTGATTATAATAATATTATTTTTTAAATATTATTTATTATATGATTTGATGAAAAAATAGACCAAACATTGAGCATTTCTTGTTGAAAAATGGGAAGTGCTCATTGTTGCGGTTTATTGATCTTGCTTTTTAATCTTTTTAACATAAATTTAAGTAAACTTTAATCATTAAGTATTATAATTTATTTAGATTTGTGCTAAAAAATAGTATATAAAGGAGTATAAATATGAAGAAAAAATTTAAACGTATTATGGTGTTATTGTGCGCAATCCTTGTTTTCTTAACAGGTTGTAGTGTATCTGATGAACAAAAAGATGTAGAACAAAATAATCAACATATTACTCATTTAAATTTACAACAAGCTGATTTAATATCACAAGTAACAGATAATGTGAAATATCTAAATCCTGATTTACTTTATGATATTGAGGGACTAGATGATGATGATGAAATCAGTATTATTGTAACAATGAGTAATGAAGGATTAGCTGATGATTACTTTGAAAATTCATTAGGCTTTGAATCGGTATCTGATTATACTAAAAGTAGTGTTGCGAAAATTGATGCAAATCAAATGTTGAAAGAGCAAAAAGAATTAGCAAACAAATTAGTAAACAAAGGTTTAATTTTTTCTAGTAAACATTCATATGTAACATTATTCAATGGCTTTTCCGCAACTACAACATTTGCTAATTATAAAAAATTAGTAAAAATGGGAATTGCTGAAAAAGTTTCAATATCTGAAGTATATGCAGCACCACAAGCGACTAGTAGCACTGGATATACAGCTGTTGAAAACTTAGTTGATGTTTATGAAACAGGAATTTTTAATTCTTCAAGTGTTGAATATGATGGCGAAAATACAGCAGTAGCTATATTAGATTCAGGATTTGATATCCATCATACAGTATTCCAAAATATGCCTCAACATCCAATGATTACAAAAGAAGATGTTAGCAAAGTATTAAATACCACAAAAGCAAGTACATTCACATCAGGAATGAAAGTAGAAGATGTTTATGTAAATGCTAAAATACCTTATGCATATGATTATGCTGATAAAGATCCTGATGTAGCCCCATTTGATTCCGAACATGGAACACATGTTGCTGGTATCATAGGTGGTAAAGACGATGTCATTACAGGTGTTGCTATTAATACACAATTAGTATTAATGAAAGTATTTGGTGACTTAGTAACAGGAGCTAAAGAAGAAGATATTCTAGCAGCTCTTGAAGATTCTGTTACATTAGGTGTTGATGCAATTAATATGTCATTAGGATTTTCTTGTGGATTCTCTTATTTAGAAGATAATGATTATTTAAATTCAGTTTATAACAAAATAGAAGAAGCAGGTATTTCTTTAATTGTTGCCGCAAGTAATGATTATAGTTCTGCTTATGGTGGAGAAGAAAGCAATACTAGTAAAGTTACAAATCCTGATTCAGCAACAGTTGGTTCACCATCAACATATTATGCAGCATTATCTGTAGCTTCAATTAGTGGTGAAAAGAGTCGTTATATTAAAGCAAATGATGGATATGTATTCTATTTCAACGAAGCAAATAATGCATCTGCTTTGCCATATGATTTTGTTGGTATGTTAAACTTACCAGAAAATAAAGATGTAACATATGATTATGTAACAGTACCAGGATATGGTAAAAAGATAAATTATTCAAATATCGATGTTAATGGAAAAGTTGCTTTAGTTAAACGTGGTGATATTAACTTTGAAGAAAAAGCAAGAATTGCTTATGAAGAAGGAGCAGTAGCTTGTATTGTATATAACAATATTGGTGGAGATATTTTAATGTCAGCAGGAAATGATTTAAAAATACCTCTATGTTCAATATCTAAAGATGATGGTGAATATTTAGCTAGTAAAAATACTGGAACATTAACATTTAATTCAACATTCCTTGCTGGTCCATTTATGTCAGACTTCTCAAGTTGGGGACCAAATCCTGATTTAACATTAAAACCTGAGATTACAGCTCATGGTGGTAATATTAAATCATCAATCCCTGGTGGTGGATATGATAAATTATCTGGTACATCAATGGCATGTCCAAATATGTGTGGAATTATTGTTTTAATTCGTCAATATGTAAAAGAAAAATTCCCACAATTATCTACACCAGAAATGGCAAGATTAACTAACAATTTATTAATGTCTTCAGCAACTATTGCCCTAGATCAAGCAGGTAATCCATATTCACCTCGTAAACAAGGTGCTGGACTTGCTAGTTTATTTAATGCAGTTAATACTAATGCATATTTAACAGTTGATGGATCTGATAGAGCTAAAATTGAATTAGGTGATGATCCTAATAAATTAGGTGTTTATACATTAAAATTCACAATTAACAATGTTAGTGATAAACCATTATCATATGATCTAACAAATTATACAATGACTGAAAGTGTATCAACATCTGATCCAAGATATGTTGCGGAAAAGAGTTATATGTTAAACCCTGCTACATCATTTAATGTAACAGGTGATGGAACTAAAAATGGTAATACAATTACAATTAATGCTAATGGAAAAGTAAACGTTGAATATACATTAACATTAAATGAAAGTGAAAAACGTTACATTCGTACATCTTTCCCTAATGGAATGTATGTTGAAGGATTTGCTAAATTAATATCTAAAAATGAAGATAAAATTGATTTATCAATTCCATTCTTAGCGTTCTTTGGTGATTGGACTAGTGCACCAATGTTTGATAAAACATTTTATGAAGTTGAAGCTGAAGCTCATGATGCTTCAATAAATGATGAAGATAAATTAAAAGCAGATTATTATGCTACAACACCTCTTGGTACTTATTATTACAATTATATTATTCCTCTTGGCTCTTATGTTTATGTAATGGATGAAACAATGTATGATCCAATTCCAGCAACAGAAGAACATGCCGCATTAGGTTATAATGATGATTCAATTAATGGAATTACAACAATATATGCTGGTTTATTACGTAATGCCAAGAAAATGACAACAACAATTAAAAACACATTAACAGGTGAAGTTGTCTATGAACATGTAAATTATAACCAATTTAAAGCCCATTATAGTGGTGGACAAATTCCAAGTTATGATTTAATCTATTTAACAATCCAAGAATTAGGATTAGCTAATAATACTAATTATACATTAACAATGCAAGCTGAATTACCTTATGGTGATGGAGGTCTTGCTAACAATCAAAGAAATACATTCTCATTTACATTCTATGTTGATTTTGAAGCTCCAACATTATATGATACTGAATATAGAGTTGAATACGATCGTACCTTAGAAAAGAATAGATATTATTTAGATGTTTATGTTTATGATAATCATTATGCAATGTCTGTTCGTCCATTCACATTAGTTGATGGTGCATTAGTATCATTATGTGAAAATCCAACACCAATTTATAGTGAAAAAGGTGCTGTATCAAAAGCAACTTTAGAAATCACAGATTATATGGATTTACTTCATTATGGAAGTGGTGGTGAAGGAGAAGATGGATTAACAAATGGTTTAGGAATTATGGTTGATGACTATGCCATGAATAGTAATTATTATTATGTATCATTCCCTGGAACTGATTCAGAAAACTTCTATTTTGAAAAAGATGGTGAAACAGTTACAGAAATTACTACTCATGTAGGTGAAGAAGTAGATTTAGGTTTAATGATGTCTTCAGATGATGAAGAATTAAATGAAGTATTAAATAACTTAAATGATAGAACTAAACCTTATCAAGATGAAATCAAATCAAAATTCATGTCAACTCTAAATTGGAAATCATCTAATCCAAGTGTTGTTCAAGTATTTAACGGTAAGATTGAAGGTATTGCTCCAGGAAGAGCAACAATTACAGCAACAAATGTTACTAATAGCGGTTATATATTTACTAAATCATTATCAGTAATTGTTGAAGAAGCAACTCCTTCATCAATTAGTAAAGTGTCATATAAAAATAATTCATCAAGAATAATGCCAATGGCATTTAATAATAATGTATCTTTAAAAGATATTAAATTTACATATTATGATACTATTGCCGCATTTATTGATGGACCTGAATATTCTGAAATTGGTGATACTGGTGATCGTAATTTCTTTACCGATTCAAGTACAATTTCATTTTATCCAAGTGAAAAAGTAAAATTAGCTTATGAAATAACTCCATGGAATTTAGATCCAAGTCGTTATCAATTGACATGGAGTTCTAGTAATCCAAGTGTAGCAACAGTTGATAATACAGGACTTGTCACAGCAATTAAAGAAGGAACTTCATATATTACTTTACGTATTGCTGTTAAAAATCCAACAACAGGTAATTTTGAGACATCACCTTTACTTGCTAGAGCAACTGTTGTTGTTAAAAATGAATTTATTGTTGAAGGAAGAATATTAACTGCTTATAAAGGAAATGGTGGAGATGTAGTTATTCCTGATGATTTAGGAATCATGTATATTGGTTCTTATGCATTCTCGTTGTATACAACTGATATGTCAATAAAAGTTGATGAAAATGACTGGGATGCTAATAAAACAGCAGGAGGAAACACCTCAATTAAAAGTGTTACTATTCCTTATGATGTAACAGAAGTACAAAAATATGCTTTTTATAATTGTCCAGAACTTGAAAAAGTTACATTCTTAAAGAGTCCTGATGATAAATCATGTAAGATTATTCGTGAATATGCCTTCATGAATGATACTAAATTATCAAACATTAACTTAGAAAAAGTTCAAGTTATTGGTGCTAATGCTTTTAAAAATTGTGTTGGATTAAAAACTGTTGATTTTACTAATATTTATGCTTTAGGAGAAGAAGCATTTAGTGGATGCACAGGATTACAAAGTGTTGATATAAGTACTCTAAGAAATGCATGGCCAAATGTATTCAAAGATTGTACTAATTTAACATCATTTACATCTAGTGAATTTACTAATTTCTCCGAAGGTATGTTTACTAATACAGGATTACAAGATATCACAATATATTCTGATCGTATTCCTGCTAGTACATTTGCTAATTGTCCAAATTTAGAAAATGTTACTATTCAAAATAATATTATTTATATTGGTGATAATGCTTTTGAAGGTGATAGAAAATTAAATACAGTTACATTTAATGGAACTTGTGATTATATTTATCAATATGCCTTTAAAGATTGTACAGGTATGACTTCATTAATTTTACCTAATAGCCCAATATCGTTTGAAATGTATGCATTATTAGGATGTAGTCAATTATCACAATTAAAATTCCAAGAAAATACTTATATTTTAGAAAATATGGGTGTATTACTTGAAGCATGTCGTTCATTAACAACATTTGAAGTTGATGCTAAAAATCAACATTACAAAGCAAATAATGAATTATTACTTGATGCAACAGGAAAAATAATAATTCTTGCTGCTCCTGGATTTAATTATAATAATTATACAATTCCAAGTGATTATGATACAATTGGTGAAGGAGCATTTAGTGGTATTTCCACATTAAGAACTTTAAAATTTGCAGGTAATCCTGTAATTAGCCCTTATGCATTTGCGGAATGTACTTCATTAACAACTGTGACTTTACCAACTAATATTACATCAATTGGTGAAGGAGCATTTGAAGCATGTGTTGCATTACGTAACATCTCTAATTTAAAGAATGTGAAAGAAATTGGTGGACTTGCTTTTGCTAGTACTGCATTAGTTACAATTGAAATTGGTGATGATACCAATGTATTAGATGGTGCATTCAGTCAAATTACAACTTTAAGAGCTGCTACATTTGGTAAAAATGTAACATTAGGTGAAGGTGCATTCTTTGCTGATACTGCTCTTGCAACTGTTAATATTAATGCTGATGGTATGTTACATATTAATGGTTATTGTTTTGCTAATTGTGTACGTCTAGCAACAATTGATTTGTCCCTTGCTACAGGTGAAATTGGGGATTATGCTTTTTATAATTGTCAATCATTAAGAGTAGCTCATTTAACAAATATTACTAAAATTGGTGAATTTGCTTTTTCAGATTGTGTTAGTTTATCAACAGTTACAATTCCAATGGTAGAATCAATTGGTGATGCTGCATTTGGTGCAGGTAGTGCCGATTCCACAAGTGGAACAGCAATTGCTAGTATAACATTACCTAATACATTAAAAACTTTAGGTGAAGCTGTATTCTTTGGCTGTCCAAATTTAACATCAGTTACAATTCCATCTTCAATAGAAGATATGAAAGGATTTGTATTTGCTAATTGTTCATCTTTAGAAACAGTTATATTAGAAGATGGTATTACCTATATTCCTGAATATACATTCTATATGGATCAAAGTTTAATTACTGTAACAGGCGGAAATATTCTAGAAGTAGCCGATTCAGGATTTTATGGATGTTTATATTTAGAAAGTATCGATTTAACACATGCTCAAACTATTGGTATGGATGCATTTTATTCATGTCAAAGCCTTGTTGAAGTAGATCTACAAGAAGCAACATATCTAGCAGATGGTGCATTCTTTGCAGCAACTGATGTTACAACATTAAACATTCCTAAAGTTGAATATATTGGTCAACAAGCTTTAAGTAATATTGGTGTAAGATCAATAGTTATTCCAAATACAATTAAATATATTGCACCAACTGCTTTCTATGCTAATGAGAACCAAACATCATTTATCGTAATGATTAATGGTATGGCACTTGAAACAGGAATTATTAATGATTATGCATCTTTATATAATAGTGGTTTATATATTACAACTGAAAATGGTGGAAAAACATTAATTGCTTATCCTACAGGACGCACTGATATTGAATATGTTGTTGAAGAAGGAACTGAAAGAATAGAAATTTATGCTGGTGCAGATAATTTATATTTACAAAAAATAATTCTTCCTGAAACATTACAATCAATTGGTAATATGGCATTTTATGGATGTACGCATTTAGAAACAGTTGAATTTAGATCAACAGTTGCCCCAATATTAGAAGGTGTACCATATGGATCACAAAGCGATTATACATATCCAGAAGATTCAAAAGTATATGAATTATTAACTAAATATTATGCTTTTAATGGTACATATCCATATTATTATGGACAATTCAAAGCAGTTGTTGGTACTATTTCTCCATTAAAAATAATTGTTCCATCTAATTTTGATACAAGTGGATTCGAATCAATTGAAGGTAAATATAGTCCTTCATCAAAAGATATGACAGGATTTAATCAATTGATGTATGCAATGTATTTTGATTTAGAAAATATGGAAGTCTCAACTCGTATAAGTAAAAATGCTACAACAATGGCATATTTACGTAATGTATCTTTAATTCCAAATATTGAAGATATTCAAATAACTGATGAAAAAATTATTCGTGATGCGGTAACAGCTTATAATGCTTTAAATCAAAATTTATTAGATTTTGGTTATACACAACAACAATTAAACGAAATGCATAATAAAATGCTTCGTGCCCAAGATAAAGTAAAAGAATTAAAACTTGCTCGTGTTAATGAAAAATATGCTGACTTAGTTAAAGAAATCGAAGAATTAGGAACTGTATTTAGTTTAGATAAATATGATTTATACAAAAAAATAGTTGTTGAACTAGATTATATATCTAAATCTGATCAAGCAGATATGGATTTATCAAATGTTGATGCCTTTAAATTATCTTATCAAGCATATTTTAAGAACTTAAATCAAGAAGTTTCTAATATGACATTGATTAGTAATCAAACAACATCACAAATTATAGGTGCTGTTGCAACATCAGTAGCTCTAGCAACATCTGTTATTGGTGTAGCATTTATAATTAAAAAACATTGGTTTTAAGGAGGTAAAAGGATGAAAAAATTAGGTGTTTTATTAACATTAATTTTATGTTTCACATTAGTTGGTTGTAGCAGTAAAAAAGAAACTACAATTAATACTTTTATTGATAACATATATGCTTCAAACGATTCTTTTACATCTTACCAAGAAAGTGATGTTTTACTAGATAATGAAGTAGAAGTTTATCATAAAGATATTACTTTTCAAATTGAAAGAGGAGAAGAAATTAAAACAACTTTTAATCAATATGAAAAGAAACTAAGTGATGATATTTTATCTGAAACAAATTATGATGAAAAAACAACATCATATTATACAATTGGTAATCATAAATATGATACAACATATGGATTAAATACTGAATCAAGTTATCCTATTCCATCATATTTCTTTACATTCAATATAAAAGAAGATTATTTAACTGAACATAAACTTACCAAAGATGGTAAAACAATAACATTAAATGCTAATGTGAAAAATGAATCAGTTAATGATTTCTTTGTAACATTTGGTATTGAATCAATTACTGATGTTGTTATTGAAGTTAAAGTTGTTGATAAGAAACTTTCTTCAATGAATGCTCAATATAAAACAACAACAGGATTTGTTGGTAATGTTAATATTACTTATGGATATGATAAAGTAACCATTGAACATTAAGGAAGTGTTGTGAATGAAAAATAATATATTTAAAAAATATTTATTTCTATTGTTGACTATTCTTTCAATCTTTCTTCTAGTTGGATGTGTTAATAATGAAATTGATTATTCTAAATACACAAAAGTTGTTTTTAAATTAGAAGGTGGAACATATTTAAATCAAAATATTGAAGAATATTCACAGCTTTATGAATTAGAAGATGATGAAACAACTTATATTTATGATCCTAATGAAATAACTAAAGAACCAGTAATAACTAAAGATGGATGTGTTTTAGAAGGATGGTATAGAAGTAAAGTTGGTGAAGGTGATGATGCCGTTTATTCTGATAAATGGGATTTCACCAAATATAAAATGGGTAAAGAAGGTGTAACTTTATATGCTAATTGGGTTGTCCAACATAATTACACTTTTGATATTTATTATACTAATTCTGAAGGTCAAGATGTTCAAATTACTAATGGCTCTTATCAAGTAGAAGAAGGGGCAAAATTTGATGATTATCGAAAATATGCTGAAAAGTTTGGTACTGAAAAAGACATGACATTTGTTGAATTTTTAGATGCAAATGGCAATAAATGGGATGAAAATTTTGTTCATCCAGGTGGAGATGAAGATCTTAGTATTAAAGTTTATGCAAGATATATTCAAGGTAAATGGAGTATTGTTAAAACTGCTGAAGATTTAATTCTTGCAACTGACAGTATATATTTAATGAATGATATTGATTTCGAAGGTCAAGAACTAAATTTTGCTAACTTTGTTAATAAGACATTTGAAGGTAATAATCATACAATAAGTAATTTTACAATAAGTTATCAAGCAGAAAATATTGGACCTGATTTACTTACTGAAGAAGCTAATAGATTAAATATCGGTTTGTTTACTCGTATATATGGTTCAACAATCCAAAATGTTAAATTCATTGAAGGAAAATGTGATGTTAACACAAGTTTTTCGAAAATAGCATTTATTCATGTTTCACCATTTGCGGTGGAAATAGAAGATTCAACAATCCAAAATGTTGAATTTGAATGTAATGTTACAATAACACGTCTTCCTGAAAAATGTAGTGGATACGAAGTTCAAGAAAATCAAATGTATTACAAAAAAGATGATAAATCTACGGTTGAAGGAATATACCACGTAACAGTGGTATCTCTTGAAGCCTGAAAGGGGTAAATATGAAGAAAAAATTATTAATGTTTATATTAATATGTCTTATTGCTTTCGTTGGTGGTTGTGGTTGTAATACTGAAAATACCGATAAACTTAAACCGAGCAAAACATATGACAATGAAGTTGATACATTGATTATGTCATCTCAAGAATTAGATGGTGTATTCAATCCATTCTTCTCAACATCAGCTGCTGATGGTAATGTTGTTGGTATGACACAAATAGGTATGTTAGGAAATGATGAAAGTGGAAATTATACATATGGTCCTGATGAACCAGTTGTTGTAAATGATTTAGGTATCGTTGAAGAAGGTTCAAAAGCTCAAAATAACAAAACAACAACATATTATTTTGTTTTAAAAAGAGATGTTAAATTCTCTAATGGTTCACCATTAACAATGAAAGATGTATTATTTAATTTATATGTATATCTTGATCCTGTATATACAGGTTCATCAACAATCTATTCCACAGATATTGTTGGCTTAAAAGAATATCAAACTCAACAAGATGATCCTGAAGCTCAAAAAAGATTTAAAGACCAATTTGTTCTTGAAGCTAATCAAAGAATAAATAATATCGTTGCTGCGGCAAATGATATCTTTGATCAACATAAAGAATCAATGGACTTAGATCAATTCAAACAATATTTAGCTGATTTTGATACTGATGGTCAAATGACAAAAGATTTAGATGCAGCTGTTGAATTATTCAAAGAAGAATTAAATGATGATATGAAAACATCTATTGATACAGCTGATACAATTAAATTTACTAATAAATTTGGTACAGTACATGAAAATTGGTTAATTAGTGATGTGCAAGCATTCTTATACAATGAAAATTATATTTCCTACAATAAAGAAGAAGACAGATTAGAATCTTCATTAGTAACAAATGTTAGTGAATTATCAGAATGGACACAAGAACAAGCAATTAATGCTATTATTTCTGATAAAATTCCTACTGATATTGCGGAAATATTAACATATTGGCAAACAGGTACAAAATTAAGAGAAAATTTAACAAACGAAGCATTATCAGCATATAATGATGCTCATCCAGATGTTAAATATCCTAATATTTCTGGTATTCAATTTGCTAATAGAACTCAACCAGTTACATTTAGAAATGAAGAAGGAGTAGAAAAAACATATGGTGTTCCAACATATGCTGAAGATGGATCTGTTAATAATGATACTTATGAAGTATTAAAGATCGTTATTAATGATGTTGATCCAAAAGCAATTTGGAATTTTGGCTTCTCTGTTGCTCCAATGTATTATTATTCAAGTCCTGAATTAATTGAAAAATTCGATTATTTCTCTAATTTTGGTGTTAAACGTTCTGATCCTAATTTTATGGAAACTGTTGTTAAAAACAAAGATAAAATTGGTGTACCAGTTGGTGCAGGACCTTACCAAGCTAGTAAAGCATCTGGTGGAACTGATAATATTAAAGGTTCAGATTTTAAAGATAACAATATCATTTATTTCGAAAGAAATCCATATTATATTGGTGGAGCTCCTTTAATTAAAAAGATTCGTTTCCAAGTTGTTCCACAAAATCAAATGACAAATGCTTTATATACAAATTCAATTGATTATGTTGAACCAAATGCGAAAACAGAAATTATTAATGAATTAAATGGTAAAAGAGATCAAGGCTTTGTTAACCAAAGTGTAAGAACAGCTGGATACGGTTATATTGGTATTAATGCCCACTTTGTTCCTACTCTAGAAGTAAGACAAGTGATTATGCATTTAATCGATACTCAAGAAGTTGTTAACTATTATGGTTCTAAAGCAACAGCAATTTATCGTTCAATGTCACTTGAAAGTTGGGCATATCCTAAAAATTGTACACCATATTATCCATATTTATATGGTCCTATCCCAGCTGGATATGATAAGATGACATCATCTAAATTAAATCCAGCATATAAAGAATTTGCTTTATCTAAAGGTAAAGGAACAGATGGTACTGCTACATTCACAGATGAAGAAGTAAGAGAATTTGTGAAATTACAAATTGAAACAGTTGCAGGCTATCGTTTAAATGGTAACGGTGTATATCAAAAAGGTAGTGATGTATTAAAATATACATTCACAATAGCAGGTGAAGAAGAAGACCATCCAGCATGGAATGCATTATATCATGCAGGAACAATATTAAATTCAATGGGATTCCAAATCAATGTAACAACAGATAAATGGGCATTATCTAAATTAGCTAGTGGTGACTTAACTGTTTGGGCTGCTGCATGGGGTGGAACAATTGACCCTGATATGTACCAAGTTTACCATATGGAATCTAATGCAACTTCTGTTAATAACTGGGGTTATAAAGATATTAAAAATAATATTGGTGGTAAATATAATAGAGAATTAAGAATATTAGAAGAATTATCTGAAAAAATTGATGAAGGTAGAGAAACAACTGTTCAAAAAGAACGTATTGACATTTATAGTGATGCACTTGATTACGTAATGCAATTAGCTGTTGAACTACCTACATATCAAAGAGATGACTTATTTGCATATAATGGCAATAAAATTGATGGAAATACTTTAAATCAAAATTGTACAGCTTATAAAGGATTAACAAGCGACTTACATAAAATATCATTAAAAATTAGCTAAAGGAGGGAGTATAAAAAGAAAGTATTATTTCAACAAACAAATATGCTTTTTGTATAGAAAACAAAGTATACGTTGAATGTATTTTCTGGATATCATTATGTTAAAATATATTATAAAAAGATTATTGATATCAATACTCGTTCTATTTGGTGTTTCAGTTATCATTTATACATTAGTTAGAATGATGCCTAATGATTATGTTGATAGGAAGTTTGCTTCGCAATTATCTCAAGGAACTATTACTCAAGATGATATTGCAAGATATAAAGAATTATATGGAATTGGTGATAAAAGTTTCAAAGGAATAATTGGTGGATATGCTAGATGGGCAGGAAATCTTTGTAAAGGTGAACTAGGAAATTCATTTAAATATGATAAACCTGTTGCTACTGTTATCGTTGATAATATGGGGATTTCCTTTGCCATTGCCTTAGTTGCCACAATTTTACAATTCCTCATTGCTATCCCTTTAGGAATATCGAGTGCTACGCACCAATATTCCGTTCGGGATTATGCCGTAACCGTCTTTACGATGATTGGTTTATCTCTTCCAACATATTTCTTTGCGGCAATATTAATTAAGATATTTGCTGTTGATTTAGGATGGTTCCCTTCTGTTGGACTTGTCAGTCCTGGAAAAACATTCCCAGAAACATTTGCAGGTTGGTGGTCTGAATTATTTGATAAAGTTCACCACTTAATACTTCCAATAACAGTATCTGTTTTACTTTCTATTGGTGGACTAATGCGTTACACTAGAACAAATACACTTGAAGTATTAAATGCAGATTACATTAGAACTGCACGTGCTAAAGGACTTTCTGAAAGAAAAGTAATTTATGTACATGCATTTAGAAATACAATGATTCCGTTAGCTACTTTATTAGCAGGAATTCTTCCATCATTATTTGGTGGAATGATGATTACAGAACAAGTATTTGGTATTGATGGAATTGGACGTTTAGCATATAATGCATTAAATGATGGAGATGTACCATTTGTCATGGGCTATAATATGTTCTTAGCTGTCTTAACAGTTATTGGTACTTTATTCTCTGATATTATGTACTCAATTGTTGACCCAAGGGTTAAATTAGATAAGTAGGTGTCATATGGAAGATAAAAATACAGAAGTTGAAAAATTAACTGATGTTGATGAAAATTTTTCTGAAGAAAATACTTATCAACAAATGAGTCCATTCCGTTTATTATTACGTCGTTTCTTTCGTTCAAAATTATCAATAGTTGGCTTAATAATGGTAATTGGATTATTCTTATTTGCCTTTTTAGGACCAGTTATATATGATAAATGGGGAGAAACAGAACAAGATTTAACTGGTGTTTTAAAAATAGAAGATTCAGATTATTTTTTATCTGATCCTAAAGGTGAAGAAGTTCATTTCCTTGTTCACATTGAAAAATATGAAAAATTAAACACCAAAGCCCCACCAAGTAAAGATCATATTTTAGGAACTGATACCCAAGGTTGTGATGTCTTTGTTCGTTTAATGTATGGTGGTAGAATTTCATTATTTATTGGCTTTATTGTTGTATTCTTAGAAACAATATTAGGAATATTATTTGGTGGCTTAGCAGGATATTTTGGTGGATGGGTTGATAATGTTATAATGCGTATTGTTGATATATTTAATTGTGTACCAACATTACCAATATTATTAATTGCCTCAGCCGTATTAAATGCTTTCCCTGATTTGCCTCAAAATACAAAAATATACTTTTTAATGATTATTCTTACAATATTTGGTTGGAGTGGTTGTGCTAGATTAGTTCGTGGACAAATTTTAAGTTTACGTGAACAAGAATATATTACAGCTACCGAAGTAATGGGCTTATCTACCGCAAGAAAGATATTTAAACATTTAATTCCTAATGTAATGCCACAACTAATCGTTTCAATGACATTAGGTTTAGGTAGTGTTATTTTATATGAATCTACTTTAAGTTATTTGGGATTAGGTGTTCAATTACCATATGCTGCTTGGGGAACAATGATTGCCCAAAGTAATGATCCTGTCATTTTATCAAACTACTTAAATATGTGGTTACCTGCTGGATTTTTAATTGTTATTGCTGTTTTAGGATTTAACTTTATTGGTGATGGTCTTCGTGATGCGATGGATCCAAGAGCTAAGAAATAGATAGGTGATTAATATGAATAAAAAAAATAAAAATAAAAATTATCTATCTTTAAAAGAAAGTCGTAAAATATTAAAATATAATATTAAACAAATGAGATATTATGAAAGACTAAAGAAGAAAAAAGTTGATCAATCTTATTTTGTTACAACAATGAAAGATCCTAATAATCTTGTGGAAATAGAACAATTAGAAACCCATTTCTTTACTGATAGCGGAACAGTTAAATCAGTAAATGGTGTATCATTTGATATTCCTAAAGGTCGAGTAGTAGGAGTAGTAGGAGAAAGTGGCTGTGGAAAAAGTGTCACATCATTATCAATAATGCAACTAGTTCAAGCCCCACAAGGTCAAATTGTAGGTGGAAGTATTCGCTTCAATACTGATGACCTTGGATTGAATGAAAATGGTGAAAAATTAGCTTATGATATTGTGAAAATGCCAATGAAAGAAATGTATAACGTTCGTGGAAAAGATATAACAATGATTTTCCAAGAACCAATGACATCATTAAATCCTGTTTTCACCGTAGGTTATCAATTAGATGAAGTTGTTTTTATTCATTATCCTGAAAAAACAAAAGAAGAAGCTAAAGAACATAGCATTGAAATGTTGAAACAAGTTGGTATTTCTATGCCCGAACGTGTCTATAAATCATATCCACATGAATTATCAGGTGGTATGAGACAAAGAGTTATGATTGCTATGGCTCTTTCAGGAAATCCCAAATTAATTATTGCTGATGAACCAACAACTGCCTTAGATGTTACAATTCAAGCCCAAATATTAGATTTATTAAGAAAAATCCAAAAACAAACAGGTTGTGCTATTATGTTAATTACTCATGATTTAGGAGTAATTGCTGAAACAGCTGATGATGTTGTTGTAATGTATGCAGGTCGTATTATTGAAAGAGGAACTGTTAGAGAAATATTTAATAATCCTCTTCATCCTTATACAGTTGGATTACAAAAAAGTAAACCATTAATTAACACTAATACAAAAGAACCTTTATATTCTATTCCAGGTCAAGTACCTAACCCAATAAATATGCCGAATACATGTTTCTTTAAGAGTAGATGTTCAAAATGTATTGAAAAGTGTAATCATGAGTATCCACATGAAATTAAAGTGAGTGACACCCATTATGTTACCTGCTATTTATATGAAAAGGAGGATAACAAATAATGGAAGAACAAATTCATGTATTCACAAATCATGATGAAGTAAAAGAAATTTTTATCCAACTTGTTGATTCTTTAAGTGTAATTGGTTTATATGATAAAACAATTCAATATAATATCCAAATTAATTTAGATGAATTAAAAATAATTGTTACAGAAAAAAAGAAAAAAATAGAGATTCATTCAGAAACAGATTATTTCAATTTAAAAGAATCGATATTATTTAATAAACAATTATCTTATATAAATTTTTCTAATGTTATCTTATTTAAAGATAAAATAGAAAATGCTTATCAAATATTATCATTAAATAAAGAATCACATTTACTTATTGAAGGAATGGGAAAACTAACAATTTTTAATGCCAATGATGATAATAATAAAGCTGATAATAAATACATTTTAGAAGTTAGAAATTTAAAGAAATATTTCCCATTACAAAAAAATGTATTTGGTAAAGCAAGAGCATATTTAAGAGCTGTTGATAATGTCACATTTGGCGTTGAAAAAGGTAAAACAATTGGTGTAGTTGGAGAAAGTGGTTGTGGAAAAACAACACTTGGAAGAACTATTTTAAAATTGTATGATATAACAGGTGGCAAAGTATTTTTTGAAGGTAATGATATTACTGATTATAAAAAAAATGAAATGCGAAAATTACGTACATCAATGCAATTAATATTCCAAGATCCTTATTCAAGTCTTCCCCCAAGAATGACAATTGGTTCAATTATTGAAGAAGCAGTTAAAGTTCATAAAATTGTTCCTAAAGATCAAATTAAATCTCATGTACAAGCTATTATGAAACAATGTGGATTGCAACCTCAATATTATGATCGTTATCCTCATGAATTTAGTGGTGGACAAAGACAAAGAATATGTATAGCTAGAGCATTAGCTGTTAATCCTAAACTTGTCATATGTGATGAACCAGTAAGTGCTTTGGATGTATCAATTCAAGCGCAAATTATCAATCTTTTAAAAGAATTACAAACAAAACTTGATTTAACATATGTCTTCATTTCTCATGATTTATCAGTTGTTAAATACATAACAAATGATATTATCGTTATGTATTTAGGCAATATGATGGAAATGGCTGATACAGAAGAAATATTTAAAAATCCAATGCATCCATATACTCAAGCATTGTTCTCAGCTGTACCAATTCCTAATCCAGATGCAAAAATGAATCGTATAGTTTTAGAAGGTGATATTCCTTCACCAGTAAATCCACCACGTGGATGTAAATTTCATACACGTTGTGCTAAATGTATGGACGTATGTAAAGTTGTTGAACCTGAATTCATGGAAATATCTACAGGTCATCATGTTGCATGTCATTTATATAATTCTTCAATTATGAAAAATTTAACCGAATATCAAAATATTTATGAAACTATTCGTTTAGAAGAAGAAAGAAAAAATACGGAAGAAAATATAAAAGATCCATTAAAGATATTATTCTTAAATGTTTCGCAATTTCTTGTTCAAACTTGTAGCAACAAAGATGAAATTGAATTTATTGTTAAATTAGATGGTAACAAAATATGTGTTAGTGTAAAAAATGTTGAAGAAGACAAAGATTATGTAATTGAAAATGAAGATGATTTAGATAAAATGGTACATGATTTCTTAGATAAGAATTATTTATCAACAAATAAAGTTTCACCAATTCAATCTGAAGAACAAATATATGAAATATATGATCAAGCCAAAAATGATAATGAATATGTTTATCATATATATCGTAGTACTGAAGATAATGAGATTGTTGAAATAGCTAATCATGATGATAATATTGATGATTTAGATGATGAATCTATAGATAATACACATGAATCTAATAAAAACGGACACGTTAAACGTAAGAAAAATAAAAAAGTTTTAATTCCCGTTAAAAAGAAAAAATAATGAATGAAACAAATAAAGAAGTAAAAAGAAAAAAGAAGAAAAAGTATGTTGATGATGGTCATACCATATACAACATGGATGTTGAAGGATTTCGTTGGCATGATAAAAAGAAAGCATCAACAAATGATTATATCGATAAAAAAGAAAAAAGAGTCATTTATCGTTCAGCATTTAAAGCTTATCTTCCTGCTTTAATTCTTACGTTAATTGGTTTTGGCATTGCTATATTATTAATTTATTTATGGCTAAAATAGCAAAAGGATGTATTCTTAATTGAATCATCCTTTTTATTATATTTTATGATAATATAAACAAATAACAAAAAAATCTTGTATTTAATAATTATTTATCATATAATATTTATATAAATTATATTTATAATGAAGGGATAAAGATTATGAAAAGAAGAAAATTATACACTATATTATGTATTATATTATCTATATTTGCTTTACAAATATTTACTGCATGTGAAACATCTAAGCGAAAAATAAATAATAGTTATGTTAAATTTTTTCATTTTGTAACAGAAGATAATACATTTTTATTTGATTATCAACTAGATGGATACTTTAGTAGTGATAAATTGCAAAAAAAGATAGACGAATTAAATGATGAAGATCATCAAGTTGATGAAATTAAATACCTTGATGGTACTAAATTTTCTGTACTAACAGATGATATTAATGAATATTTTGTTAATCATGAACCTGATACAATAGTAAATGATCGAGTATTTGTTTCTAAAGAAGATTATCCTGCTTATACAGTTGTTGTGAAAATGAAATTGACAGAATATAAAATCACCTGGAAAGGTGTTGATAATTCCGAGTTCATTGCGCCAACTTTTTATAATGTTGATATGATTGGTACACCATTACCAATTCCTTCAAAAGATGATATGGTCTTTAAACAATGGTACATTGAAGATGAAGAAGGAAATCATATTATAAAAACAACTTATGAAAAATTAGGTGATGTTACTTATATTGCTGAATGGGAAGCCAAACAAATTAAAATTATTTATCAAGATGATAATAAAGAACATAATAATGAAACTAATATTTTATTACAAAATGGTATATATAATTTAAAACCAATTGTTGATAACCCTGGATACATATTTCATGGTTGGAAACTTAATAACGAATATGTGACTGAATTAGATCCAATGAAATTATGGATTGAAGGAAAAGGAACAATTCAAGAAATAGTCCTTGTTGCTGATTTAGAATATATTAAACATACATTTAATTTTTATAATGAAGATCAATCATTATTAAAATCATTTGATTGTACATATGAAGAATGGCAAAACTTTACATATCCAGATGTTCCAACTAAAGAACATTATGTTGGTACGTGGGATAAATCATTAGATGAATTTAAAAATTATGATATCTATCCAAAATATGAATTAGAAAAATATCATATAACATTTAATACTAATATTGATGGATATGTAATTGATGATAAAGAATGTTCATATGGGACAACATATAATGACATTATTTCGCAATTATCATTTGGTGATAAATATTTAATTGGTGTTTATCTTGATCAAGAAATGACAATAGAAGTAGATAATAATAATATAATTGATAAAGATTGTACGTTATATATTAAATTATCTAATAAATATATTATTAGTACCAAAGAAGATTGGAAATTAATAACAGAACATCCTGATGGATATTTTGAATTAGCAAATGATATTAATTTTGGTGCTGAATCTCTTCCAACAATCACTGAATTTAATGGCATAATTGATGGTAAAGAATTTACTGTTTCTAATTTTGTTAATTCAAATGTAAATTGTACTAAATCATATGGTATTTTTACGAATAATAGTGGAACAATCAGTAATATTAATTTTTCTAAATTTACATATACAATTTCTAATAAACCAACTGATGGAACAATAAATCTTGGATTTCTTACAGGTTATAATTATGGTGATATTAGTAATATTAAAATAATTGAAGCAACTATTACAATTATAACTTACCATAGTAGTAATGGTGGTGAAATTAATTGTCATATGTATGCAGGTGTACTTGCAGGATCTAATTATGGTAATATTGATAATTGTAATATTAGTGCTACAGTAACAATGACTTCAAAAATTGATTTAAAAAGTAATAGACAACCAAACATAATTGCTAGATTCATTGCTTCATATGGTGTTGTTGTTGGAGGAAATTTTGGTTTAATTTCTCAATGTAGTGTTTCAGATATTGATTATAGATTTCATGATACGTTTGAATTAAATGAATCACTAACAGCTGATAATCCATTTTATTATAATGAAGTTCACTATGCGTTACAAACAGGAGGAATAGCAGGTTATAATTCTTCAGATGGTAACATTACTTATTGTATTTATGTTGCTGGAGAAATTTATTCTGAGTTTAATATTCAAAGAAAGAATTATTTTGAAGGAATTGTTGATGGTGGAGGTATTGTTGGAACTAATGCAGGTATAGTTGATCATTGTGTTACTGATACTGATATTACTTCTTGGGCTAATGCTGAATTTCGTTTAGGAGGGATTGCTGGTACTAATGAAACAAGTGGTTTTATAAGAGCAATACAAGTATATGTTCAACTTGAAGCGTATCGTTATGAAAATAGTTATATACCTGATTCATATTTTGGTGGTGTTGTTGGCATAAATAGTGGTATTATGACATATTGCTCAATTTTACCTTGTGATTTATATGCCCCAAGTCTTACAGGTGATAATAATCATTTTGGTTTATTATTTGGTAAAGCTGATAATGCATCTACGATAACTAATTGTTTTGTTAATACAGATATGGCATTTATACACGGAATAAATGGTGAAAATTACAAAATATATATAAGTGGATTAATTGAAGAAGCAGTAATATCTAATTGCTTTATATATATTGCAAATGTGGTTTTAAGTGAATTTGTTTATAACTTTGAATCAGGAATTTCAATTATGTATTATAAAGAAGAAATACCAATGATATATGATTATTTAGATTTTGATTCTATGGGTTTTTATCTTAAGACAACATCATCATTTGATTATTATAGTATATTATTGTTATTTTTTTTTAGAAGAACAATAATATTATGAATTATAGACTAAATCATATGGTATTTATCAATATGAATTAGTCTTTTTTGCTATTTCATAAAATTAACCCCTAAATTTAATTTTAAATCCATTTTCAGTTATAATTTTATTAATTAAACACAAATAATTAAAATTTAAAATAAAAGAAAATTTAATTTTATTTTTCATTTTATTTGCAGTAGGATTAAAAATGTGATATAATTTTTGCTTGTATAAGGAATGATAAAATGGAAAATGAAACATTTATTAGTAATAAACAAAAGATCATAAGATTTATTAAAAAAAATATTGTTATGTTTATTGCTTTATTTGTGGCAATAATAACAATGTTTTTTATACCTCCTGATAAAGAATATTTAAATTATTTTGATTTAAAAACATTAACATGTTTATTTTGTACATTAGCTGTTGTATGTGCATTAAAAAACATTCATTTCTTTTATATGTTAGCGCAAAAGATTGTTTGTTTATTCAAAACAACTAGAAAAGCTATTTTAGGTTTAATATATATAACATTTATTGGCTCAATGTTAATAGCTAATGATATGGCTTTACTTACATTTTTACCTTTAGGTTATATTGTATTAACAACAACTAAAAAAGAAAAATATATGGCATTTACTTTTATAATGCAAAATATTGCTGCTAATTTAGGAGGAATGCTTACACCATTTGGTAATCCACAAAATTTATATTTATATACTAAGTTTGCCATTCCAACTTTAGAATTTATGTCAATAATGGCAATACCATTTATTGTTTCTATTTGTTTAATGACATTGTGTTGTTTTATTTTTGTACGCAATGAATCATTAATATTAGAAGAAAAAAAGATTGAATTTCAAAGAAATCGAACAATAATATATTTAATATTATTTGCTTTATCAATATTAATTGTCTTTCGTCTTATTCCTTATTGGATTGGATTAATTATAATATTTATTTCTCTTTTATTTTTAGATCGAAATGCTCTAAAGAAAGTTGATTATCCATTATTACTTACTTTTGTTTTCTTTTTTATTTTCGCAGGTAATATGGCAAGAATTGATAAAGTACGATCTTTATTTTCTAGTTTATTAGAAAAGAATACATTAGTGTTTAGTGTTTTATCATGTCAAATAATTAGTAATGTTCCATCCGCAATCCTTTTATCGCAATTTACTAATAATTATAAAGAATTATTGTTAGGAGTAAATATAGGTGGTGTAGGTACATTAATTGCTTCATTAGCTAGTTTAATTACATTTCGTGAATATGTTAAACATAATCCAAAAAAAGCAGGACAATATATTGGTTTGTTTTCCTTATTTAACTTTTCATTTTTAATTATATTAACTGTCTTAATGGCAATAATTATTTAATTGGAGGTTTATATGAAACAAGAAAAATTAGAAAAAATTCTTCAAGAAAGTCTTTATGTTCATAAAGAAATACCTGAAGAAAATGAAGAAAATGGTGCCTATAATAAATGGTTAAAAAAAGAAGTAAAAAACAAATTAATTCTTTTTAAATGTGATAATAAAAATATCGAAAAAGTTATTTTAAATGGTAGAGGTAAAGTTACAATTGATAATGAAACTTTTCCTTATCGAACACTTAAAATAGAAACAAATACCGATATAGAAAATGTTTATCCAAGACCTAATACAGCAATTAAAATATCATTTGATGAAATTGATTTATCGAATTATAATCGTATTAGTGTATTAGTTTATCCAAAAGCTATCGGATATCATAATTTTTATTTTCATTTTACAACAGGAAATACAGGATATGAACTACTTCATGCTCCAAGTTTAATACCTAATCAATGGAATCATGTAGTATGGGAAATTAATAATTTAAAAAGAGATAAAGTTAATCATTTATCAATTGCTCCTTTTTTAATGGGATGTCCACCTGAAGCAAAAGAAGATTATGTTATATATATCAAAGATATAACTGTTGAAGAAGTAGATAAAACTTATGAAAAAGGATGGGATTTAGAAGATAGAATTGCTTATTCTCATAGTGGTTATCAAACAAATTCATTAAAACAAGCAATTATTCAAGGAAATTTTAGTGATAATTTACCTTATTTTTATCTTTGTGATGAAAATAATAATATTGTTTTTAAAGACAAAATTAAAAAAGAAATGAGTAATTTAGGTACTTATTACATATTAGATTTTACTGATTTAAAAGTAGAAGGTAATTATTATATTAAAATAAATGATCAAAAAACACCTTTATTTCCTATATCAAATGTACCTTTCTTAAGTCCTTTATGGAAAAGCATTAATTTTTTACGTAGTTTAAGATGTGGAGAAAATATCGATGGTGTTCATAGTTCATGTCATTTAAATTGCCGCAGTGTTCATCCTGATGGAAGAACAGTACCTAATTTTGGGGGCTGGCATGATGCAGGTGATGTATCACAATTTGAAATATGTACAGCAGAAATGGCTCATGCATTACTTGATACAGCCGAACAAATTAAAAATATTGATAAATTACTTTATGAAAGATTATTAGAAGAAGCTAAAGTCGGTGTCGAATGGTTATTAAGAACAAGATTTGGTGATGGATATCGAGCATTAGCAGTTAGTTATTCAATATGGCGTAAAAATGTTTTAACTATCGATAACCAATCTATATCAATAAGTAAAGCTGAAAATGGACCATTTGAAAACTTTTTAAGTGCCGCTTGTTTAGCTGTTGCAGGAAGATTGTATCAAGAAAGTGATTCGGTATTTGCTAATTGGTGTGAAAGAATAGCCATTGAAGATTTTAATTTTGCGAAAGATGGTTATGAAAAAGGTCTTTATACTAAGAGATGGGGACCAAATATAGATTGTATAGTTGCAGGAATTGGCGCATTAGCTGCTGTTGAATTATATGTTCTAACTAAGGATGAATCGTATTTATCTATTATTGAAAAATATGGAAATATAATATTATCATGTCAAGAAAAAGAATTTCCTAATTGGCAAATACCAATTCGTGGCTTTTTTTATGAAGATACCAATCATACCAAAGTTTTATCATATGAACATCGTGGACATGAACAAACTCCAATACAAGCATTAGCTAGAATGTGTGAAGTATTACCAAATCATAAAGATTTTAATAAGTGGCAAGAAAGTTTAAAATTATATCGTGAATATATATTGAAAACTATAAATTATACATCACCATATTATTTATTACCAAGTACTATTTATCAATTAGATAAAATAAACATTGATAGATTTACAATTCCCTCAACATGTTCGAAAGATGATGCTTTAAATGTTTTAATCAAACAAGCAAAAAATGGAATAAAATTAAATGATAATGTTTATTTAAGAATTTTTCCAATTGCCTATCAAAGAAGAGGTTTTCATGCAACATTATTAAGTAAAACTAAAGCAGTAAGTATGATTGCGAAAGTACTAAAAGATAATGATTTAAAAGAAATTGTCTATAAACAAATTGAATGGATATTAGGTAATAATCCATTTTCCTCATCAACAATGTTTGGCGAAGGATATAATTATCATCCATTATATGTTGCTTTTTCAAAACAAATTGTTGGGGCATTGCCTGTTGGTATTAAAACATATGAAAATGATGATGAACCATATTGGCCTACAATAAATAATGCAGTTTATAAAGAAATATGGGGACATACTACAGGTAAATTTATTTGGGTGTTAGCTGATATTTATAATATGTTATAAAATAGTAAGAGGTTATAGTCTTATAACCTTTTTTCATTTTATACTTTAACTAATTTGAAAAACAATTGAAAAAAAACTATTTTTGATGTATAATATTTAAGAATATATTTTAGAAAAGTACATTTAATGAAAAGAAAGGGCAATATCATGCAATTTAAAAAAGATAAATCAGCTATTAATTATTTCATATTAGCATTAATATGTTTTTTATTTATTATATCTGCCTTATCAGCATCTTTATTTACCCCATTATTTAAAAAAGTAAATTATGGACAAAGACTTCCCTTATTGAATGCAATCTATATATTTATTTTATGGATTATTGAAATTGTTGTAATGATTGTTATTCTTTATAAAAAGAATAAATTTGATATTTTAAATATCAAAAGAGAAAAAGAAGAATTATCAGTTTTAAGAATCTTAATTTTATTTGGTATAACTTTAGCTCCCATATTTTTAATTAGTGGTTTATTAGGTTGGAAATTAAAGATTGTTGATGACTTAGGAGAAAGAATCACAGGCGACTTTTTAACATTCCAATTATGTGAATATGGTAAAGCTATTCCCAAATTATTTATTGTTGCTATTATGATTCGTTTATTCCAAGACGGAATGGAAAAAATTGTCATTACTAAATATCAAATTCCCTGGGGAGGGATATTTGTCATGTTGACATTTGGCTTATACGAACTTTTAACATATGATCATTCATTTGGCATATTTTATTTTTTCTTTCCATTAATTTATGGAACAATATATTTAGTATCAAAAAGAAATGTTTTTATAACTTTTCTATTATCATTTTTTATTTATTTATTGTAAATTTAAAGGTGAAAAATCATGAATAATAAACAAGAATTTATAAAAAATAAAATAATTCAATTTTTAAAAGATAATTATTTAATTATTGGTTATGTAATTCTTACCATATTTTATGAATTATTAGGTGTTAGTGTTACTTTTCATAAATTTTGGATAAGAGATCCAAGAATATTATTTTTATATGTTGGCATTGTTACAACTGTATTATTTTTAATTAGAAATCAATTAGTTAGATATATTGGTTCATCAATAATGTTATTATTTACTGGTATATTAAATATCTTATTTATTGTCGTTTACGAAATGACAGGAACAATATTTGATTATAGCATGTTAAAACTGAGAAATGATGCTATGGGTATAATAGAATCATTACCAATTAATTTTATTTTCTTTTCCATTTATAGTATAACATATGCTTTATATTTAGTATTTGGTTTTAAATTTATTAAGAAATTTCCATTAAAGAAAACTGGTAATATAATTGTTGCTCTTAAATCAGTTGTTTTAATTGTTTTATTTCTTTTGAATTTTTTCATAATCCAATCATTAGATAAAAAAGAAAATGATATAAATGAAGTAGATCGCTTATATGGAACTAAAGAAGAAGGATATACCCAATTAGGAATATCATCAACAGTATTTAATGCTTTTTATAAAGGTTGGTTTTATAGTGATATAGAATTAGGAGATAGTAAAGATGTTGAAGATTTCATTTATAGTTCAATATCTAAAAATACTAAAGAAGCTAATCCTAATAACATAGATCGTTCTAATTATAATGTAATTACAATCTTAGCTGAAACACTTGAATGGTTTTCTTTTATGCAAGATGAAAATAATTATCCCAATGGATTTCATTTTCAAGATCCTAATATTTTAAGTAAAGAATTATATCCAAATTTATATCGTTTATATAACGAAAGTATTGTTATGGATAATTTCCATTCACGGGAAAAAACTGATATATCTGAAAACTTAAGTATTATTGGTAGTTATCCAACTAATGTTTATATTAATTATGATTACCCCAATAATACTAATCCAATGACAGTACCTAATGTTTTAAAAACATTAGATCCTTCAATTTTGTGTAAATCATATCATAATGGAGAAAGAAATTATTATAATCGTAATGTATCTCATCTATCTTTAGGATTTGAAGAATTCATTGATGCTGAAACTATGGAAGAAAAATATAATATGCCTAATTGGATTCCGAAAAGTGAAAGAAATTTAGATAAAGATATGATTGATAAATGTAAAGAAGATATGTTTCCAACTGATCGAAGGTTTTACACATATATTACAACAATTACTATGCATGGACAATTTTTACATCGCGAAGGACTAGAAGAAAGAGGATATTACGATATCATGGATTCTTTTGGTTTTAAAGAAGTAGAAGAAACAAATGAAGATAATGTTAATCAAAATTTATTTAGAAATTATGCTGTTGCCGCAATGGAATTTGATAGGGCAATTGGTGCAATTTTTGATTATTTAGAAGAAACAAATTTATTAGAAAAAACAATAATTGTTGTATTTGGGGATCATAATGCTTATTATCAAGGATTAAGTAGTTATGTTAAACAAATAACCAAACCAGATCATGAAAATTATACTAATTTATATCGTGTACCTTTAATGATTTATGTTCCCAATATGGAACATCAAGTAATTCATAAATTTTGTTGCACAGCTGATATCGTTCCAACAATTTATGATTTATTAGGTATTAATTATTTTGATAATATGTATTTTGGTCATTCCGTTTTTTCTCAAGAAGAAAGTGTATTATATTCTCGTGCTTACGATATTTTTATGACTGATAATGCTTATTTTGCTAATTTAAATAAAATTTATTATTTACGTGATGGATATGGTGATGATTATATGAAAGATGTGGAAAAAAGGTCAGTTGAATTATTAAATAAATTAGGAATGACAAATCGTATTTTCTTTAATGATTTCTTTGGTATGACCCAATTGGATTCTCATCAACAATTAATAAAACCATTTCTTGCAACTTATCAACAAAAATTAAGAGAAATAAATCAAACAAATAATTGAATATAATAAAATTATAATTTAGCCAAGGAGAAATAATATTTATCTAATATAATATGTTATTATTGATTAGATATAATATATGTACTAAAATTATGCCAACAAAAGATAAAACAATTATTCGTTATTTTATAATATTTTTAATTTGTTTAATTTGTATTTATACAAGATATATTTCTAATTTATTTGTTCCTTTATTTATGAAAGTATATTATGGACAATTAGTTGAACTATTTAAATTTGCTTTAAGTGCCATTCTTTGGGCAATAGAATTAATTATTTTATGTTATTTTACGAGAAAAAAGTGGAATATTAATTTATTAATGAAGAAAAACAAAACTACATATTCAATTAAAAGAATAATAATTTTGTATTTAATTGTTTTAATTCCAATTTTAATTATTAGTGCTTCTTTAGGATTTAAATTAAAAATTGAATATGATTTTGGTGAAAGAATTACTACTCCATATTTAATTAAACAATTATGTAAATATGGCAGTATGGCAATTCAAATGATATTTATTGTAATTATGATTGAAGTTATGCAAGTAGCATTTGATAAAATAATCATTACTAAATATAAAATTCCTTGGGGAGGAATAATAGTAATGTTAACATATGGCTTAATTGAATTAATTATTGATTTTTCTTTGTTTTCAGGTGTTTATTTATTATTTTGTGGTTTATATGGTTTAATTTATATTGTTAGTAATGAAAGAAATTCAATAACATATATATTAAGTTATATATTATATTTATTATAGATAATATTTCATAAATAATATTGAAAGGAATAAATGTAATCAATATGGAAAATAAATGGACAAATATATTTAATAAACTAAAAATCATTTTAAAAAGATATGCATTATTAATTTCTTTTGTTTTATTAACAATTTTTTATGAATTATTAGGTGTTGCTGTTACATTTCATAAGTTCTATATCCGTGATCCTAGAATTTTATTTATTTATCTTAGTTTAGCATCGGTTTTAATTTGTTTATTACCAAAACAAAAAATACGTTACATTTGTTGTTCGATATTATTAGCGATAACAGGAATTGTCAATTTATTATTTATTGTTGTTTATAAAATGACAGGAACTATTTTTGATTTTGGGATGTTAAACTTAAGAAAAGATGCCATGGGAATTATTGAATCTTTACCAATCCCTTTTCTATTTACATTTTTATTTGGTTTATCTTTTTCCCTTTATTTAGTATTTGGTAAAAAATATTTAAATTATTTACCTGAAATTAAAATTACTAAATTAAAAACTGCTATTAATTTATTTTTAATTATAATATTAATAATAACTAATGTTATAGTTGTTATATCATTAAATAATGTAACAACAAAAGCATCAGAAGTAGAACGATTATATGAAAAAGATGAATTAGGATATACTGAACTTGGAATAACTTCAACTGTAATAAATGAATTTTATAAAGGCTTATTTTTTAATAATGTTGATATGGGAGATGAACAAGAAATAGCTGATTTCTTATATCAAGATGACCATATTTATTATGGATCTAAAGAAGCTAATCCTAATAATATTGATCGTTCTAATTATAATGTCATTACAATATTAGCTGAATCTTTAGAATGGTTTTCTTTTATAGAAGATTTAGATAAATATCCTAATGGATATAATTTAGAAGATCCTACTGTTTTAGAAAGTCCAAATTTATATAAAAATTTATATGATTTTTATAATCGTAGTATAGTAATGAATCAATTTTATGCTCGAGAAAAAACTGACATATCGGAAAACTTAAGTATTATTGGTAATTATCCAACTGATGCTTATATAAATTATGATTTCCCTTATAATACTAATCCTTTTACTCTACCTAATGTATTAAAATCATTAGATGATGATATTTTATGTAAGTCATATCATAATGGTTTAAGAGGATATTATAATCGTAATATTTGTCATTTGTCATTAGGATTTGAAGAATTTGTTGATACGGTGACAATGGAAAGTAAATTTAATATGAAAAATTATATTCCAACTGGGGAAAGAAATTTAGATAGTGAAATGATTTCATCTTGTAAAGAAGAAATGTTTCCTTTGGATAGAAGATTTTATACATATATTACAAGTATTACGATGCATGGACAATATACATTTCGCAATAATTTAGATAATAAAGGTTATTATGATTATTTAGATAGTATTGGGGTAAAGGAACAATTTGGTAAAGGAAAAGATGATGAAAATAAAAATATTTTTCGTAATTATTGTGCAGCAGCATTAGAATTTGATCGAGCAATTGGCAAGTTATGGGAAATATTAGAAGAAACAGGATTATCTAAAAATACTATTGTTGTTATATTTGGTGATCATAATGCTTATTATCAAGGTTTAAGTAATTATGTCAAACAAATATATGATACAAATGACCATCATTATACTGAATTATTTCGCATTCCTTTAATGATTTATGTACCTGATATGCCTCATCAAGTAATTGATAAATTTTGTTATACTGCAGATATTGTACCAACATTATTTGATTTATTAGGTATAAATTTTTATGAAAATATGTATTTTGGTCATTCCATTTTTAGTGATGAAGAAAGTATTTTATATTCAAGAGCTTATAATGTCTTTATTACTAATCATATCTTTTTTCCAAATCTTAATAAAATCTTATATTTAGAAGATGGATATGATAAAGAATATCTAAATGATATTGAAAATAGAGCTGTTAAGATTATGACAAAACTTGGATATATTAATCGTATATTTTATAATGATTATTTTGGTATTAAATCTCTTGATAATAATGATAATCCAATTAAGAAAAATGAAATTATATTTTATGAACATTTGAAAGCAATAAATAATGGAGAAGATTTATGAACAATATTATAAATAATAATAATATTATAAATAATAATAATATTATAAATAATAATAATATAAATAATATTAGATGTTTAATTGCTAAATATATTCCTAAATCAATTGAAGAAGAAAAAGATAAAGAATTAATTATGTCTTTAATTGATGTTTATCAAGATAAACTACTGTATCGTAGTTTATCTTTTGCTCATTTCACTAGTTCATCAATGCTATTTAATTCTAATTTAACAAAATTATTAATGGTAAATCATAAAATATATCAAAGTTGGTCATGGACTGGTGGACATGTTGATGGTGATAATGATTTTTTCCATGTTGCCATAAAAGAAGCAAAAGAAGAAACAGGTATAAAAAATCTTACCCCTATTACAAATGATATAATTTCTTTAGAAGTTTTACCAGTTAATGGTCATTATAAGGGAAATGAATATATAAGTAGTCATTTGCATTTAAATGTCACATATGGTTTTATTGTTTCTGAAAATGAAAAACTAAAAATTAATAAGCAAGAAAATACTGGGGTTAAATGGTTTAATATTAATAATATTAATGATATTAATAATATTAATAATATTGTTACAGAAGAAAAAATGATTCCAATATATCAAAAAATTATCAAAAGAGTAATAAATTATAATAAATAATTAAGAAATTATAGGAAATATTCACTGAATATTATAAAATAGTTTTAATTAATCATAAAAATTGTAAAACGTTTTATCAAAAAAATAGTTTGAGTATCTAGCAAAATATGATAAAATAAATATGTATCTTGTATAATGGCTTTAATTGGTAAGCGAGTCTCTACCCTACGACCGTAAATTGTAGGACTACAAGAAACATAAATTAGGTTCATTTTACTGTGCCTATTTTTGTGTTTTTCTTGCTTACTTAGAAAGGAAGCAAAATGAACAATTCAAAATTGAACAATTCAAGAATGAATAACCAAAAAATGAATAATTCAAAAATAAACACATTTAATTATATCTATTTATGTAGAAAACAAACAACTCATTTTGTGAGCCTTTTTAATAACGCCAAATATTTAAAATTAACAAACATTAGAACATTAGACTAAATAATGCTAATGTTTTTTTACTTTTTTATGGGAGGAAAATATGGCAAAAGTAAAAGTAATCATGGGATCAATTAGTGACTATGAAGTAATGAAAGAAGCAGAACCAATTTTTAAAGAATTAGGTGTTGAATACGAAATGGAAGTAGTCAGTGCTCATCGTACACCTGATAAAATGTATGAATTTGCGAAAAGTGCTAGAAAAAATGGTTATAAAGTTATAATTGCTGGTGCAGGTGGAGCTGCTCATTTACCAGGAATGGTGGCATCAATGACTACACTACCTGTAATAGGCGTTCCTGTACAAACTAAAGCATTACATGGATTAGATTCTCTTTTATCAATTGTACAAATGCCTGCAGGTATTCCTGTTGCTACAGTTGCCATAAATAATGCCAAAAATGCTGCTTTATTAGCTTGTCAAATATTATCTATTGAAGATAAAAATTTAGAAATAAAATTAGAAGAATATCGTAATTCATTAAAAGAAAAGGTGTTATCAAGTGTCATCAATCAATAAAACTTTGGGAATTATTGGTGCTGGTCAATTAGGAATGATGATTGTTGAAGCGGCAAAAAAAAGAGGAATGAATACAATTGTTTTAGATCCTAATCCTAATTCACCAGCTTTTCGTATTGCTGATAAATATATAAATAAAAGTTTTTCTGATATTAATGCTGTAACTGAATTATGTAAAAATTCAGATATTGTAACATATGAATTCGAAAATGTTGATGATGTTATAATTAATGCGGTATGTGAAAAATATAATATACCTCAAGGAGCAATGCCTTTATATTATTCTAAGAATCGTTTACGCGAAAAAAAATTAGCCAATTCATGTAAAATTCCTACTGCTAGTTTTCAAAGTGTTCGCAAAAAAGAAGATTTAATAAATGGAATTAAAAAATTTGGTTATCCTTGTATTTTAAAAACTACAGAAGATGGTTATGATGGCAAAGGACAATTATTTATTCATAACGAAGAAGATTTACCTAAAGCATATGAATTTATTCAAATAAATTGTATGTTAATGGAATGTATATTAGAAAAAGTTGTTTCATTTGATTTTGAAGTATCATCTATATCTTTTCGTAGTTTAGATTCATCATTTACTATGTTACCAATTGTTAGAAATATTCATAAAAATGGTATCCTCAATTTAACAATAGCTCCTGCTATTTTATCTAAACAATTGGAAAATAAAATAATTGAAGCAAGTAGATCTTTTATGGAAATGAATAATTTCTATGGTATTATGACTATTGAATTCTTTGTTCAAGGAAATGATATATTTTTTAATGAAATGGCACCTAGACCACATAATTCAGGACATTATTCCATTGAAGCTTGTAATTATTCCCAATATGATTTATTAATAATGTCATTATTAGGAGAAAAATTACCTCAAGATATTACCTTAAAACCTTGTGTCATGAAAAATATTTTAGGTTATAATCTAGATTTTGTTGATAAAATTAAAAAAATGAATTTAAAAGATACATATATTCATATGTATGGTAAAAAAGAAGTAATGCCTAATCGAAAAATGGGACACATTACATTTATTGGTTATGATTTAGAAAAATATAAAAATACAATTGAAAATATATAAAAATGAAAGAAGGAAAACATGAATTGCCGAATATTCGTTGAAAAAAAGCCAGGCTTTCGTATTGAAAGTGAAGATTTATTAAAAAGTTTATGTGAAAAATTAAAATTAAATTTAACATCACTTCGTATTATTCAAATATATGATATTTTTCATATTGAAAAAGAATTATTAGAAAAAGCTAAATATACTGTTTTTGGCGAAATTGTTACCGATATTGTTTATGATAAATTAGATTTAAATGGATTACAATATATTGCTGTTGAAAGCTTGCCTGGTCAATTTGATCAAAGAGCAAGTAGTGCAATGGAATGTTTATCTCTTCTTGAACCTTCTTCAAAAGCTATTGTTCGTTCAGGTAAACTAATTATTTTTAATGATAAATTAACTAATGATAATATTAAAGCAATTAAGAAATTTTATATTAATGAAATTGAATCTCGTGAAAAAGACATGACAATATTGCAAGAAAATGAATTTGTTAATGTGTCTAATGTTCATGAAATGAATAATTTTATAAATTTAAATAAAGAACAATTAGAGAATATTCGTTTATCTATGGGACTAGCTATGTCAATAGAAGATTTAATGTTTATTCAAGATTATTTTAAACAAGAAAATAGAAATCCAATTGAAACTGAAATTAGAGTTCTTGATACTTATTGGTCGGATCATTGTCGCCATACAACATTTGAAACAGAATTAGTCGATATTAATATTGAAGATGGATATTTTAAAAAACAAATCGAAAATACCATTAATGAATATTATCAAATGCGTAATGAAATAAATAATAATAAAAAAGTAACATTAATGGATATGGCAACGATTTGTGGGAAATATTTGCGTAAAAAAGGTTTATTAAATGATTTAGAAATAAGTGATGAAATAAATGCTTGTAGTGTTTATGTTGATGTATTAGTAAATCAAAAGAAAGAAAAATGGTTAATGATGTTTAAGAATGAAACACATAATCATCCAACAGAAATTGAACCATTTGGTGGAGCATCAACATGTATTGGTGGGGCTATTAGAGATCCATTAAGTGGTAGAAGTTATGTTTATCAAGCAATGAGAATTACAGGGGCAGGTGATATTTTTACCCCATATGATAAAACTTTACCAGGTAAATTACCTCAAGCCCAAATATCGAAAACAGCTGCTAGTGGTTATTCTTCATATGGCAATCAAATTGGTTTAGCTACAACATTTGTTCATGAATTATACCATCCTGGATATGTTGCCAAACGTTTAGAAATTGGTGCTGTTGTAGGGGCTGTTAAAGCTAGTGATTTAAAAAGAGAAAAACCTAAAAAAGGTGACTTAATTATTTTATTTGGGGGAGCAACAGGACGTGATGGAATTGGTGGAGCAACTGGAAGTAGTAAAGAACATACTGAAAGTTCTTTAGAAGTTTGTGCATCAGAAGTACAAAAAGGTAATGCTCCCGAAGAAAGAAAAATTCAAAGATTATTCCGTCGTCAAGAAGTAACAAAATTAATTAAAAAATCGAATGACTTTGGTGCTGGTGGTGTTAGTGTCGCTATTGGTGAACTTGCTGATGGACTTAATATTTATTTAGATCGTGTTCCATTAAAATATTCAGGACTAAATGCAACTGAAATTGCGATTAGTGAATCACAAGAAAGAATGAGTGTTGTTATAGATCCTCTAGATAAAGATGAATTCTTTAAATATTGTCATGAAGAAAATTTAACAGCAGTAGTGATTGCGGAAGTAACAGATAATAATCGTTTAGTTATGTATTATCATGATAAAAAAGTTGTCGATATTTCTCGTGATTTTATTAATACAAATGGTGTTAGACAAAAAAATAATGTCTATATTAAATCACCTATAAATAAAGATTTTCGTAAAGATAGTGAAAATAATCACAATATAAAAGAACAATGGCTTAATAAATTACAAGATTTAAATGTCATGATGCAAAAAGGACTTGGCGAAATGTTTGATGCTTCAATTGGGGCATCAACCGTCCTAATGCCATATGGTGGTAAATATCAATTAACAGAAGCTCAAGCATCTGTTGAAACATTCCCTGTATTAGATGGACATACAACTACAGCTAGTGTTTTATCATATGGATTTGATCCATATATATCAGAAATAAGTCCTTATCATGGTGCTGTTTATGCTATTTTATCTTCAGTATGTAAAGTTGTTGCAACAGGTGCTGATTATAAAAATATAAGATTTACTTTCCAAGAATATTTTGAAAGATTAAATAAAGATGAAAATAAATGGGGTAAACCAACTGCAGCTTTACTTGGTTCAATATATGCGCAAATGAAATTAGGACTACCTTCAGTTGGTGGTAAAGATTCAATGAGTGGCACATTCAAAGATTTAAATGTCCCACCTACATTAGTATCTTTTGCCATAACTACTGAAGATACATCAAATATAATTAGTCCTGAATTTAAAGGTGTTGGTAATTATATTTATTATTTACCACTAAAAGATGATAAAGATTACTTACCTGATTTTGATATTGAAAAGAAGTATTTCACATTTATTCATGAACATATTGTTAATAAAGAAATATTATCTTGTTATGCTTTAGGTTTTGGTGGCATTTGTGAAGCAATATCAAAAATGAGTTTTGGTAATAAAATTGGTTGTGAATTATATATTGATAATAATTTATTTGATAAAGGATATGGTAGTTTTATATTTGAATCTAATTGTGAAATTAAAGATGAAATGGCTATTTTAATTGGTAAAACTATTCCAAGTCAAGTTAAAATTAAAGATGTCATTTTTGATATAAATGATTTACTTAAAGCAAATATGGAGAAATATGATCATATTTATCCTGCATATGGTAAAAATATGTTTAATTTTACTCCTATGAAAGTTAATCAAGAAAATGATAAAGCTATTTATAATGTTTATCCATATGAAAAAGTAGATGAAGTTTTAGTTTATATTCCAGTATTTCCAGGAACTAATTGTAGTATTGATACAAAGAAAGCATTTATTGACGCTGGGGCAAAAGTTATCGTCGATACATTTTGTAATCAAACTGCAAAAGACATTGATGAATCAATTGAAAGAATGGCTAAATACATTGAACAATGTCATATATTAGTGTTTGCTGGAGGATTTTCATCAGGAGATGAACCTGATGGAAGTGGTAAATTTATTGCTAATGTCATTCGTAATGACAAAATTTACCAAAGTATTCGTCATTTAATTCAAAGAAAAGGACTAATCTTAGGTATATGTAATGGTTTCCAAGCTCTTGTTAAATCAGGATTATTGCCATATGGTAATATTGAATCATTGAATGAAAATAGTCCAACATTATTTAAAAATGATATAAATCGCCATATTTCTAAAATTGTATCAACTGTTGTGAAAACAAATAAATCGCCATGGTTATCTTCATTTAAAGTAGGAGAAATACATAATATTCCTATTTCTCATGGTGAAGGTAAATTTGTTATCAATCAACAGTTAGCTAAAGAATTATTTATTAATAATCAAGTTGCTTTTTTATATAGTGATGAAGATGGCAATGTAACTAATGACAGTCTTATTAATCCTAATGGATCTCATTATGGAATTGAAGGAATAATTTCTAAAGATGGCTTAATATTAGGTAAAATGGGACATAGTGAAAGAAAAGGGAATAATTTATATAAAAATATTTCGGGAAATAAAGAACAAGATATTTTTAGAAATGCAGTAAAGTATTTTAAAAAAGAGGAGTAAAATCATGAAAAAACTAAATTTATTGTATGAAGGAAAAGCAAAACAAGTTTATGCTACAGATGAAGAAAATGTCATCATTGTTCATTACAAAGATGATGCTACAGCTTATAATGGAATAAAAAAAGCTAGTATTGCTAATAAAGGTATTTTAAATAATGAAATTAGCACAATCTTATTTAATAAATTAAAAGAAAAAGGTATTCCAACTCATTTTATTGAAAAAATTAATGAACGTGACCAAGTATGTAAACTTGTTAAAATATTACCTTTAGAAGTTATTGTTCGTAATTTAATTGCAGGAAGTATGTCTAAAAGATTAGGTATTCCTGAAGGTACTAAACCTTCTAATGTTATATTAGAAATTTGTTACAAAAATGATGAATTAGGAGATCCATTAATTAATGATCATCATGCTGTTGCATTAGGATTATGTACATATGAAGAATTAAATGAAGTTTATTCTTTAACTCGTCAAATCAATGAAATATTAATTGATATATTTAAGAAAATTAATATTATTTTAGTTGATTTTAAAATTGAATTTGGTAAAACAGCAGATGGTAAAATTGTCCTTGCTGATGAAATTTCTCCTGATACTGCTAGATTATGGGATAAAGATACTTTAACTAAATTAGATAAAGATCGTTTCCGTCGTGATTTAGGTAAAGTAGAAGAAGCTTATGTTGAAATATTAAATCGTTTAAAATCATTATAGAAGGAAGTTAATAATGCAAGATATTTTTGATCAATTACACGAAGAGTGTGGCGTATTTGGAATATATAATATAAATCATGCAGCAAATCTTACTTACCTTGGTTTGCATTCATTGCAACATCGTGGACAAGAAGGATGTGGAATTGTATGTAATGATCATGGCGAAATGTCCAGAATGAAAGGACAAGGACTTGTTACTGAAGTATTTAGTGCTAGTCAACTAGAAAAAATGAAAGGAAATTGTGCTATTGGTCATGTTCGTTATTCCACAACAGGTGGAAATGTGATTGAAAATGTCCAACCATTTTTATTCCATCATCATACTGGAGAATTTGCTTTAGCTCATAATGGTAATTTAGTAAATTCTAATGAATTAAGACTTTATTTAGAAAATAAAGGTAGTATTTTTCAATCAACTTCTGATTCAGAAATATTAGCTCATCTAATGAAAAAAAATGCTGATAGTGAAAATAGAATTGTTAATATTATTGATGCTTTAAATATGTTAGAAGGAGCTTTTGCCTTTGTTATATTAACAAAAGATAAATTATATGCATGTCGTGATAAATATGGCTTTCGTCCTTTAGTAATTGGTAAAAAAGATGATGGATATGTCGTATCAAGTGAAACTTGTGGACTTGATATTGTTGGGGCAACTTATATTCGCGATTTAGAACCTGGGGAAGTTGTTTGTTTTTCCCAAGATGGAATGAAAAGTTACCAATATTCACAATTTAAACATTATAAAATGTGTGCAATGGAATATATTTATTTTTCTCGTCCCGATAGTAATTTAGAAGGATTAAATTGTCATACATTTCGTCGTATTTCGGGAAAAATTTTGGCTCAAGAATCACCAGTTGATGCCGATATTGTCATTGGTGTTCCTGATTCATCTTTATCTGCTGCAATGGGATATGCTGATGAAAGTAAAATTCCATATGAAATGGGATTGATTAAAAATAAATATGTTGGTAGAACTTTTATTCAACCATCACAAGAATTACGTGAACGTGGTGTATTAATGAAATTAAGTCCTATTCAATCTGTTGTTTCAGGTAAAAGAATTGTTTTAATTGACGATTCATTAGTTAGAGGAACAACATCAAAAAGGATTGTTCGCATGTTAAAAGAAGCAGGGGCAAAAGAAGTACATCTACGTATTGCTTCTCCACAAATTATTAGTCCATGTTTTTATGGCGTTGATATGTCAACTTATGATGAATTAATGAGTGCATGCATGTCATTAGATGAAATGCAAAAAGAATTAGATGTTGAATCTTTAAAATTCCTTTCGATTGAAGGATTATATAAAGCAGCATCACGTAAAGAACTTTGTACTGCATGCTTTACCAATGTTTATCCAACAAATACTTATAATTCAATGAAAAATACAAATAAGAAATCATAAAGGAGTAATTATGTCAAAAAAATATCAAGCATCGGGAGTTAATCTAGAAGCTGGTTATGAAGTAGTTAGAAGAATAAAAAAACATGTTCAATCTACTAATCGTTTAGGTACACTTGGTACAATTGGTGCTTTTGGTGGTATGTTTGATTTATCAGAACTAAAGATGAAAGAACCAGTTTTAGTTAGTGGCACTGATGGCGTTGGAACTAAATTAAAATTAGCTTTTGCGATGGATAAACATGATACCATTGGTATTGATGCTGTTGCGATGTGTGTTAATGATGTTTTAGCTCAAGGAGCAGAACCACTATTCTTTTTAGATTATGTTGCTGTTGGTAAAAATCATCCTGAAAAAATCGAAATGATTGTGAAAGGGGTTTGTGATGGATGTTTACAAGCAGGTTGTGCATTAATTGGTGGTGAAACCGCCGAAATGCCAGGAATGTATGATGAAGATGAATATGATATAGCTGGTTTTACAGTAGGAGCTGTGGAAAAAAGTAAATTAATTGATGGAAGCAAAGTAAATGTTGGTGATGTTTTAATTGGTTTAGCTTCAAGTGGTGTTCATTCAAATGGCTTTTCTTTAGTTCGTAAGATTATTAAAGATAATAATTTAGATTTACATCAATATTATGAAGAATTAAATGATAAACTTGGTAATGTCTTACTTGCTCCAACAAAAATATATGTTAAACCTGTCTTAAATTTATTTAAGAAATTTGATATTCATGCTATTGCTCATATAACAGGAGGAGGATTTGATGAAAATATTCCCCGTATATTGCATGATGGTCAAGGATTTAAAGTTTATACAAACAATTGGCCAATTTTACCAATATTTACCTTTTTAGAAAATAAAGGAAATATTGAACATCGCGAAATGTTTAATGTCTTTAACATGGGTATAGGTATGGTATTAGCTACTAATCCAAATGAAAAAGATGATATTATTAAATCACTAAAACAAGATGGAATTGATGCTTATATCATTGGCGAAGTAACTAATAATAATAAAATTGAAATATTATAAGGTGAATAAAATGAAAAAATTAGCTGTTTTTGCTAGTGGTAATGGTGGTAATTTACAATCAATTTTAGAAGCTGCAAGAGATAAAATAATTGATGCTCAAGTTGTTTTAGTAGTATGTGATAATCCTAATGCATATTGCATCAAAAGAGCAAAAAATTTTAATATTGAATGTCTTGTCTTTAATCCTCAAGATTTCACATCAAAAAAGTTACTTGAAGATTATATTTTAAATAAAATTGAACCATTAAATCTTGATTATATTTGCCTTGCAGGATATATGCGTATTTTATCTAAAAGATTTGTTCATAAATATCAAGATAAAATAATAAACATTCACCCTTCTTTATTACCATCATTTAAAGGAGCACATGGAATTTATGATGCTTTTCAATATGGGGTTAAAATAATGGGTGTTACAATTCATTATGTTGATGAAGAAATTGATCATGGAAAAATTATTGCCCAAGAATGTTTTCATGTTCAAGATGATGATACACTTGAAACTGTTGAAGAAAAAATACATGATATTGAACATCCATTGTATGTGAAAGTATTAAAAATGTTATGTAATAAAGGAGAGTAAAATAACATATGAAAAGAGCTTTAATTAGTGTAAGTGATAAAACAGGATTAGTTGCTTTTTGTCAAGAACTTGTGAAATTAGATTATCAAATTATTTCCACAGGTGGAACAAAGAAAACTTTAGAAGAAAATGGTATTAAAGTAATTGGTATTAGTGAAGTAACTAATTTCCCTGAAATATTAGATGGTAGAGTAAAAACTCTTCATCCTAATGTTCATGGGGCATTATTAGCTAAAAGAAATAATCCTGAACATATGAATACTTTAAAAGAACATCATATAGATTTAATTGATATGGTTGTTGTTAATCTATATCCTTTTAAAAAGACTATTGAAAGAGAAGATTGTACTCTTGATTTAGCAATCGAAAATATTGACATTGGTGGTCCAAGCATGTTAAGAAGTGCTGCCAAAAACTTTGAAAGTGTTACAGTAATATGTGATAGCAATGATTATGATAAAGTAATTCAAGAAATCAAAGAAAATGGCGATACAACATATGATACAAGATTTTATTTAGCTGGTAAAGTATTTCGTCATACAGCAAGTTATGATACAATGATTAGTTCATACATCATGAAACAAACTAATTTAGAGATTCCTGAAAAATTAAATCTTTCATTTGATTTAAAGCAAACATTACGTTATGGAGAAAATCCTCATCAAAAAGCCGCTTTTTATCAAGGTGAAAATACATCTTATTCAATGGCTTATGCTAATCAATTATGGGGTAAAGAATTATCTTATAATAATATTCAAGATGCTAATGCGGCATTAAATATTGTTCATGAATTTGATTCACCATGTGTTGTTGGTTTAAAACATATGAATCCATGTGGTGTTGGTATAGCTAATACAATTGATGAAGCTTATGATAAAGCTTATATGAGTGACCCTGTTTCTATTTTTGGTGGTATAATTGCCATGAATAGAGAAGTAACAGTAACAATGGCTAAGAAAATGAGTGAAATTTTCTTAGAAATTATTCTTGCTCCATCATATAATGAAGAAGCATTAAAAATATTAAAGAAAAAGAAAAACATTCGTCTAATGACATATGATATGAATTCATCATTCAATGCTGATAAAATGTATACATTTGTTAATGGTGGATTACTAGTCCAAGAAAGAGATACTTTAAATGTTATACGTGACAATATTAAAGTAGTTACAAAACTTTCACCAACAAAAGAAGAATTAGAACAAATGATTTTTGGCTTTGCCGTATGTAAATATGTAAAATCAAATGCCATTACGGTTGTGAAAGACTATATGACAGTAGGTGTTGGGGCTGGACAAATGAATCGTGTTGGAAGTGCGCATATTGCTTTAGAACAAGCTAAAGCAAATGGTCATACAAAAGATTTAATTCTTGCCAGTGATGCCTTTTTCCCATTTGATGACGTTGTGAAAATGGCAAAAGAATATAATGTAACATGCATTATTCAACCAGGTGGATCCATAAAAGATGAAGATTCCATTCGTGCTTGCGATGAAGCAGGAATCAAAATGATATTTACAGGCATTCGCCATTTTAGACACTAATGAAAGTTTTAGTTGTTGGTAAAGGGGGTCGAGAACATGCTATTGTTAAAGCGATATCTTTATCAAAGCAAGTTGATAAATTATATTGTGCCCCTGGAAATCCTGGAATGAGTAACATCGCTACACTTGTTCCCATTCAAGAAACTGATATAACAAATTTAGTTGAATTTGCGAAAAGAGAAAAAATAGATTTAACTGTTGTCGGTCCTGAAGCTTCATTAGCATTAGGAATAGTTGACGCCTTTAAAAAAGAAAATTTAAATATTTTTGGTCCAACAAAAGAAGCAACACAAATTGAATCAAGCAAAGAATTTGCAAAAAAGATTATGAAAAAATATCATATTCCCACTGCTAATTATGAAAGTTTTAATTCATTTGATAATGCTGATCAATATTTAAAAAAGGCAAAATATCCAATAGTTATTAAGTTTGATGGACTTGCTGCTGGTAAAGGTGTTATTATAGCTAATAATTATGAAGAAGCAAACAAAGCAATAGAAGATATATTTATTAATAAAGTATTTGGAGATGGAAATATTATTATTGAAGAATTTTTAGAAGGACCTGAATTTTCTTTAATGGCTTTTGTAGGTAATAATAAAGTATATCCAATGGTTTTAGCCCAAGATCATAAAAGAGCTTATGACCATGATTTAGGACCAAATACAGGTGGTATGGGGGCTTATTCACCAGTTGATTTCATAACTGATGAAGATATAAATTATGCCATTGAAAAAATTATGAAACCAACTATAAATGGTTTATGGCAAGAAGGAATCCATTATGAGGGTGTCTTATATGGTGGATTAATGAAAACTAAAGATGGCATAAAAGTTATTGAATTTAATGCTAGATTTGGTGATCCTGAAACTGAAGTAGTATTGCCTAGATTAACTTCAGATATTGTTTCTATTTTTATGGGTATTTCCTCAAATAATCATAATTTTGATGTTAAATGGGCAAATGAAAAAACAGTAGGTGTTGTATTAGCATCTAAAGGATATCCAGGCAAATATCAATCAGGATTTTTAATTGAAGGATTAGATAAAGTTGATGCTTTAGTTTATCATATGGGAACAAAATTAATTAATAATAATTATTATACAAATGGTGGAAGAGTATTATTTGTTGTGGCAAAAGGAAAAACAATTGATAAAGCTTTAGAAAAAGTTTATCAAGAAATAAATAAAATCCATTGTGATAACTTATATTATCGAACTGATATTGCTTATCAAGCTTTATCTACTAAACGAGGAGAAAAAAATGATTGAAAGATATTCAAGACCAGAAATGAGAAAAATTTGGACTGATGAAAATAAATTTCAAACATATTTAAATGTTGAAATATTAGCATTAGAAGCTTTTAATAAATTAGGAGTTGTTCCAGAAAAAGATTTAGATCTTATTAAATCTAAAGCTAAATTTTCTGTTAATAGAATTAGTGAAATCGAACAAGAAACTAAACATGATGTCGTAGCATTCACAAGATGTGTCAGTGAATCATTAGGTGATGAAGCTAAATGGGTGCATTATGGTTTGACATCAACAGATGTTGTTGATACAGCTAATGGGGCAATGATTAAAGAAGCTAATAACATTCTTGATAAAGATATTTTGTCTTTAATGAATATTTTAAAAGAAAAAGCATTACAATTTAAAGATACTCCTTGTATTGGTCGCACTCATGGTGTTCATGCTGATATTACAAGTTTTGGCTTAAAATGGGCATTATGGTATGAAGATATGAAACGTAATTATGAACGCTTTAATATGGCAAGACATGATATTGAAGCTGGAAAAATTAGTGGAGCTGTTGGTAATTTCGCAAATGCTCCAATGTTTGTTCAAGATTATGTATGTGAAAAGTTAAATATTACATCAAGTAAAATATCAACACAAACTTTACAAAGAGATCGTCATGCTTTTTATATGTCTGTATTAGCATTAATAGCTGCAACTTTAGAGAAAATTGCTACTGAATTTCGTCATTTACAAAGAACAGAAGTACGTGAAGTAGAAGAAGGATTTTCTAAAGGACAAAAAGGTTCAAGTGCAATGCCTCACAAAAGAAATCCTATTTCTAGTGAAAATATATGTGGATGTGCTAGAGTAATGAGAGGATATATGCTAACATTTTATGAAAATGTTGCATTATGGCATGAAAGAGATATTTCCCATTCATCAACTGAAAGAATCATATTGCCTGATGCTACAATGTTATTAGATTATATGATTAATAGAATGATTAATATTATAAAAAATCTTGGTGTTTTTGTTGATAACATGAAACAAAATATTTACAAAACTCATCATGTCATATTTGCCCAAAGAGTAATGACTAAATTAATTGATAAAGGCTTTACTAGGGAAAAAGCATATGATTACATTCAAAAATATGCAATGGAAAGTTGGACTAAACAGATTGATTTTAAAGATTTATTATGGAATGATCAACTTGTTCAAGAAAAACTAACCAAAGATGAATATGAAAGTTGTTTCACATTAGAATATTATTTAAGAAATGTTGAAGCAATTTATCAAAGAATTGGAATATTATAAATAAATAATATAAATAAATAATATAAATAAATTTATATTAATAATAATAATAATAAACTATAGATAATCGTTTGATGATACTTCTATAGTTTTTTTGTATAAGAGAATAAAATATATTATTTTTTTAAAAAATATTTTATTTTTTTAAACATAAATCTTAAAAGTGTGTTATAATTAAGTATAAAAATAATCAAATGAATTAAATTAGTAATTAATTCATTTAATAATAGAAAAAGGAGAAACACTATGCCTAATAATAAAATGGTTTATTTTTTAATTGATTGTAGCGGATCTATGGCTGGTACACGTGCTGATGCAGTAAACTATGCTATGGAAAAAGTAGTAAGTGAAGCAATACCTGCCATTAAAACTCAAAAAAATGCTGATTTACGTCTTTACTTTATGGCAATTGGTTTTTCAGGTGATGGTATATTTACAATAATGGATCGTACAAGCTTAGATGATTTCACTAATTGGGATACAATTGAAGATAGTGAATTTAATGGTGGAACTCCAACAGGTAAAGCTATCTTAGAAATAATTAAAGATATTCAAGGAGTAAGAGGAGATCCTCTTCCTGATGTATGTGCTTCCGCGATTATTTTAATTTCTGATGGTGAACCTAATGGAATAGAACCAACATATGAAGAAGTATTAGAATATGCAAATCGTAATAGTGATAAATTCAATTTAGCATTTGCAAAATCACTTCGTGTTGCTATTGGTATTAATGTTGATAATAATGGTCGTGAAAGTCTAAAGAAATTTGGTAGCGTTACATCAACAATGAGAGAACAAGGAATTGAATCTTATTATGATTGTAATGAAGAATATGTTGATAAACTTGTTGAAGTACTTAAATCAGCAACAATTCATGCTTCAATTGGCGCATAAAATATAATAAACATAAATAGCCACCAGTTTTTCTGGTGGTTAATGATTGTTTATAGGAAGGAAATATATGGACAAAAAAATTATATATTTTTTAATAAAACGATTATCAATGGAAAATGTTTCATCATTTCCTTCATCAACTATAGAAAATTATATATATAATACTATAGAACAATATAAAAATGAAAATGATGATATAACATTTAAAGTTTTATTATATTCTAACCATTCATTATATTCAGTTTTTGATCAATTAATAACTCCATTTAATCAAATTGATGATTATGATTTTGGTTATGATAATGTGAATTTAAATGATTTATTCCCATATGTTAGTGATGATTTAGTTAATTTTTCATTTATTAATCGCAAACAAAACATAAAATGTATTATTATAAATAATAATAATATTATAAACAATAATAATATTTTTAATGTATTAATTGATGATACATGTCCAACATATAACAATATCACAAATAATATTGCTTTTAAAATAAATAGTCCATCATTAAATAAATCTTTTAAATTATATAATAAAACATTTAATATAGATGATGCAAAAAATGAATTATTAAATTTTTTAATAGAATTAAATAATACATCTAATAATATTGATAATAAAAATTCAAATGTTAATATTTTGTCAATGAATTATCAAGAAAAAATGAATTATATTATTCAATTTTTAAAAGATAATCAAACTAATATGGCAACAGAAGATGATCATTGGCTTGATGTATTAATTGGTGGTAGATCATCTATTCCTTATCAACATATCAATAATATTATTAACAATATTCCTAAATTAAATAATATTGGAAGAAGAAATATCTATTTTGCCACAATTTTATTTTATATATTTACAAATGGTAAATTTGTTGATGAAGTATGGAAAAATTCATTAACATATTATTTAACACTAAAAGATAAAGCTAAGGAAGTAAATCAATATTTTAATAAAATTAATCAAGAAAATGATGAAGTATCTGTCTTTTTCCAAGAACAATATTCATCTATAAAAAGAAAAGATATTGAAAAAGTTATATCCAAAATATATCAACCAGGTGAAAGAAAACTTTTTGAAATGTTATGGGAAGTATTAATTACTAATTATCCATATTATGATATTGAACGCCATTGGTATAAATGGTTTATAACGATATTATTTGAAAATGTTCAACCACGTTGTTATAAACAATCTTTCACAGAAAAATATGAAAGATATATAATATCAGTAAAAGGTAAAATGCAAAAAATAGGACATGAAACATGTCAAGATTATACTGATATGGATGAAATAGATGATAAAATATGGTATGCTGTATGTTGTGATGGAGTTGGAAGTTGTACCCATTCCGCAGAAGGTTCATTACTTGCTTGTCAAGCTTTCGCCAAAGTCCTAAAATCCAAAATTCAAACCTATTATCATTTTAATTGTCATAAATCATTTGATAAATATACAAATATTGTTGCAAATATTTATCAATTCTTTACTAATGAATTTGGCAAGAAATTATTTAATCAATGGAAAAAACTTGTTGAAGAAAGTGCTAGTTATCAAAATGATCCTAATAAATCTTTAAATAATTATGCTACAACTTTCCAATTTGTTTTCAATTATAAATCATTAATTGTTTGTGGAGCATTAGGTGATGGAAATTATTATATTCATAAAAAAGAAAAATTTGGTGATAGATCTTTTGATGGGGGATTTGTTTTAAATGATGGTATATCAGGTGTATCACAAACTTCAGTATTTACTATCTTACATTTAGAAAAAAGTTCAACTGTTATGCATTTATCATTCTTTAATGCCAAAGAAGTTTCATCAATAATTATTTCCTCTGATGGAGTAATGTTAAATCAAAATTTTTTATCACTAATGAATGTTCAAGGTAATGCTAATAATAAATCATTCATTTTTCAAGCAATGAAGCAATTAGAAAATTTATCAAAAGAAGAAAAGATTAATAAATTATCAAATCTTGTTTTATCTTGTTCAGATTATAATGAAACTGGATATGGTACAGGTGATGATTGTTCATTAATATTCATTCATTTTAAATAAATAAAATTATTTAAGGAGTATGACAATGGAAATAGGTTCAAAAATAACATGTGTTGATCAAGAAGAATTTACAATTATAAAATCAATGAATGAAGCTGGTGGACAAGGAACTTTATGGTTAGTAGAAGATCATAATAAAAATCAATATGCTTTTAAGAAACTAAAAAAAGATAAAAAATTTATTCAGAAAAAAGGTAATATTGATAAAATCATTAATGAAAATATACATCAGATTGTTGAAAACAAAGGTAAGAAAGATAATATTAAATTCATGTTACCTTTAAAACGTACAAAAATGTTACAAGATGATACTATAGGTTATATTATGCATCTAGCCAATGGTAAAAGTATAAATTCAATATTAACTATTCCTGATGTTATTACTAACATTCCTTTAGAAACAAAACTTAAAATTTTAAGACAAGTTGTTTTATCTGTTGATATTTTACATAGTATTGGTTATTGTTATGCTGATATAAGTTGGGGAAATTTCATGTATGATTTTTCTAAAGAAACATTATATGTCGTCGATTGTGACAATATTGCATCTCAATCAGATATTCGCAATAATAAAGCAAATTTTGTTAGTGGTACAGGATTTTTTGTTGCTCCAGAAGTTGCCTTTGATGGCAAAACTATTGATTTAAATACTGAACATTATTCTTTAGCTGTTTTTATCTTTCGTTTTTTATTAAATAATTTAATTAGTTCACCTTATCATGGTTATATTTTACATCGTGAAATGGAAGGTGTAATGCCTCAAAGTACTTTTGATATTGCTGATATGATTAATGAATTTGGTTTGCCAAGTGATTGGTGTGTTTTTGTTTTTGATGAAAATAATCCAGTAAATTCAATTCGTCGTTTAATTGATGATTATTATCTAAAACAAGCAAATAAAGGGCAAAGTATTAAAGATAGAATAAAAGAATTAGAACAATGTATTTCTTTATGGAATATAATACCAATTGAAATTAAAAATTTATTGATTGAAACATTTTCTAATTTACGTAATCCTCGTCGTCCATCAACAATTCAATGGAATATAGCTATTCAACAAGCTTTATCTAAAGATAATATTAATATCAATATTAAACAAAATAATGATACAATATTATCTAAAATAAATAATGAAGTTGTTGATATAAAAGATAATATTGAAATAAAGACCAAACCTGTTCGTAAACCTTTTGTTGGACAAGGAGAAATTTTCCCAACAAATCCTCAACCTAAAAAGAAATATAAGAAATTTGAGGGCGGAAAAAACGATTAAAATAAATAAAAAGGAGGAAAGAAATCATGGAATTAAATGAATTTAAAGATTATGTTTTTAAAATAACTAAATTATTAAATGAAGTTAATCCTAATCAACCAGTTTCTATTTATGTTTCAGATTATTTAAGAGGCATAAGTACTAATTATGGAATTGGTAAAGTAATTTATGATTTAGCTGATATATGTGTAAATACTCTTAAAAACATGCCTAATGATGAATGTGATTTTGCTCATTTAAGTGAAATGGCTTATATAATTCGTAGTAATGATTTTAATTTTGGTAATATTTATAAAACACAAGCATATTTCTTTACTCTTTGTTTATTTGCTGCTAGTCAAAATAAGATTAATATTAATGATATTGATTGTGAAGATTTTGATGTTGATGAATTTCAAAAATTTTCTGTTACTGATTTAGATGTTGAAAATGAATTAGATCCAATTGAAAAGAAATTAAATTATTACAGGTTACGTTTGTTAGATTTTTCAAGGAGTAATCCTTTAGTTAACTTTAAGAAAAATAGAACTAGTGCTTTGCAATTCTTTTCCCCGCAAATTGGCACATTAATGCATGAATTATCTAAAAAGAAGACATTAAAAATTACTAATTGGAGTGATAATCAATTTCAAATAATTTATCGTTGTAAAATATGTGGTCGATATCATTTTGAATCGTTTAATCCTTTTGATCCATTAAGTAAACCTTCAATAGAATGCCCAGTATGTGATTTAAATAATACTCATCATCGTAAGAGTATGATTCCATTAGAAGAAGATATGCAATTTGCCATTGATGAATATACATGTAAAAAATGTGGTAAAGTTATAAATATTGATGAAATTAAAAATGGTTTATATGAATGTCCTGATTGTCATTCTCCTATTGAATTAAAATCTTTTCCGATTGTATCAACTGATAACATAAATAATATAATTAAGAAAAATGATAAAAAACCATTTATGATTTGCAGTTTATCTGATAAAAACTTAGCTAAAATAATTGGTACAATTCAAGGTAGAGCCCAAACCATGGAAAAAAACTTTGGTTTACATGTGTTATATCTCGCTTGTGGCTTTTTAGAATGGAAAGATATTAATGGTACAAATTATAATTCACCAATATTATTATGTCCTATTCACTTTAAGAATGAAAACAATTCATTTAGTATTGAAATTGATAGTTCATCAGAACATGTTTTTGAATTTAATAAAACATTATTGCATATGTTGAAAGGATATTCAAAAGAATATGCAATTTATATTGAACCACCAAAATATAATGAAGAAGATGGAATGTATGGTACATATTTTTCTACTTTGGAATCATATTTAAAAAATGATAAAAATGTTATACAATTTACTAAAGATTGGCAAGTTCATAGAACATTAGGAATAAGTTTATTTCATTATCAAAAATTACAATTAGAAAGTGATATGACAAAATATAAAGATATTTATTTAAATCATCCAATGATTAGAAGAATTTGTGGTGATGAAAATCAAGAAATATTAAGTAGTCAGTCATTTATTCAAAATAGCTTTCCTTATATTTTATTTGATGCTGATTCGAGTCAAGAAAATGTCATCAATAAAGCTTTAGAAGGTAAATCATATATTTTAGAAGGACCACCTGGTTCAGGAAAAAGTCAAACAATAAGTAATATAATTGCTATGTCAATTGGTAGTGGTAAATCAGTATTGTTTGTTACCGAAAAAGCAACAGCAAGAACTATTATTTATGAAAATCTTAAAGAAAAGAAATTAGATTCAACCCATAGTCTTACCGATTATATTCTTGATTTTAATCAATTTCATTTAAGAGGTGGTTCAATTCCTCGTTCAACATTCATTGAAGAATTAAATAGAGTTGTGAAATTAGATGATATTGCTCAAAGTTCTAATTTCTTTGATGTGGAAAGTAAAGAAATATTAGAACAATATATTAAAAATTATCAAAAAGAATTTAGTACAATGGATGAATCAAGAAATTCATTTATGGGTATTTTAAATAAAATAGTTCAATATGCGAAATATCCAATTCTTTCATCTTTTAAAAATGTAAATTGTGATTTATATACATTATTTAAAAATATAAAAAAATATTATCAAGATGTTGAAAACAAGATTGTATTATTTGATTATCGAAAAGATCCTTTATATTTATGTTTAGGCGATATTGATGGAAAATTTGTTTATAATATTAACCAATATATCAATATATATGATCAAGGTAGTAAATTAATTGAAGATATCAATAATCATTTACATTTAAAATTAAATGAAAACAATCGTTTTGAATATCAATATATTATTAATTTATTAAATCAATGTTTCTTACTTAGTCCTTTAAAAGAGGAAATGTTAAATCAAATAATTATATTAGGAGATTTAGATAAATATAAAACATATTTAGTAAATCGTAAAAATGAAATGAATGAATATTTACCATATTATGATTATCAAAAAGAAGTAAATGAATCTTTAATAAATCAAGATATCATTACTGAATTAAATCAAAAAATGGACAAATATTCATCGAAAATTAAAAGAATATCAAGAAATTATTATTTATTAAAAAAACAAATTAAATTAATTTTCAAAAATAATATTGTTATAAAAAAATATGAAGATGGTCAAAATTATGTTCATAGATTAAATCAATATTTTCATTATTTCCAATTAAAATGTCAATATGAAGAAAAACATCCTGTTGATCATACATATTTAGGATATATTCCCCAAAATATTACATCTTGGCAAGATGAAATTGATAAAATTGATTTAATTATGAAAATACATCAAGTAATGAATGAATATATTCCTTCATCTATTACATCTACAATTGAATTTTTAGAAAATTATCTTTCAAATGTATATCAAAAAAATATGGCAATTTCGAAAAAAATCTTTGAAGAAGCAAATAATATTTTTGATAATGAAGCTATTTATTTAAATAAATTACAAAATTATTTTGTATTTGATTTAAATAATAATATGAAAGAAATAGTTGATAAATTAAATATTATTTTAGAAAATCAAAATCGATTAGTAATTTGGCAAAATATGCATCAAGAATTAGAATGGTTTAAAGATTATAATGTTTTACCATTATTAAACGAAATTGTTGATAAAAATATTAATAATAATATTAATAATAATAATAATTATTATTATTATTGTTATGATATTGTTGAAAAAGCAATTTATCATTCATATTATCAAAAATTATTAGATGAATTTATTGTTAAACATTCTTTATCAACAATTAAAAATTTTGATGTTAATGAACATATTGATAATTTAAGGAAATATGCAAAAATAGATGAAAATGATTTGGAACATGCTAAATCATATTTATATGATCGATTATATTCCTTAAGGATAGAAGCTAGTAATAAGTTGCAACAAAAGAGTAAATTGTTATCTAATCGAACTGGCTATTCCATAAAGAAATTAATTGATGAAAATTGGCAATATATTAAATATATTAAACCATGTTTTATGATGTCACCATTAAATGTTAGTCAATACATTGATATTAATAATCAATTTGATTTAGTCATATTTGATGAAGCATCACAAATTTTTACCGAAGATGCTTTAGCTGCCATTGTTAGAGGAAAACAAATAATTATTGTTGGTGATAGTAAACAATTACCACCATGTGATTTTTTCCGTGCTCAAGATGTTTATCAAAGTGATCAAGAAGATTTATTTGAAGATGATGAAAATCAAGAAAATTCCATTTTAAACGATGCTACTAAAGCTTTAGGAGATATTTCTATTCAATTAAATTGGCATTATCGTAGTTATGATGAATCATTAATTGCTTTTTCAAATGAACACTTTAATTATAATTTAATTACTTTTCCTGCTGCTATTAAAGAAGTCAATGATGGAATTGAATATATATCTGTTCCTTATGATCAAAATCTTTGTTATAGTGCTGGAAAAACTGGTACTCATACAAACAAAAAAGAAGCAAGAGTAGTTGTTGAAACATTATGGCGTGAAATTATCCATCCTGAAAGAAATAAATATTCATTGGGTGTTGTTGCCTTTAGTAATGCTCAAGCTGAAGCAATAAAAGAAGAATGGTTTGAATTTAGAAAAGATTCTTTAAAAGATGCTGTCATTAAAGTTTGGGAAGAAAAACATGAAGAAATAATCTTTTGTAACTTAGATACAATGCAAGGTGATGAAAGAGATACAATGCTTATTAGTATTTGTTATAGCCCTGATAAAAATGACAAATTTTTATTAACTTATCTAGGTAGAATTCGTTTAGCATCAGGAAAGAAAAGATTAAATGTTGCCATAACTAGAGCAAGACATAGAATGATTGTCATATCAATGTTAGAAAATCAAAGATTGAGATCAGCTATTGAAGAAAGTTTAGCATTAGAAGAAAATAAAGAAGGAGCAAAATCTTTATATGATTTCTTAGAATATGCAAGTTCATTTAAAAATGAAAATAATATTCCTACATCATCTCCATCAAATGATATTGTTAAATCAATATGTGAATGTTTAGATGAAGAACATATTTCTTATGATACTGAAATAGGTAGATCAAAATGTAAAATCAATATTGGTATTAAATCATTACCATTTAATGGTAATTATTCATTAGGAATTATTGTTGATGATCCTACAAGGACTGATTTTGACAGTCCACGTGAATATGCTAGATTAACTGAAAAAATATTAAGAAATAAATATAATTGGGATATTTATCGTATTTATCCAATATCTTGGGTAAATAATTATGAGCAAGAAAAAGCTAAATTATTAAAAAAAATTCATTCAATTTAAAATTATATAATAAAAAAAGTAAGATAATAAATCATTTATAAAATGCAAATGATTTCATCTTGCTTTTTTTTTGAAAAAAATGTATAATAAAGAAAAACTAAGGAAGGAATTTTAATAAAGAGAATTATTAAATACCTATCATTATTTTGAACATATAAGTAATAAAAAAGAATAGATATCTTAATAAAACTCTTTGTGCGAAAAACTCAATGAGTTTTTTTTTGGAAAAATGGAGGAAACATGAAAAGTTTATTAAGTCTTGATTTATTGACAAATGATGAAATCATGGATATTCTAAAAGATGCCCAAGAATTCAAACGTGGAAGTTCTTTTCAATTAAAAGACAAAATAGTAGCTAATCTATTTTTTGAACCATCAACAAGGACTCATTATTCATTTAATGTTGCTGAAGAAAAACTTGGAATGAAAGTACTTAATTTTGATCCGGGAAGTTCAAGTCTAATTAAGGGTGAAAGTTTTTATGATACTGTAAAAACATTTGCATCTTTTGGTGTAGATTGTATTGTGATTCGTCATACGCAAAATCGTTATTATGATGAACTTAAAAACATTGATGTCCCAATTATTAATGCAGGTGATGGTACTAAAGATCATCCTAGTCAAACTTTACTTGATTTAATGACTATTTATGAAGAATTTGGTAAATTTAGTGGTTTAAAAATTGCCATAATGGGAGATATTAAACATTCTCGTGTTGCTCATGGCGATATTAGTATTATGGAAAGATTAAACATGCAATGCTATACAAGTGGTCCAGATGAATATCAAGATGATAAATATTCCTTCATTTCTATGGAAGATGCTTTAAAAGAAATGGATGTTATTATGATGCTTCGTGTACAAAATGAACGTCATACTGAAAAAATGAAATTAACTAATGAAGAATATTTAAGCCAATATGGTTTAACATTAGATAAGGTAAATAAAATGAAGAAGAATGCAATTATTATGCATCCTGCTCCTGTAAATAGAGGTGTTGAATTAAGTGATGAAGTTGTGGAATGTTCTAAATCAAGAATATTCACTCAAATTAATAATGGAGTGTTTGTTCGTCAAAGTATTTTAAAAAGGACTTTTTCCAAATGAATGAAATGACATATACTTTAAAAAATGGTTTAGTTTATTATCATAAATCACTTAAACAATTAGATATTGTTATAAAAGGAAATAAAATATATAAAATTGGTAATAATTTACAAATTGGGAAAATAATTGATTGCACATCTTTAGTTGTTGCTCCTAGTTTTATTGACCCACATGTTCATTTGCGAGAACCAGGTTATAGTTATAAAGAAACAATTCTTTCAGGAACTAATGCGGCATTAAGAGGTGGTTATACAAAAATATTTTTAATGCCTAATGTTAATCCGCCAATTAATTGTTTAAATAATTTATTAACATTACAAAATATTATAAAAAAAGATTCTAAAATAGATTGTTATATTTTAGGATCTATTACTAAAGGAAGAAAAGGTGATGGATCATTAAGCAACATGGAAGAAATGGCACCTTATGTTGTTGGTTATTCTGATGATGGCTGTGGTGTCCAAAAAGCTTCATTAATGTATGAAGCATGTCTAAAAGCCAAAGAACTTAATAAAGCTATCTTAGCCCATGTTGAAGAAAATTCTTTATTATATGATGGTTATATTTATCAAGGAGAATATGCCAAGAAACATAATCATAAAGGTATATTACCAATTGTTGAGACAAGTCAATTAGCTCGTGATTTAACAATCGCAAATTATACCCAAACCCATTATCATATGTGTCATGTTTCATGTAAAGATTCAATAGATTTAATTCGTTTTTATAAATATTTAGGGTTAAATGTAACTGTTGAAGTAACTCCTCATCATTTATTATTAACTGAAGAAGATTTAAAAGAAGATGGATGTTATAAAATGAATCCTCCTTTAGGATCTAAATATGACCAGCAAGCTTTAATTAATGCCTTAGTTGATGGTACAATTGACTGTATCGCAACAGATCATGCTCCTCATAGTTTTGACGAAAAAAATAAAGGATTAGAAAAATCAAGTTTTGGTATAGTTGGTCTAGAAACTTCATTTCCTTTATTATATACAAACTTTGTTATGAATAACATTATATCTTTAGAAAAATTGCTTGACTTAATGAGTGAAAATGTATCTAATATTTTTATGATTCCTTCCAATAAAATTGAAGAAGGCAATGAATGTAATATTGTATTATTAGATTTAAATCATGAATATGAAATTTGCTCGGAAAAATTTGCTTCAAAAGGCAAATCAACTCCATTTGATCATATTAATGTTTATGGTCGAGTTGTGAAAACCATTTATAAGGGAGATATCATATATGAATTATAATAAAAAATTGGTCTTAGCTGATGGAACAGAATTTTTAGGATTTGGATATGGTGCTGATGTTGAATCAATTGGTGAAGTAGTTTTTAATACTTCAATGGTTGGTTATCAAGAAGTAGCTACAGATCCATCCTATAATGGACAAATTGTTGTTATGACATATCCATTAATTGGTAATTATGGCATTAATACTGAAGATGATGAATCAATTGGTGTTGCTTTAAATGGTTTTGCTGTTCGTGATTATAATGATCATCCATCTAATTTTCGTTCAAGAAAAACATTTGCAAAGAAATTAAAAGATAATAATGTTCCAATGATTTCGGGAATTGATACTAGAAAACTGACAAGAATTTTACGTGATAAAGGGACAATGAATGGTATTATCACAAATATTAATGTAACTAAAGAAGAAGCATTAAATAAATTAAATCAATATGTCAATCCAACAAATCAAGTAAGTAAAGTATCATCACCTCGTTGTTGGGAATCTAAAGTAGATCATCCTAAATATCGTATTGTTTGCATTGATTTTGGTACTAAATTAAATATTATTCATAAACTTAATCAATGTAATTGTGATGTATTAGTAGTTCCATATAATACAACAGTAGATGATATTTTAAAATACGAACCAGATGGATTGTTTTTATCTAATGGTCCTGGTAATCCTGAAGATAATCCCATTGCCATTGAAGTTGTTAGAAATTTAAAAGGTAAAATACCTATTTTTGGTATTTGTTTAGGTCATCAAATAATTGCCCTAGCAAGTGGTGCTAAAACATATAAAATGAAATTTGGTCATCGTGGTTCTAATCATCCTGTGAAAAATTTAATGACAGGTAAAATAGAAATAACATCACAAAATCATTCATATGCTGTTGATAAAGAATCTTTAAGTAATACTGATTTAAATATTACGCATTTGAATTTATTAGATGATACTGTTGAAGGAATTGAAAATAAAGATAAATATATTTTTTCTGTACAATATCATCCTGAATCAAGTGCTGGACCAGAAGATAGTGAATATTTATTTGGGGAATTTATGAAAAACATAGAAAGATTTAAAGGTGACCAAAATGCCTAAAAGAAAAGATATTAAGAAAGTAATGGTTATAAGTTCTGGACCAATCGTAATAGGACAAGCAGCTGAATTTGATTATGCTGGTACCCAAGCATGTTTATCATTAAAAGAAGAAGGATATGAAGTTGTATTAATAAATTCCAATCCTGCCACTATTATGACAGATTATACTGTTGCTGATAAAGTATATATGGAACCGTTAGATTTAGAATTTGTTTCTCGAATTATTCGTCGTGAACGCCCTGATGGTATTGTTTGTACATTAGGTGGACAAACAGGATTAAATCTTGCTGTTCAATTAGCTAAAAAAGGTGTTTTAGAAGAATGTCAAGTTGAAGCATTAGGAACTGACTTTAATTCCATTGAACTTGCTGAAGATAGAGAACTTTTTAAAGAATTATGTGAAGATATAAATGAACCTGTTTTAGAATCAATGACAGTTAATACAATTGAAGATTCAATTGTCGCAGCTAATAAAATTGGCTATCCAATTATTGTTCGTCCTGCTTTTACTTTAGGTGGTACAGGTGGTGGATTTGCTGATAATGATGATGAATTAAGGACTATTGTAAAAAATGCCTTAGAATTATCACCTGTTTCTCAAGTATTAATTGAAAAATCAATTAAAGGTTTTAAAGAAATTGAATATGAAGTTATAAGAGATAATAACGATACAGCAATAATTGTATGTAGTATGGAAAATATTGATCCTGTTGGAGTTCATACAGGTGATTCAATGGTTGTTGCCCCTTGTCAAACATTAACAAATAAAGAATATCAAATGTTAAGAAATGCAGCATTAAGAATTGTTCGTCGTTTGAATATTAGAGGTGGATGTAATGTCCAATTTGCTTTAGATCCTAATTCATTTAAATATTATGTAATTGAAGTTAATCCAAGAGTTTCTCGTTCAAGTGCTCTAGCTAGTAAAGCAAGTGGTTATCCAATTGCTCGTGTTAGTGCAAAAATTGCTGTTGGATTAAATTTAGACGAAATTGATATAGCTAATACTAAAGCATCATTTGAACCTACATTAGATTATGTAGTTTCAAAAATTGCTCGTTTCCCATTTGATAAATTTAACACAGCCAGTAGAGTTTTATCAACTCAAATGAAAGCAACAGGCGAAGTAATGAGCATTGGTAGGACTTTTGAAGAAAGTTTTTTAAAAGCTATTCGCTCTTTAGAAATAGGAGTTAATCATATCTTTTTATCAAAATTTAGTAATGAAGAAACTGATTCATTATTAAAATCAATTTGTGAAGCAACTGATGAAAGAATTTTTGAAATAGCTGAATTATTAAGAAGAAATGTTACCATAAATGAAATATATAAACGTACTAAAATTGATAAATTTTTCTTAGATAAATTTAAAAAGATTATTGAAATGGAAAAAAAATTAGTTGATGCCAAAAATAAAGGTCAACTTTCATTAGAAAATATAATTGACGCTAAGAAAATGGGATTTTCTGATGGCTATTTAGCAACTTTATTAGACATGAATGAACTAGAAATGTTCAATTATCGTAAAGAACATAACATATTCCCAGTCTATAAAATGATTGATACATGTGCTAGTGAATTTTCTAGTTATGTTCCATATTTCTATTCAACATATGAAGAAGAAAATGAATCAATAGTCTCTAAAAAAGAAAAGATTATTGTTTTAGGTTCTGGACCTATTCGTATTGGTCAAGGAGTTGAATTTGATTATTCAACTGTTCATGCTATTTGGGCAATTAAAGAAATGAAATATGAAGCTATTGTTATTAATAATAATCCTGAAACTGTCTCAACAGATTATTTAGTAACAGATAAATTATATTTTGAACCATTGACCGTAGAAGATGTTATGAATATCGTAACATTAGAAAAACCTAAAGGAGTAATTGTTGAACTTGGAGGACAAACAGCA
>CANQVC010000002.1 GCA_947627195.1 uncultured Bacilli bacterium
GAGTTTGAAATTATCTCTTGGGTTAAGACCTGTCCCAATTCTTTCAATACATTCTCCTAACTTACGCTGTTCCCAAGAATATGTAAATTTATCATTATATTACCAATTTTTTTATAAAAATATGACACTAACTAAATTTTTATATATCAAAACCATCATCTACTATAAATTTTCTTAAAATAGAATCTACTTTCATTGTTATAGAAAAATCATCGTAATTCATGTTATCTCTTTTTTCAAAATATTCTTTAGCAACACTCATATCAACATTTTTCATCAAATCATCAAATCGACAAAATTCATTTATATTACTATCATTTAATCCAAGTTCCATAATCTTTCTAAGCATTGCTTCATTAACACCTATAGCTATCGCAAATTTATGGATTTGATCGTTTCTTGCATTTATTTTATATTCATTTATATAATCAGTTAAACCTTTACTTGAATCAAATTCAATATTTCCAGATTCTAAATCGTGTAAAAATAGATTTGCAAACTTTTGATCTTCCTTACTTAACTTCGCAAATGTCCTTGATAATTCTTCCTTAGCCTCCGTTAAATCTTCACCATTTTTAAGCACTTTTAAGAATTTGGTAAATCTATTATTAATCCAATCATAGTCTATTTGTACACTAGACTCGGATAAGTAAGATTCAATATCGAATGGTGGGGAATCATATCCCTGAACTTCAATATGAGGAACTTCTTTATAACGCATTAATAAAATGTTATATGTCTCTTTATCACATAAAGAAGTACATTCAACTGTTTCTCCATTTTCGTTTTCTAACAAATATCTTTGTTTATCCCATAAAAAGTCTTGGAGTAAAGCTGCTCGTAAATGCTTATTAAATGAATTGAATTCTGAAACAAATTCTGCAATTTCTTTCGTGTCTTCTGGAAGTTTTTCAAAATTTTTTATTCCTGATGTTTCAAAAATATTTCTAATATTCTTAAAAATATTATTCATTTTCATTAAATTTTTATATAACTTATCAACAAAAATACCAAATGGTCTATTACCAGAATAAACATTGAATGCGTCATTAATGTTAACTTCCATAGTGTGTGGTTTTCGGTAATATTTAATAATACCATATGGTTTATCTTCATCACATATTCTATTAGTTCTAGAAAATGATTGAATAATGTTTGGAGTCAGATCTATATCATAAAATTTATCTAAATATAAAGTGTTAACCCATTTAGAATCATAACCCGTAAGCATTTGGTCAACTACAATGACAATGTTTAATTGTTTTTCATTCTCAATTGATAAATATGGTTTTTTATGAGCTAATCTTCTCTGAACATCTATTTTAAAATTTTTATATGAACTTAAATCAAATGTAGTTTCATACATTTTGTTATAATCATTAATTATATCAACTGCAGCATCTATTCTTTTAATTACATCATCATTATTATTATCATAACTTGTTTCAAAGATTGCAGTGACTTTTAATCCAAGTACATTATTTTTTAGTAAATTATAGTAATCAATTGCTTCTTTAATACTACTTGTTGCTAATATTGCATGATATTTTTTATTTATTGATAATATCATAAACCCATCTAATATATCTTTTATTACTGCATTATGATGTTTAGGATTATCATATTGAGATTCTTTAACAAAGCCTTCAATTCCTTTAATAAATTCTCCATTTTTATCTACATAACTTTCCATTTTATATTTAGATTTATTCATAAAATCTTCATATATTTTCTTTTTATTTGGATCTGCAAGTGCTTCATCTCTATCTTTTGCATTTGCTTGGTCTAATGCTACTGCTTCTCTTAAATCAGTATCCTTATATGTACACACTTTAATTTGATCAAAGCCTAAAACATTTCCATCTCTAATACCATCAGCAATAGAATATCTATGAAGTTCTTCACCAAAAACATCAGCTTGATTCAAGCCAATTTTTTTCTTTTCTTTTATTATTGGTGTACCTGTAAATCCAAAAAATATTGCTCTATTGAATGCTTTTTTAATACTAATAAGCATATCACCAAATGTAGATCTATGACATTCATCAATTATAAAAACAATTCTTTTTTTGTTAATTAGATTGATATCGTTTTTAAAATTTGTATTATCTTGTGATAATAAAGACATTTTTTGAATTGAAGTGACAATCAATATATCTTGAAATGCATTACTTTTTAATTTACTAAGTAATACAATTGAATCTTCAGTATCTTGAACTTCTGTATATTGATCAGCAAAAGCTCTATACTCATTGATACTTTGAACTCCAAGTTCGATTCTATCCACTAAAAAAATTACTTTATCAGCATCTTTACTTTCAGAAATCAAACATGCTGATTTAAAAGATGTCATCGTTTTTCCAGAACCTGTTGTATGCCAAATATATCCACCATAATTATTCTTTTCTTCAAAATGTGTTTTACTAACCTTGTCAGCTATTTTATTTGCGGCATAGTATTGGTAACTTCTTAAAACTTTTAATTTTTCATCTCCATTATCAGCAACCATATAGAATCCAATCATTTGATGGGCAGTTGGAATATGTAATAAAGTTCTTGCAATTTCTCTATAATCATTAATTTCTTCATTATTAAAATCAGCCCAATGAAAGAAGAATTTTTCATTAAAGGCTGTATCACTTCCAGGATTAGCGAAATATTTTGTTTCCTCTGGCGTCATGGCAACAAATATTTGAATTAATGAATATATGCCCGTAAATACTCCTTCATGCATATATTTTTTTATTTGATTAACTGCTTCTCTAATTCGTTCTCCTGTTTTTTTAAGTTCAATATGAAATACGGGCATACCATTTATCAACAACATTATATCGCCACGTCTTGACGGATAAATTCCTTTAGCTTTAAATTGTGGTTGTTCTACTATTTGATATCTACTTTGACCAGCACAAATTTCTTGTCTATCGTATATTTTTAAAGATATTTCTTGACCAAAATGAATTAGGTCATTAGGATTATCTCTTTTTATTGAAACAAATTTGCCATTTATAAACTGGTTTCTCTTTATAGGAGTTTCTAATGAGCTTACTTTTTTTAAGATTTGTTTCATTTCACCATCTGTTAATGGTTGATTATTTAATCTATCAATCTCTCTATTATTCTCAAAAAGTATATTAGCCCAATTATTTATAAGAACATCTTCAGTAGGAAATTTAATAACTTCTTTTTCCCATCCGTTATTAATGAGTAATTCAACAAATGATTTTTCAAATAATAATTCATCATCAAACACGTCTAATTTCTCCTTTTAAACAAACATTTTATCAAGTAATGCCTTTTTTAGACTTTTTAATTTTTCATATTTACACTGATGAAGGGTGATAAGGTTGTCAAGAGCAGTAATAAAAACTCCTATTTTCCTTTGTTCTGTTTTACATGGAACAGGAATTATAGCTTTTTTAAGGTCCCCTATTTTTATACTTTTAAATGTACTTCCTGTAATATTCGATAAAATTTGCTTTAGGACTATATCACTATGTATTGTTTGAAATAAATATTCAGGTTTTACAACTTTTTGGTTTGGTCGTAATGTAAAAACCGATTCATTTATATTCCAATTTTTGGGTTCCTTATCGAGCAAATAACAATCACCAACTCGTCCAATACTAGCAAACAAAATATCGTTTTTTTTAAGTTCACTTCTCTCTTGAATTTTCCGTAATGAGATGTCGTCTATTTTATCACAGTTATCATCAAGATACAGCTTACCGTGCTCAAAATTCTTTATTGTAACATAATAATTAGAGCCACCATTGTTGAGTTTGAAATTATCTCTTGGGTTAAGACCTGTCCCAATTCTTTCAATACATTCTCCTAACTTACGCTGTTCCCAAGCTTCAACAAACCCTTTAAATCGAATTTTAGGAAGCTTTTTTCCAATTGATGGAAACATTTTATCAAGCAATGCTTTTTTAATACTTTTTAACTTTTCATACTTACACTGATGAAGGGTGATAAGGTTATCAAGGGAATGAAATAGTTCTCCAATTTGCTTTTGCTCAGCGAGATTAGGCACCAAGGTTTTAAGCTCTGAAAATTCAGTGAGGTTTACGATTTGCATAGTTCCTGCTGCCGCTGAGTTTTTCATTTGAGTTGACCATAATGAACTCTCAGTCAGAAGAAAATAAGGATCGTATTTATTTTCATTTGGGGTCAGCCCGTTAATCTGTTGATTAAAACTGCCCGTATTTCCAAGCAAAGTGTTCTTTCCAATACTTGCGATACAAGTTACAAGGATTGTATTTTTCGGAACAACACGTCCCACCTGTTGACCTAATCTGCTTAGCTTCCTTGCGCTATTAAATGTAATTGTTTCGCTAATATCTGTTGGAGTTACCCACACTATTCCATCATCAGAATAGTATTCGGGAACCGCTGTTGAAGGCGTGTTCCCAGTTGTAATTGTTCCGAGTTCCCCCAACTTACGCTGTTCCCATGTTTCTGTGAAGCCTTTAAACCTTATGGATGGCTTATGATTTTTCTTATTCACAATTATTCACCACCCAATAGTTTGATTAGTTCATGAAGACCTTTCATATCAAACTCATCACCAGTAAGTTCATCAATCATATTAATAATTTTATTAGAAACATCTTTTATGTCATTATCTAAATCATGCAATGTAACTTGATACTTTTGTTTTAATGATGAAATTTTTGATTTAAGTAACTTTTCTGGTTCATCAAGCAAAGACATAATTCCATCATAAATATTTCTATTCCATTTAATATCTAAAAGTTTTAGCGCCTCATCATTTGACATATTTTCAATAGTTTCTTTTGTAATAAAATGTAATGCAGAAATTTTTTCTTTAATTTCTTTATTAATCTTTTTTTCTTTTTCATTCAAGTTATTTGCTTGTATGCAAATATCTTCAATGCTTCCTTTTTCAATACTTTGATTTTTATTTTCTTGTACAATTTTTTTAACTTCTTTAAAATTAAATGAACTATTATCATCAGTTAATATAGTTTCTTTATCATCTTCTGAAATATTATCTATAAGTTCTTCATATTCTGAAGTAATTAAAGATAAATTGGAATTTAAATTATTTATTTCATCAACATTTGATTTTAATAATTCATTTTGTACTAACTCAAAAGGTAATATTAATCCTTCCCATCCATCTTGCTTTTCTTCTTCTCTTCCATCTTTTTTCTTAATAACCATATTAGGAATAACCTTTGTCAATGATTCCATTCCATCAGTTTGTAAAACTTCTAAATCAATAGAAATTTTTTTATATTCATCAGAAAAAATTTGGAATGCTTGATATTTATCTATTAATTCAATTTTACTAAAACGATTAAAAATTTCATTAGTGATTTCTTCTTCAGTGCTTGCAACATTCAAATTAAGTATTTCATTCGTTAAAGTTTTTGTAAGATAATCGCCAAAATTTCCAAATACATCCATATAGTTTTGTTTAAACTTCAATAGATCAATATTTTTAGAAAAAATTTCATTTAAATCTTGATCGGTTATATTTGAATAAGAATCATTTATTTTTGTAAATAATTGTTCTTTTAATGTTGGAAATAATGACCAGTAATCATGTAACTCTTCAATCTCATAATTAGGAATACCACCATTCATGATAGAATAAATATCATATGATTCGTATTCTTCACTTGAATCAACATATCGAGGAATATTTAAATTATAATCATTTTCTCTAATTTCTTCTAAAGATACAACTTTCGCAAATTTTGGTATATCCATTCTTTGTTTATACGCATCAACTATTTTTCTTATATCTCTTGCACGTAATTTATTATTTTTACCTTCTTTAATAAAACCTTTTGATGCATCAATTATTAACACATTTGAATTTTTTCTTTTTTGGTGTAGAACCATGATGATTGTTGGAATACCTGTGCCAAAGAAAATATTTGCAGGTAATCCAATAATAGTATCAATATTATTATTTTCAATTAATTTTCTTCTAATATCTCCTTCAGTTCCACCTCTAAATAAAACACCATGAGGCAAAACAATTGTCATAATTCCACTTGGTTTCAAATGATACAAATCATGCAATAAAAAGGCATAATCTGCTTTTGATTTAGGCGCTAATCCATAATTTTTATATCTTGGATCAGAATCCTTATCTGTTGGATTCCATTTTTGTGAATATGGTGGATTTGATACGACTGCATCAACATACATTGTAGAATTTGGATTTTGGTCATCAAGAGGCCAATCATCTTCTAATGTGTCAGCATTTCTAACTTTTATTTGATCTGCTGAAATACCACGCATTATTAAATTCATACGAGTAAGGTTATACGTTGGCTCTTTTAATTCTTGAGCAAAATATTTAATATTATTTTTATTTTTAATATGTTTTTGGACACTTTTTCCAATATTAATAAGTAATGACCCAGATCCTGAAGTAGGATCATAAATTCTAATTTCATTGTCATTTCTTAAATGGTATGCAACTATTTCACTCATTAAAAGTGATACTTCATGAGGTGTATAAAATTCTCCAGCTTTTTTTCCAGCATTAGCAGCAAAATTAGAAATTAGATATTCATATATAAAGCCCAAAACATCATAATCAGATCGTCCATCCATTGGAATATCTTTAATCAGAGAAATTAAACCTCTAATACTCTTAGTTTGTTCACCTGCATTAGATCCTAAGTTTGAGATCCCATTTTGCAAGGTTCTAAAAATCCCACCATACACTTCTTGATATTTGTCTTTTTCACCTGTTGGTTCATAAATTAATCTAGTAAAAGCAGCTAAGGCTATGGAAACATTATCAACAGTAAAATCAGAACCCATCTTTAACCATGTTGAAAACAAATTTTCGTAGGCAATAAAATATCCTAATTTCCTTTGAACAAATGTTTTTATTTCGTTATTATCTTCATTTACATTCTTTAATTGTTCATCTGGCATATGACTTTGGCGAAATAATTGTTCTTCTTTATCTGATAAAAATTTATAAAATATAAAACCTAAAATATAATCTTTATATTCATTAGCTTCAATTTTAGATCTCATCTCATTTGCTGCTTTCCATATTCTTGCAGCTAATTGCTGTTTGTTCATTTTGTGACCACCCTTTTTGAAAACTTTTTAAAAATAAATTACTATTTTACTAACTTCAAATTATAATCAATTATAACATTTTTTTTATAAAATGTCTAATTATTTATCCAATAATCATAATGTTTTGTTATTATTTTATAAAATGATATTTTTCAAATTTATTGATTTACAATATTATTATTTTATAAATATTATTAATAATATTTTAGATACAAATTATAAAAAAGTCCTAGAATTATGTAGATTATGAACATTTAATTCATATACTACACTTTCTAAGACTTTTTAAAAATAAATTTATAACATGTAAGCATATATTAATTTGTATTTATATTATTTATTACATCATTATATCGCCAATTTTTTTGTATACAAATCGTATAAAACATTTATTTCTATTTAAAAATCATTACCTAATAAAAAATCAATTAAATTTAAATGAATAATACCATCACGTGATAAATCTACTTTATCAAGGGAAATTATATATTTAGGATTATCATCTTCTATAGAATTAAATGCTTTAAATTCTCTTTCAATGGTATTATCATTACCTAACATTTCATATGTAACTTGAATATATTTAATATTATTATCTTTTTTCGCAATGAAATCTACTTCACCATTTTTAGTTTTACCAATATATACTTCATAATTTCTAATTATCAATTCATTATAAACAATATTTTCTAATACAACATAATTTTTAAATTCAGGGTTATTATTTTTTATTTTCGCAATCCCTAAATCAGTTGCATAAAACTTATTTAATGTTTTTAATACACTTTTACCAGCAATATCATATCGATATACTTTCTTTATTATTAATGCTTTACATAAAGCATTAATATAATTATAAAGTGTTTCGTTAGATATTTTTTTATTTATATTATTTAAATATTTTATAACATTATCAAAAGAGAATTCACGTCCAGCAGTTTCTATTAGATATTGTAAAATCATATCAAATAGAAATGTATCTTTTAAATTTAATCTTTTTACGACATCTCTTAAAATAATTGAATCATATACACTATGTAAATAATTTTTAATATCAATTTCATTAGTAAATTCACATCTATTAGGAAGTCCACCCCATTTAGCATAATCCCAAAATGTATTTAAATCATTTCCATCTTTATTTGTTAATAAAACATATTCTTTATAAGATAAAGGATAAATGTTAAATAAAACATATCTACCAGATAATACAGATGATAATTCATCAGATAACATTTTACTATTAGATCCTGTTAAAAAGATACTAATATTTTTAATTTGGGCACGTAATGAATTTACAACTTTTTCAAACTCATTGACATTTTGAACTTCATCTAAAAATAAATAATACATTTTATTATCTTTAATTTTATCTTTGATATAATTATTTAACTTTTTATAATCTAATAATTCCTCAAATTCAATAAATTCAAAATTAATAAATATTATGTGTTCTTCATCAATATTACATTTATCTTTTAATTCATCTATAATTTGATTTAAAATAACTGATTTTCCACATCTTCTTATACCAACTAATATTTTAATTAAATCTGAATTATAAAATCCTCTTATTTTTGATAAATAATTTTCTCTTAATAACATATATAATAACCTCTAATAATATTATATACTATTTTAATAATTTTGTAAAGTTTTTACGGTTAATCGTAATAACTTTTAAATTTAAGTAAAGAAAATTAAGCAAAAGAATACATTTTTGATAGATGATTTTAATCATTATCTTTCATTTATTATAAAAACATTGTCATATAAATTGGTATATAGATTAATTCACCATCTTTTCTTAAATCTTTTGTATACACCAAATATCTTTGCCCTGTTTTATCTGAAAATTTATTAACGAATGCATCAATAGATTTATGAGTTTTATATCCTGATGATTTAACCTCAATAGGCGAAATCTTATTTCTTTTCGCAATCAAAAAATCAATTTCATAGTTATGACTTGAATTTTCTTTAGGAAATGTGTAGTAAAACAATTTATTTCCTGTTGCATGTAGCATTTGGGCAACTATATTTTCATACAAATATCCTAAATCAGTATCAAGTTTGTCACTTAAAAGTTTCTCATAAATAACATTTTCAGTGAAATCTTTATCCATAAATGCAAGTGTAGTAAACAAGCCAGTATCACCAAGAAACATTTTATATCTAGCAATGTCTTCATGTAATGACATACCTACACTCGGATCATTTGCATGATATGCAACATTAACAGTCAAAGAATCTTTCATATCTGCAACAATTCCAAGTATACGGTCATGTTTTTCATTTGCAATGACACTTGACACTTGATATCTTGATGCATTTTTTGCAAGTTCAGATGGAATAGCCGAAAACATTAATGATGCTCTTCCAGTAGAATCAATTTTTCTAAAATCATCTTGATAAAGTTCTAAAATAGAGCGTTTTACCTGATCTACTTTACTGAAATTGTTTGTATCAAGATATTCATTCACAGCTTGAGGCATTCCACCAACCAACATATACAATCTAAAATCACGCATCATTCTTCGATTGACGTCATCACCTAAAGATTTTTTATTTTCAAAAGCAAATCTCAACATCTGTATTGTTGCTTTATCCTTAAGTGCCCAACGGAACTCTTCATAATCCATAGGAACCATTTCAATTCTTGTTTCTTCACTTGGAATAACAATATTTTCAACATTCTTTTTTATTGATAATAATGATCCTGTTTCAATATAATCATATCTTCCATCTTTAACTAAATGTTTAATTGCTTGTCTAGCAAAAGGTTCTCTTTGAACTTCATCAAATATAATAACTGATTTCCTATTTTCTAAATTTACGTGATAAATTAATTGAAGACGCAAAAACAAATAATTCAAATCAGACAAATCTTTAAATAAATTATGAACTTCTTTAGGAGCAATAGAAAAATCAATAAGAATATAACTAGAATACTCTTTTTTAGCAAACTCTTCAACAATTGTAGACTTGCCAACACGTCTTGCGCCTTTTATCAAAAGAGCAGTTTTACCATTAGAATCTCTTTTCCAATCCAACATTTTTTGATAAATTTTACGCTCAAAAATTCTTTCGGTCATTTTAAACCTCCTGTTTTTGCAATTATTATATCACGTATTGCCGAAAATTTCAATTTTTATATTATGTAAAATGCCGAAAATTTCAGTTTTTTCATAATTAAAATTTGAACATCAAAAATACTTTTTCATCACCACCATGATTAATTGCATGAAAAAAAGGTCATAGAAATAAATACCATTATGATCTAAAACTCATGTTGTGAACTATGTTCATGTTGTGAACTTTGTTCACAATGTGCACTATCCTAAGACCTAATTTTCTTTAAAGAACCTAAACATAGAATGTTAAATTATATAAAAAAAGACTGACACCATAGCATACTTGTATGCATTAGTATCAATCTAGTTCTTAAAATATTGGCGGAGTAGAAGGGATTTGAACCCTTGCACCAGTTTCCCGGCCTATACCCTTAGCAGGGGCACCTCTTCAGCCTCTTGAGTACTACTCCATAAATGCTCTACTATTCTACTATAAATTGACATGAAAGTCAAGATATTTTTGAATAATGAGCTTTGATATTTATTTTTTTGTCATAATTCCTTCTAATGTTGAAACTATTCTTGAAACATCAGTATATCTATCAGATATACCTCCATCATGCATAATAACTAACATTGGAAGTTTAGTTGCATCAATTGAATAAGTATTTAAAATAGAATCTTTAGTATTACCTTTTATATTATATCCATATATTGGAAGTAATTCATCATTTGAACGATGATTTCTTCGATAATAATTAAAATAATTAAATATTGGATCATGTAAATCTTGTGCTTTATCAATATCAGCTGGTTTACAATCTGTATATTTACCATTTTCAATTTGGGCAGAATAAATATAAACATAATATTCATGGTCTTTTTTTGTATTTAAATCAACCATTACACTATATTTAGATCCTTGAATATCTTCATAACTATCAAATGTTCTGAATTCAGAAAATCTAATAGCAAACAAAACTGCAAAAATAACAGTTATTGCGAAAATACTAACCCAAAATGTAATTAATTTTAAACTTACTTGTTTCGTATTATTTTTATTATCATTCTTTGCCATATATTATGACCATCCTTATTATTTACTACTATTTATTATACTAAAAAAAAAGGGCTTTTGCAAGCCTTTTTTATTTATTTTCATTCATCATATAAGAAGATGATATTTTTATTAATTCATTTTTATCTAATGTCTTAGAAGCAATTGTATATTCAACACCTTCAAAGATAAATTTAATGTAATTATCTGTCATTATACCAACATTACCCATAACCATTACAACATTACCTAATTCTGTTGTTGTTAATATTTTATCAGAATAATTAATAAATTCTTGAATGATTGTTAAATTATTAGAACCAGTAAACATCATAATAGTTCGAGCATCTTCCCCAGTTTTCACATTCTCACTCGTTGAAAGAGTTAAACCTTCACTACAATAACTTGGTAATTCAAAATGTCTATTCTTAAATTTTAATCCTTCATCACCATATATTAAATATGCTGTAGTCATACTTTCTTCAACTTCAAATTCTTTATCAGAAACATTATAATCTAAAGCAATATCAGTAAAAACACAACGAATGAATAAATCACCTTTAACATCATATACTAATACTTCTGTTGGTAAATTAGTTTGTTTATTAAAAATAATTTTTTGTTTAACAGCTTCGGCATCTGTATGCATCTTAGTTTCGGTTTCAACTGTGTATGTATTATCATTTTCTGTTATAATTGGTTCTTTATCATTTGCAATATCTTGCGCAAGTGATTGCAACAAATAAGGATAACTGGCATTAGATGGCCAACTACTTTGAATTTTAAAGTTTTTGTTAACTGAAGGAACTAAAACATAAACACCTTCAGTATTTTTTAAAATGATTTGTTGATCATCATTTTCAATTGATTTTAAAACAACTTTAATAAATTCAGGTTGTTTATAATAAACAGTAAATTCACTTTGTCTACGACCATGGTCAAAAAAAGTTTCCATAACTCCTTCAACTTTATAACTTTTTGTTGAAGTTAATTCACTTAAAAAAGATTCATCAGTTGTTTCTTTCTTTTTACATCCTGCAAATGATATTAATAGCAGGAATAAAAAAATAAATGCAAAAGTTTTTTTCATTTTTTATCTCCTTGTTTCTATCAATAAATCATATGTAATATTAAAAAAAATCATGTATATTTTTTAACTTTTTTACAAACAATATAAAAAACAAGGAGGATTTAAACATGCGTGTTTTACAAAGAGTTGCTTTAGTAATTGCAATTATTGGAGCATTAAACTGGTTATTAATTGGTTTATTTAATTTCAACTTGGTTGCTTTCTTATTTGACAATATTAGTGTTGTTATATCTAGAATAATTTATTCATTAGTTGGAATTGCTGGATTAATATGTATTACTTACTTTTTTAATTTTGATCGCGACTAAATATATAAAATATTATAAGCATAAAAGACTATGTTTTGTTCATAGTCTTTTATTCTTTATATCCTAAATATTTAGCATGTAATTCTAAATCTTTCAAACAATGACTTATTCCTGATTTACTTAAATATTTTCCAATTGTTTCTTCTGATGCTTCACTTAATTCTAAAAGGGTAGCAAAAGGATTATTAATTCTTAAAATAGCTACTTCCATTAATCTTATTGATAAACTTTCAAATTTACCAATTTTTTGAATAAATTCAATTTCTTTTAATTGTTTTTGGGCAGCTGCTCTTGCTTTTTCGGTGTTTGCTAAATCACAATTAGTAATACGATTAACAACACAATTTAAATCTTTTCTAATTCTTTCATTTTCAAAAGCAAAAAATGTTGATGTAATACCAAATAGTTTTAAACAATCTCCTATTTGTTCAGATTTTTTTACATAAACAACATATAATCCTTTTCTTACAACCATTTTTGCATTTATATCATATTTTTTTAAATGATGGATTAAATATTTATATTCTTCTTCTTCATTACATTTTATTTCAAAATGATATCTACTACATTGGGGATTATTAACTGAACCTTTGGCTAGAAACATTCCTCTTATAACATCTTCAGGATTATAAATATTAGGAATCTTATCAATAAAATTAAAATGTTCATCAATTAAATTTAAATCAATTAAAATATCTTTGGTATTATCTAATATTGATATTGAATAATATTTTTCTTTTTTTAAGTTCTTTTCTTCTTTTGATCTTATTTCCACATTTATATGATATAACTTTTTAATTATTGAACAAATTCTTCTAATAATAAATAAATCTCTTGATCCCATTTCTATTTTAATATTATTATTAGAAATGATAAGTTCCTTCTTTAATCTTAAGAATCCATAAAATTCTCCTTTTAAAGAAAACTCATCAAGATTTAAAGTTGTTATTTCTTTTTTAACTTCTTTAGAAAACGACATTTCTAAGCCTCTTTATTATCGATGTGGCTGCTATTGTTGCATCACCTACTGCTGTCGTAATTTGTCTGACATCCTTGGAAATTACGTCTCCTGCTGCATAAAGTCCATCTACCTTAGAGTTACCCTCTTTATCCACAATAATGAATCCTGATTGATTTATGAGGCTTAAATTGGCAAGAAAATTTGTATTTGGCTCAAATCCTATACATTCAAACAATCCATCTACATTAAGTGTTCTTCCACTCTTTAATACTAATTGTTCTAAATGATCTTTACCATTCATGCCAACAATTTCTTCATTAAAACATATCTCTGTTTTTTTTAGAACTTTATTAAGACTCATAAATTTATTTACAAGAAATTCATCACACCTAAAACTATCTCGACGATGAATTAAATATATTTTATTAACAATTCTTGATAAATAAATACATGTTTCTAATGCCGACATTCCGCCACCAACAACAGCAACATCTTTACCTTTATATAATGTTCCATCACAAGTAGCACACCAAGATATGCCTTTATTTAGGTATTTTTGTTCATCTTTGATGCCTAATATTTTATGATGCATTCCTGAACAAACTAAAACTGTTTGAGCTTCTACTTCTTCATCTTTACAGATGACTGTGAAATGATCATCTTTTTTTATATCAATTACTTCTGAAGAAATAAAGTGCGGACTATAATTTTCAAGCTGTTGAGACATTGTGTATGCAATAGATGCTCCATCAGTAGGTAAAATGCCTGGATAATTAGCAATCATTGGAGAATTAATAATTTGCCCACCAACACAGTTTTTTTCAATAATGGCAACTTTAAAATAATTTCGCCTTAAATATATCGCAGCAGTAACACCTGCTGGTCCTGCACCTATAATAGCACAATCAAACATATTAATAATCCTTTCTTTATGATTCTTTTTTATTATTACGAACGATATTATTTAATTTATTCACAAATTCTAATGAAGCATTTCTGCCAAAACTTTTCAAACGCCAATTCATTGCTGCAACTTCAATTAATGTTGCTAAGTTTCTTCCTGGTTGAACATGAATTGTTACTTTAGGAATTTTAACATCAAAATATGTATCCATTTCTTGTTCTAATCCTAAACGGTCTAATGTAACATGTTCATCCCATTTAACTAAATCAACAATCAACATAACTCTTTTTTTATTGCGAAAAGCTTTAACACCAAATAAATCAACGACATCAACTATACCAAGTCCTCTAATTTCCATTAGTTTTTCCGTTAATTTAGGAGATGATGCTATTACTTCAAATTCATCTTTACGAACTAAATCAACTAAATCATCAGATACCAACGCATGACCTCTTTTTAATAATTCTAAAGCTGTTTCACTTTTACCAACAAAACTCTTTCCTCTTAATAAAACACCTACACCATTAATATCTAACATAACACCATGAACAGATTTCTTTTCCGCAAGTTCTTCACTTAAATAACTACTTAAAGTAGTAATAAAAGCTGTTGTTCTTTGTTTTGATTTTAGAATAGGGATTTTATATTCTTCAGATGCTTGAATGAATTGGGGTGGTACTTCTTCTACATGAATGGTAAAGATGAAAACAGGAGGATTATAAGAAAATAATTTTCTTGCTCTTTCTAATCTTTCATCTTCTTTTAACATATAAAACAAATTAACTTCTTTAGTACCTAATACTTGAATTCTATCATCTTCATAAAATTCAAAATAATTAGAATATATTTCTACACCTGGTTGAGAAACTACTGTCCTAGTTATTTCTCTATTTAAATATTCTTTTCCTGATATGACATCTAAATGTAATTCATTTACACATCTTTCTACTGTTACTTTTTCAACCATTTTTTTCCTCCCATTTTATGACGATATTGAATAGTTAATATAAAATGTCTAATAATTTGGCGAATAATTATTGTAAATACTAAAGCAATGATAAACAATGGAACAGAACGAATAGTAATAAAAATAGGAAAAATCGTTGAAATAATCATTGCTACTAATGATGGTAGCAGTGTAATAAGTCCATATGTTTTGATAATTAATTTAGGGAAAGCAATTAAAATTATCATTTGTAAGATAATTTCTATTCCACTAAAATATAAAGAGAAAAACAATAATTTAAAAACATTACTCCAATCAGCTATCGAAAATATACCATTAATACCAATAATTATAAAAACATTTAATAAAAGAATAATTAAAGCTTCTTTCCAATAACTTAAAGAATTAGGTCTAGGTGTCCTTATTTTCACAATCTTAGCTTCTTGAGTGCCAATATTTTCTTCTAACATTTTTAATAATTTATCAATTTCTTCTTCTTGTTTTTGTTCTAATTGTTCTTCTTGTTGTTTTTTTAATTCTTTTTTAGATTGCTTTTTTTGTTTTTTTTCTTCTTTATTTTCTCCCATATTTTTACTCCCATCCATCCTATATATAATCCTATATGATTTAAAACTATATCAACAATATCGAATAATCCGCGACTTGTTATATATTGCATTAATTCTAAAAATATAATTATTATTGTACCATATGATATTTTATCTTTTAAAAAATATCCCATTGGTATAAATAACAAAATATTTCCATAAACATTTAACATAATTATTTTATTTTTGTGAATATATTTAAGCCAATTTGGTAAATAAAAGTTAAAATTAATTCCACTTTTACTAATTCTTGAAAATAATAAAATAATTAACCAACCTAAATATATTATAAATAAATATTTATGTTTTTTAAGATATATTATTATTCCTAATAAAAAATACATTAATATTAATAAATAATATGTACAATTTAAAAATACATTTAATTGAATAATAAGTTCGTAAAAAAGCAAACAATATAAAATACCAACTATTATATACAAAACGATGTAAAACAAATTAATCTTTCGTTCTTTCATCTCTTAAAATTATACCATACATTCCTTTTTTTTTCATTATTTTATTATTATATTTTTTACTTTTTTATGCCATTTTAAACATTAAAAAAGACAAATTTAAAAAAACTTGCCTTCTAATGATTTAATATCTTTTTTAAAAATTGTCCAGTGTAACTTTTTTCTTCTTTGATGATATCTTCAGGAGTACCAGTAAACACGACATTTCCTCCTCTAAATCCTCCTTCAGGACCTAAATCAATTAAACAATCAGCTTGTTTAATGACATCTAAATTATGTTCAATAACAATAACTGTTGCTCCTTGATCAACAATATAATTTAAAACATCTAATAATCTTTTAACATCATCACTATGTAACCCTGTAGTTGGTTCATCTAAAACATATAATGTTTTAGGAGTAATTCTTTTATAAAGTTCACTAGCTAATTTTACTCTTTGAGCTTCCCCTCCTGATAATGTTGTGGCATTTTGTCCTAATTTAACATATCCTAAACCAACATTATTCATTGTATCAATTTTGTTTTTAATGGCAGGAATATTAGCAAAAAATGTACTAGCTTCTTCCACAGTCATTTCTAACACTTCATAAATGTTTTTACCTTTATATTTTACTTCTAATGTTTCTTGATTATATCTTGTTCCATGACATTCTTCACATGGAATATATACATCAGGTAAAAAGTGCATTTCAATGCGAATGACACCATCACCCCAACATTTTTCACATCTTCCTCCTTTCACATTAAAGGAGAATCTTCCTTTATTATAACCTCTTGCTTTAGCTTCAACGGTATTAGCAAATAATTCTCTTATATCATCAAATACCCCTGTATAAGTAGCAGGATTACTTCTTGGTGTTCTACCAATTGGGGATTGGTCTATTTCAATTATTTTTTCAATATTTTCCATTCCTTCAATTGAACTACATTTACCAGGAATAACCTTTGAACGATATAATTTCTTTTGTAATGCTTTAACTAATGTTTCATTAACTAAAGTAGATTTACCAGATCCACTTACACCTGTAACAACAACAAATTTACCTAAAGGAATATTAACATCAATATGTTGTAAATTATTTTCATAAGCATTATGAATTATAATTTGTTTACCATTTCCTTCTCTTCTTTTTTCAGGAATAGGAATAAATAATTTTTTGGATAAATATTTACCTGTAATACTATTATCATTATTCATTACTTCAGTTGGGGTTCCACATGCCACAACTTCACCACCATGAACACCAGCTTTAGGACCAATATCGACTAAATAATCAGCTTGACGCATTATTTCTTCATCATGTTCCACAACTACTAAAGTATTACCTAAATCGCGCATTTCCTTTAAAGCACCAATTAAACGATCATTATCACGAGGATGTAAACCAATAGATGGTTCATCTAAAACATATAATACTCCCGTTAAATGAGATCCTATTTGGGTTGCTAAACGAATTCTTTGACTTTCGCCACCAGAAAGAGTACCAGCAGAACGGGATAATGTTAAATAATCTAAACCAACTTCTTTAAGAAATGATAAACGATCTTTAATTTCTTTTAAAATAAGTGATGATATTTTTTTATCCATTTCACTTAATTCAAGATTATTTAAATAATCATATAATTCAGAAATTGTTAGATCAGTTATTTCCCAAATATTTTTTTCTCCCACACGAACACTTAAAGCAACTTCAGAAAGTCTATTGCCATGACATGTTGGGCATTCATAATCAGCCATGAATGAACCATAATATTCACGAGCAAAACTTGAAGTAGTTTCACGATATCTTCTTTCGATTAAATCAGCTATTCCTTCAATAAACTGGGTTTTACGAAAAGTATTTTTACCACGAGATGTTATTTCAAAAGTTATTTCTTCTTTCGAACCATGTAAAATAATATCTTTTTCAAAATCACTTAAATCACAAAATGGAACATCTTTATCAATATGGTAATATTCTAATAATTTTTCAAAAGTTTGCCATTCGATATTTTCCGTGTCAACAATGTTTTTTTGATATCTTAAAGCTCCTTGTCTTAATGATTTTGTCTCATCAGGAACTAATAAATCAATTGAAACTTGTTGCAAAAAACCTAACCCTTTACATGTATCACATGCTCCAAATGGGGAATTAAAAGAAAATAAAGCAGGCTCTAATTTAGGGATCGAAAATGAACAATATGGACAAGCTAAATGTTCACTAAACACTAATTCTTTTCCTTCAACATCAATGACAACTTTACCTTCACTTAAATGAACTGCTGTTTCTAAAGATGCATATAATCTACTTCTAGTTTCTTTTTTTAGTTTAATTCTATCAATTATAACATCTATGTTATGTTTTTTATTTTTATCTAAATTAATTTCATCACTTATCTCGTACATTTCTCCATCAATACGAACTCTAACAAATCCATCTTTTTGTAATAATTCTAAAGTTTTTTCATGTCTTCCTTTTGCTCCATGAACAATAGGGCTCATGATAATCATCTTTGTTCCTTCTTCATATTCATATAATTTATCACACATTTGTTGAATTGTTTGCGATGCTATTTGAATATGATGAGTTGGACAATATGCTTTACCAATTCTAGAAAATAATAAACGTAAATAATCATATATTTCTGTTACAGTTCCAACAGTTGAACGAGGATTTTTATTTGTTGTTTTTTGATCAATAGAGATTGCGGGAGACAATCCTTCAATTGAATCAACATCTGGCTTATGAACATTACCAAGAAATTGACGAGCATATGCTGATAAACTTTCAACATATCTTCTTTGCCCTTCCGCATATATTGTATCAAAAGCAAGGGATGATTTACCAGATCCAGATAGTCCTGTCATAACTGTTAATTTATCTTTAGGAATTTCTAAATTAACATTTTTTAAATTATTTTCTCTTGCTCCTTTTATACGTATGTATTTTTGCATTATTTACACATCTCCAAAAATTCTTGTTCATTTATTATTTTAATTCCTAATTTAAGAGCTTTATCTTTTTTACTACCTGCATCACTTCCAGCAACAACTAACCATGTATTTTTACTAACTGATGTTGTTGCTTGACCTCCTAATTTTTCAATTAAACTAGAAGCTTCTTCTCTAGTCATTGTTTCTAATTTACCTGTTAAGACAATAGCTTTACCTTTAAATATTAATTTAGATTCATCTTCATCATTTTTTTCAATAATTGGATTAATACCTAATGATTTTAATTGTTCTAATAATAATTTATTTTCTTTACCATATTGAACAATGCTTAAGGCAATGACATCACCAATATCTTTAATAGATATTAAATCAGTAAATGAAGCAGAAAATAATTTGTCTAACGAACCAAATTCTTTTGCTAATACTTTGGATACTTTTGCCCCAACAAATCTAATTCCTAATGATGTAATTACTTTATCTAAAGAATTGTTTTTAGATTTTTCGATGTTATCTAATAAAGTGTCAACACTTTTTTCTCCTAAGCCTTCAAGATTAATTAATTGATTGCGATATTTATTTAAATGATATATATCAATAATTTCTCTTACATATCCTAAATTATATAAATCTTCTAATAATTTTTCGCCAAGTCCTTCAATATCCATAGCAGGTCGAGATGCAAAATAAATTAATGTTGCTAATTTTCTTCCATCACATGATGGATTAGTACAAAAATGTAAACTTTCATTTTCTTTTCTTTGTAATGGTTTATGACAAACAGGACAATTTTCAATCATCGAAAATGGTATAAGTCCAGGAGTTCTGCGATCAAAATTAACCCCCACTACTTCAGGAATGATTTCTCCTGCTTTACGAACGATGACATAATCACCAATGCGCACATCTCTTTCAATGCAAAAATCTTCATTATTTAATGTTGCTCTTTGTACAACAGATCCAGAAATTAAAACAGGTTCCAAAACAGCATTAGGAGTTATATTACCAGTTCTACCAACTGTATAAACAATATCTAATAATTTTGTTTCAACTTCTAAAGCAGGAAATTTATAAGCAATTCCCCATTTAGGAGCTTTTACAGTATAACCAATTTTATCATATAAAGCAAATTCATTAACTTTAATAACAACACCATCAGTATCATAATCCAATTCTTTTCTTTTATCTTTCCATTCTTCTAAATAAGCAAGAATTTCATCAACGTTTTCGCAATGACGAAAATTTGGATTAATACTAAATCCATGTTGTTTTAAAAAGTTTAATGCTTCAACTTGAGTTTTAACACCATATTTTTCTGGGTGAACTAATGTATAATTAAATACTTGTAAATGACGACTTCTCGTAACTTCACTATCTAATTGTCTTAAAGATCCTCCTGCGGCATTACGACAGTTTTTAAATTCATCTAATCCATCTTTTTTTCTTTGGTCATTTAAACTATCTAATGTCGATCTAGCCATATAAACTTCGCCACGTACTTCCATATCAATATCTGAATTAAGAACTTTAGGAAGATTATCAATAGTTTTCATATTATCAGTAATGTTTTCCCCAACTGTTCCATCGCCACGAGTAGAGCCTAAGGTAAAGAACCCTTTATGATAAGTTGCTGATGAAGCAATACCATCAATTTTAAGTTCACATACAAATGAAGGATGATATCCCATTAAATAAATTCTATTAACAAATTCTTTAACTTCTTCGGCGTTAAAGATATCGCCTAATGAAAGCATTGGTTCAGTAAATACTACTTTTTCAAAAGCAGTATTTGGCGTATATCCAACAGCTTTTGTTGGTGAATTAGGAAAAGCATATTCAGGATACTCTTTTTCTAATTCTTCTAAATTATGTATTAAACTATCATATTCAAAATCACTAATTGAGGGATTATCTAATTCATAATATTCTTTACGATATTTATTTATTAATTCAGTTAATTCATAAATCTTTGTTTTAATTTCATCCATACTTAGCCTTCCTACATTTATATGTTTATTATTATGTATTTATTATACATTATTATAGCACAATTTTACTATTTTTAAAAGCTAAAAAAATCTAATTGTATGTAATTAGATAACTAGATACAATTAGATTAATTATAAATATTAAGATGAAGATAATATAATATTTTTCTTTTTTATTTTCTTTTGTTTAATAAAAGTAATAATACATAATATAATCGGAATTATATGAATAAACAAAACGGAAATCATGGCATATATTGGATAAAATTGAATAAATTCAGTAATGTTTTGATATAAAACTTGTGACAAAGCTACATTTAAAAATGTAATAGGAAATGATAATACATTAGTTTCTTTAATATTAAATAATTGTTCTATGCCAATTTTAATCGAATATAAACATATTACTAATTTTATTAAAATAGCAAAGAAAAAGATAATGACACTTAATGATTCTATTCTAACTAAAAAATCCATAAAATTAATTATTCCAACTGATGTATATAATGGATAATTAATTTGTAAGACAAAATCATCACCTAAGACACTTATTGTTCTTATTGTAACTAATAAAAGAATTAAAAAAGAAAATAACATTGCCAGAAAGAAAATATGTTTTTTATATTTAGTATCTTCTGTTTGGCATAAAACATTTATTAATATTACTCCTTCACCAAATGGACGAATAATAAATAAAAAAATGTTTTTAATAAAATCTTTTTCATGATATGGATATAATGGTAATAAATATGATAAATTTACATCTTCTAAACCTATAATAATAAAGGAAATAATAGAGATTGTTGATAAAATAAAAGCAACTTGTCCAAAACGAGCAAATGTTCTAACACTTGATTTTAATAAAACAATACTAACAGCAATAATACTAAGTAAAAGAGGTATTTGAGCTTTATCAACAAGACGGATGGTTGTTACAAATTCCACATAACGAAAGACAATTCTTCCTGATACATATAATATATAAAGGATATATAACATTAATATTATTTTCGCAATCGGTTTAAAAAATGATGAACAAATTATTTCAAATAAACTTTTACCTGGGTGAGATCTCATTAAATAATCAATTAAAAAGAAAAAAGGAATACATAAAAAGAAAGAAACTATCATTGCTTGCCATGCATGATATCCATAATTACCAATACTGATAATTGATGTACCCATCATAAATAAAATAGAAATTGATAAGGCTTGTCTTGTTTTCATATTTTGTTCCTACCAATTTTATTTAAAATAAGATTTGTGATAGAAATTATATCATTTCTTTTTAGATATAAAAAAGTAGCAATTATTAAGATAAATAAACTTATCATAATTAATTTATAATTTTCTTTAAAAAGTACTTTACCTTTATTATTTTTTATATGAATATATAATTCAATAAAACTACCGATAAACATTATAATTGTAATAATCATTTTTTCACCTACTTTGTATGTTGTCCATTACCATTTGTTGCTAATGATATTTTACAATCTAATTCGAAGTTTAAATTACAAAAATATTTTAAATAATCATCTTCAATTAAAGAAAAGAATAATGGTTTATGACGATATAAATATTGATCAATACTAAATGGATCTATTTTATATTCATTTTGAAATCTTTTAATTATTTTCATTATCATTTCTTGAAATAATTCTTTTAATTTATTTTCCATTTTTACTTGTTCATCATAATAATATAAATCATATGGTAACTTTCCTTCATAAAATAAAAATGTTGTTCTGATTTTTACTTTAATTACATTATCATTAATTAATTTAAGTGATGTATTATTTGCTACTATTCCTGGCGATAAATTTTCATCAAGTTTAATTGCTCCTTTATCAATGGTATTCCTAATAAACTTAATGACATTTACTTCTTCTTCAGTTGCATATAATTTTAATTTATCTTCACTAAAAATGGCTGCACCCTTTAAAAATATATGTTTATCTTTTGTATAAACATTAGGTAAAATAAGTGATGCAGTTTTGTTTTTTAATTCATTACTAGCATAATATAACTTAGCATAATCCCATATATTACATCTTTCTCTATTTCCTTCTAAATCTTCTTGTAGACTTAAAGACATTACAGGAAATGATTGATGTTCAAAATTAAATATATCTTTCGCATTCATGTTTTTCGCAACTAATAAATATGCTGTTTTACGAATGCTAGGATAATGAATCATAAAATTAATTAAAGGATTAATACCTTTTTTAGCTAATTTATCACCTATTATTACAACACTACAATAATTTAAATAAGGTGTTGTGGAATAAAGTTCAGTAAAAGTTTCAATGATATCAGAAATATTTCTACCTTTATAAGATAATTTAATACTACTCATATCAACTGCTTCACCTTCATTTTGTTTTAATATTTCCATTGTTATTTCATATTCATCATCATTATAATCAATACCAAGTCCTGAAACAATTGCATAATTTTCTAGTTCTCTTGTTATACATCCACTTAAAGTAAATAATGAAAGAAATAATAAAATTATTTTAATTTTTTTCTTCATATTCTTTTCCTTTCGGAATTGGTTTTCTAATAAATGAATCTTTAACTTTATTAAAATTTAAAGATAAAATATTAGTAAAATAATTTTGATTAAAACTCTTTAAACTTACTAAATGAATAAGTAAAAAACTTGATGCAATAATTAAACCATGAACACCTAAAATAGCAGCAAAAATTAATAATAATAAGCGAAAGAAAATAAATCCACTACTAAGTTTAGGAGCAATTAATCCGGCAACAGCAGTTATAGCTACAACGATAATAACACTCGTACTAACAATTCTTGCTTCAACAGTTGCTTGTCCAATAATAAGTGCTCCAACAATACTAAGTGATGTACCAAGTAATGCGGAAGCACGAGCGCCTGATTCTCTTAATATTTCAAATAATGTTAATAATAATATGCATTCAACAACAGTGGGAAATGGTACTCCTTGTCGAGATGCGGAAATACTTAAAGCTAATTTTGTGGGAAGTAATTCTTGATGATACATTAAAAAAGCAACATAAAATGCGGGAATAGATATTGTTAATATGAAACTAATAAATCTTAATAAACGATTAATAGTTCCATAAAAATAATTCACATAATAATCATCTACTGCATGAAAGTTTTCAATGAATAAAAAAGGAATTGTACATGCACTAGGAGTACCATCCATTAATAAAACTACTTTCCCTTCCAACAATTTAAAACAAACTACATCAGGTCTTTCAGTATCACCAATTGTTTTAAAAGGAGAATATGGACAATCTTTTATTTTTTCTTTTAAAATATTAAGATCAAGAGATATGGAATTATCAACTTTATCTAATCGATTATATACTTCATTTAATACTTGATAATCTACTGTTTCTTCTAAATATAGAACAGCTATTTTACCATTATCTTTACCTTTTAAATTAATTATTTTTACTTTTAATAAATGATTTTTTAAATGTGCTCTTACTAAAGAAATATTAACTAATAAGTTTTCAACGAATCCATCTTTTGGTCCTTTTAATATTTTTTCATTACTTGGTTCTTCAATTCCTCTTAAAAATGTTTGTTTTGTATCAATTACATAACCTATATTTTGATTTGGAACTAAAACTAAACAATTGCCATTAACGATTTCTAACATAGCATTTTGAAAATCATTTACTTGTTTAATATTACTATTTAATATAACATTCTCAATTTTATTCCATTTTTGAATTGGTTTAATAACCATTTCACTTATTTTATCAATACTGCTCATTCCATTAATATAAAATATTTTACATAATAAGTTATTATTAATATTATTGATATTATATACATCATGAATTATAAATGTGTCATCTTTTTTAAATATATCTTTTAAGATATTTTCATTATTTTCAATTTCATTTGTTATTTTTATATTATTTAAATCATATATTTCTTTTGCCATTATTTTCACCTAATTATAGTATATGTAAAAAAGAAAATAATATAAAAATTTTAGATTGACAAAATAAAAATGAAATAATAAAAGGGCTGACTTTATATATAAAATCAACCCTATTAATATTGGCATTATTAATAATTTTACTTTTTTAATAACCTGTAAAATATCCTACTGATGGTTTTTTTCATCAGTTGAGTTTCTGACAATTCCATTTTTTAAGAGACTCTTTATATTTATTAATCACACATAATGGATAATTCAGTTATTTTGCCATATAATTTATATTGAAATATTTTGTCATGACTTCCTTTATATTTTGCATAAAGAAAATCTCCTATTTCTATATATGAACCATCTTTATACATAATTGTATAAACCCAGGAATTCGCACATCTTAGTAGTATAATTCTTTTATTATATTTAGATGATTTAATTAAATCAAAAAATTCATCAACTTGTTGATCATTTAAGTCATATTCTTCTACTCCAAGTTTTGTATAAGTAATCTTTTCAATATTTTCTGATGGAACTAAAGATTTCATTGATTTTGGAATAAACAAAACACACAACGTAACAACAATAGCTATTAATAATACTCCTATTATTAATGATTTTACCAATTTCTTTTTAGACATAATATCCTCCTATATAAAAAACAACTAGCAACAAATATCACTATAATTCAATTCAACACCATTGTTTAAATTTGTACATATAGCTTTTTCTATCTTTAAATTATTACGAGTTTCATAAACACAATATTTTATTTCAATAGGAACAAATACATCATTAATTAAATAATAAACAATATATGATCTAGTATTATTTAAAGTCATGATATGATTATCAACAATATTTATTTCATTGATTTTTTTAGACGTTTTTAATATTGGCAAAACTTGTTTATTGTCGACATATACATTAGAATGTTTAATGTCAGTTATTACACCATCATTTTCATTTATAATATAAAAGTCATTTGTTAAACATCCATTTATCGTACGATATATACGTGTTTTACCATTTACTTCACATTTATACCACTCACTAGATGTATTTAAACGATTATCTAAATTTGAAATTAATATTGATGTACTATAATCTAATGATGCCTTACTAAAAACAGCTGAAGAAATTGTTGTATCTGTTTTTCCTGCAATTTCATATTTATGAATATCATCCCATGGCCATGTTATACCATCATCAGCATATTCACATGCATCTTTTAATGTAGCACCAGATGCAAGTTTTTCAAAAAGTCTATCAGTAAAGGTTTTTGCAGATGGAGAAAAAATTGTAACAGGCCAACCAACTGCAGATCTAGCACCTTTATTAACAGCTGCTTGAGTCATTGATAATCCAGTGTTTTCTGAATTTGAAGATTCACATGAAGCCCAAACAACAACTTTTGTATTTTCCATGCTTGGCAAATTAGATGCATATAAAGCCCCACCAGGTAATGAAATTGACCCTGATCCTCCATGTCCAGCATAAAAGACTATTTCACTATTAATTCTTGCATATCCTCTTGCATCAATTGCTTTCATATGTGCTGGCGTATGTTGATCATTATAACTAAATTTATGAGTATAATAAATATCTCTTAAATCTGAATATGGATTAGTTAAATCACTGGTAGTATCGATATTCATACCAGGATAATTAAATCCATACATTACAGCTTGTTGATGTCTTATTTGTAGTTCTGTTACACCAGATGTTGAACTACTATAAAACCTTAACTTAATTTTTATTTTACCTTGTTTACCTTTGAAACCAATACATGCATTACTGCCAACGCCACCATCATCATTAACTAATGTGTCCTCATTTATTCCTTCGATAGTTAAATATGTATTTAATCTCCCTCTTGTTTCAACAACATAATTCAATTCATCAGATAAATAACAATAAAATTCTTTTGTTTCTCCAGCTTCAATATATACTGGATACTTAATATCTAAAGATAAAGAATTGATACTATCATTATATTTTAAAGAAACTTTTAAATTTTTATTTTTCCAATCATCATTATTTACACCTGAAGCCGAATATCTAATGACTATGTCATTGCTACTAAATAAAGTTAATGGTATACTTTCAAAGGTAATATCATAAGTTTTATAATTTGTGTTTTCTTCTCCAGAATAATGCTCAATTTGCTTTTCAGCCAATAATTTACTATTATCTTCAACACCATTATATAAAAGCAAATATTGATATCCATCAGATACTTCTCTAATATCAATTTGAATAACTATATCAACATATGAATATATACTTTTCATTGCTATAGGAGCGTATTTATAATCAGATGTAGCTATTCGATCCAATGGTTGGCAATATCTTCCTTCATCAGTAATAGTATATTCTTCATTTCTAATGTAATCATAATCTTTTTCTTCATTAGAATTATTATAGCTTGAATTAACAGATTGTAGATATTCTATTGAAATATGTAAATTTGAATTTACCCAATTATCATCATTTGTGCCCGAAGCACCATATCTTAATACAATATCATCTGTAGCAAAGGATGATAATGGAATTTTTGAAAATTCAAAACTATATTTTTGATATGTTTCATTTAACTTACCAGAACCATGTTCAATTTCTTTTGTTCCTAGCAAAGTACTATTTGATTCAACACCATTATATAAAAATATATATTGATATCCATCATCTATTTCTTTTATATTTATTTCAACTTTAATTGTTATATACATATAATTATTCTTCATTTGCAATGGAGAATAATTATAATCAGATGTAGTTATTCTATCCAGAGGTTGATTGAATCTACCACTATCACTAATTGTATACTCAGTACTTCTAACATACAAATATGTTTGCTCATTTTCATTTGAGGACAAAGCATTTACTTTTAAGTTCATTGTAAAAGACAGAGACGCAATTATCAATAAGACAAAAACAAAAATCAATAATCTTTTAATTTTAGTCATTTTTAAATCTCCTTTTTAAAAACCTAATTAAATTTAATGCTAATTCATATTAAATTAAAAAATAACGCTACAGTATGATAATGAATTCCATTTTAATAACACTCAAATAGTTATTAAAACGATTAGTAAAATAAACAAAATAACTTTAACACCTGTAGTTAATTCTACATTAATAAAATATTAAAAAGCAAATAATAAAAATATTATTCAATCAACATAATATATAAGATATGAAGATTTAATTAATATTCTTAAGACACCTAATCTAGATATCTTTTTTGACCCCTCCTTTTTAATGAAATCGTTTTTCTAACTATATTATATAATATATCAATTTATATTACAAGCGGAAAATAAAAAAATAATTTTATACTCTTTTTTTATGTTTCATATGTTTTTTATTTTTAAAAAAAAGACAAAACTAAAATTTTGTCTTTAATATTATTGTACCAATATTATTGTTTTTTATGAATGAAAGGATGAGTCATATCAAATGTTTTTATTGTACCTTGTTTAGCAAAACATACTTTACCAATTTTACCATCAAGTTGTACAACAATACCTTCACCATATATATTATGAATGATAATATCACCAATATTATATGTGACATTTTCATTGTTATTATCTTCTTCATTAGACTTTATTTCCACAACTGGTTCTACTTGACAAATATCATCCATAAAATCTTCAATTTTCTTTTCTTGTTTATGTGATACAAATTCTAATAAAAATCTTGATTGACTATTTCTTCTTGTTTCCCCATAAATCATTCTTTTATTACAACATAATAAATATAATTTATTTTTAGCTCTTGTTACCGCAACATAAGCAATTCTACGTTCTTCTTCTTCATCACTTGCTACCCCAAATGAAAACATACTTGGGAAAATACCTTCTTCAAAAGCTACAACAAATACTGTATCAAATTCTAATCCTTTCACAGAATGAACTGTGGATAAAGTTACACCATCAGCTCTTTGTCTTTGATTTTGTAATTTATCATCAGATAATATTGCTTCATCAAAAGCATTCATTAATTTTTCTTTACGAGAAGCAATTTCCCCATTATTTTCTACATTATCTAAGACACTTTTAAATTCAGCAAGATTTTCTTTTCTTTCTTCTTCATCTTCATCATCAACAATAGCATCTAGATATTTAGTTTTATCTAACATTATTTCATAGAATTCAACAAGATTCTTTTCATCTAATAATGGTTCTAAATCTAAAATCATTTGTTTGAAAGAAGAAATTGTTTTATATTTATTGCCTAATTCTTCTTTCATTAAATCAATTGCATCAAACAAACTTAATTTATGTTGTTTACGATAATCTAAAATAGCTTGAACTGTTTTTTGTCCAATTCCTCTTGTAGGTTCATTAACAATTCTTTTAAAACTAACAATATCATCATGATTAATAATTAACTTTAAATAAGCAATGACATCTTTTATTTCTTTTCTTCTTAAATAACTAATGCCACCAAATATACGATATGGTAATGAATATTGAATACATCCTAATTCAAAATTACGACTTATAACTGTTGAACGATATAAAATAGCAAAATCTGAATATTTTTTACCATGTCTTACTTCATGTTGAATTGTTTCCATAACAAATGATACTTCATCTTTTTCATCACGACATTGATTGATTATAACATCACTTTTACTTCCAGCAATATCCGAAAACATTTGTTTTGGTTCACGATTTTTATTATGAGCAATTAATTGATTTGAACCATCTAAAATAGATTGGGTTGAACGATAATTTTGATTTAAAACAATCGAAACATATTCAGGAAAATCTTTCTTAAACATTTGTAAGTTTTCATAATTAGTTCCACGAAAACTATAAATTGATTGATCATCATCACCAACAACAAATATATTACGATTTGTTTTAGCTAATAAATTCAATAAACGATATTGAGTTAAATTAGTATCTTGAAATTCATCAACTAAAATATATTGGTATTTATTTTGATATTTTTGTAATACATCATTAAATCTTTGAAATAATTCTAATGTTTTTAATAATAGATCTTCGAAATCTAAACTATTTAGTTCTTTCATCATATCTTCATATGCATTATAAATCATTTCTTCAATTTGACTTTCTGGTTTCATGCCAAAGCATTTACAAAAATTAATCATTTTTCGACAATGCTTAGCTGTTATTTTCTTTTTATCAATGTTTTTTTCTGTAAGTACATCATTTACAATTTTTAATTGATCTTCTTCATCAATAATATTAAAATGACGATCATATCCTAAATTTTGAATTTCTTTCCTTAACAAACTTGCACAAAATGAATGAAATGTTGAGATAGTTAAACCAACACCTCTTGGTCCAACTAAAGTTGATAAACGTTCTTTCATTTCATTTGTTGCTTTATTTGTGAATGTTATGGCAAGAATGTGATGAGGAGAAATATCATGCTCAATCATGTTGGCTATTCTATATGTTAAGGTGCGTGTTTTACCACTTCCAGCACCAGCAAAAACCATAACTGGACCATATAGTTGTTCAGCAGCTTTTTTTTGATTTTCATTCAAACTATCTAATAACATGATTTCTCCCTTCAAATATCACTTCTAATGATTATCACTTGGTTTAAATGATGATTTTAATGGTACAATGCAATTAAATGTTAATTTAGATGTATCACTATCTACAGCATAATATCCATCACGAAGAAATTGGAAACGATCTAATACTTTGTAATCACCTTTTTCAACAAATCCATGTAATACTTTCCACGAATTAGGATTTACTCGATCTAATAAATCAACATTTTCATCAGTATCTAATAATAATGGTTCAAATTGATTAAATGTTGCTTCATTATTTTCTGTTGCATCAACAAAGCCTATTGTTCCATTTGGCTTTCTTTCATTAAAACCACTTCCACTTAATGTTTTAGGATCATATGTACATAATACTTCTTTTATTTGTCCATTTTCATCATAAACAACATCATTAGCACGAATGAAATAAGCATAAAATAATCTTACTTCTAATCCTAATGCTAAACGTTTATAATGTTTATCAGGTTTTTCTAAAACAAAGTCTTCTCTTTCAATATAAATATATTTGGAAAAAGGAATTTTTCTAGTTCCTAATGCTTCATTTTCTTGATTATTAGGAGCAGTTAAATATTCAACTTTTCCTTCAGGATAATTAGTAATAACAACCTTTAATGGATTAGTAACAGCCATAATACGTTTAGCTTTTAATTTCAAATCTTCACGAACAAAATGATCTAACATATCACGTTCAACTGTTGAATTAACTCTTGATAAACCAGTTGATAATACAAAAGCACGAATAGCTTCAGGAGTAATTCCTCTTCTTCTTAAACCAGCAAGAGTTGGCATTCTTGGGTCATCATAACCAATTACTTTCTTTTCTTCCACAAGTTGTTTTAAATATCTTTTACTCATTATCGTATTAGTAATATTTAATCTACCAAATTCAATTTGTTGAGGAACATGTTCCATTTCACAAACACGAACAACCCAATCATATAAAACACGATGATTATCATATTCTAAACTACAAAGAGAATGAGTAATACCTTCAATAGCATCTTGTAATGGATGAGCAAAATCATACATTGGATAAATACACCATTTATTACCTTGACGATGATGTTTAGTATAAATAATACGATATAAAACAGGATCACGAAGATTGATATTGGGGCTTGCCATATCAATTTTAGCACGAAGGACTTTTTCACCTTCTTTATATTTCCCATTTTTCATATTTTCAAATAATTCTAAATTTTCTTCAACACTACGATTACGATATGGTGAATCTTTACCTGGTTCAGTTAATGTTCCACGATATTCAGATATTTCTTGTTGACTTAAATCACAAACATATGCTAAACCTTTTTTTATTAATTTAACAGCTAATTCATAAGTTTGTTCAAAATAATCTGAACCATAAAAGACATTAGCTGGATGATATCCTAACCATTCAATATCTTTTTTAATTCCTTCAACAAATTCTTCATCTTCTTTTGCAGGATTTGTATCATCAAAACGAAGATTAGTATATCCACCAAAACTTTTAGCTAATTCAAAATTTGTTATTAATGCTCTTGCATGACCAATATGTAAATAAGCATTTGGCTCAGGAGGGAATCTAGTAACAATTTGTTTTACTTTTCCACTCTTTAAATCATTTTCCATTATTGCTTTTATAAAATTTGAAATTTCTTCCATTTTATTTAACTCCATTCTTATTTATCATATACAACTGGTATTTCCATAATATTATTTGCATATGCATATTTTTTAAATATTTCAATTGCTTTATTTTTATTTTCTAATATATTAGTATTTTGAAAACAATTAATTAATAACAATATTTCCTTGGTATCATTAGTTATTTGGGTTCTTTCTGTATCACTTGTTGTGGAACCAAAAGGAGATATATCATCAACGTATACAGGAATATTTTCAATATTAATTTTACCCCTACCAATGCCATAATAATCATCATCTTTTGTTCCTAAGCGATAAATAATATCCCCAACTATTTTTTGATTATCTAAAACAGCTATAGAACGACATAATTCAATTGATAATATATTACCTGCATCAACAACATTATTAATTCGATAAAGTCCATTTCCTTTCACAAGTCTTCTTAATAAAGATTCACAAGCAAGACGGTAACGACTAGGATCTTTACCTAATTTCTTATAACCATCACGACCTTCTTTAATATAAGGAAGTAATAAAACATCTTCTAAATTATATTTATTTTGTATATCTTGTTCATATTTTTGTATTTCCTTTTCAATTATTGCACTACTTTCAACTTTCACATTCATTTGTAATGCAATGACTGTATAATTAGGAAGATATTGTAATAGGGATTTAGTAACTAATATTTTTCTCATAAATATTCCTTAGGCAATATTCATTTCTTTTAATTCGTTTTGTAATTTTTCGATATTTTCACGATATTTCAAACTATAATCTTGAATTTGTTTTAAAACATCTAATATCTTCATGTATTCTTTTACTTGGGAAAGCTTTTCAAGAGAAGCATTTTCAAGCTTTTTATCTTCTAATTGTTCTTTTAAATTAGTTTGTAAAGCTTGTTTAACTTTAGCTTGTTCAATATTACTTGACTTCATAAGTTGTAACATTTCTAATTCATAAAGTTCAATTTTCTTTTTTGCTTCTTCAACAACAAAAAGATTATCTTTATATTTTTTAACATTTTTGTTATTTGATGATAATTTCTTTTCAGCTTGTTCATATTTAACATTCAATGATTGTAAATCAGCATATTTTTGAATTAAATACATTAAACGTTTAGTACGAGTTTGTAATTCTTCGTTAACTTGAACATTTTCTTGTTTAGGTTTATTTTCTTGAACCATATCAAGAACACGTTTAGATTCTTCAATATGATAAAGTTGGTCATTAATTTCTTGTTTTTCTTGGAAATTATTTGTTTGACTAAGTTTTTCTGATTCACGTTTAATTGATTCTTGAACTTTTTGTTCACGAAGAGTATATAATATTTTAGTTTCTTTTTCTTCTTGAACAATTTTCGCATATCTTTCTTCTTGTTCTTTTTTCTTATTTGCTAATTCATTTTCTAAAGCAGGAATTAATTCAGATTGAATTTGATTTAATTCATTTTCATAAGAACGATATTTAATTTCTTTTTGTTCTTTTTCTTTATCATTTTTCGGCGTTTGTTTCTTTAGTTCTTTTAATTTTGAAGAAACATCTTGATAATGATTTTTCTCTTCTTTTAATTTTTCTTGATATTCAAGTTTTAAATCTTGAAGCTTTTGATTAATTGCTTCTTTTTCAATAGCAAACATTTCCATATCATGTTGATATTGTTTACTAATTAATGTTAAAAAGTTCTTAGGTTCAGTATTTTCAAGTTCATCAATATTACCATTAAGTTGTATTTTTTCCATTGATTGATTGAATTTATCAGTTAATTCTTTCAATAATTTTCTTGTTTCATCTTCTAAAAGTAACATCTTTTCTGTTATTGTTTCAGTTGAAGATGAATCTAAACTCATTGATGATTGTAAATTTAATTTTGCTACTTCATTAGAATAATTATTCATGATTTCTTCACGATCTTTTCTAAATTGAGCTAATAAACGAACTAAAGATGCTTCTTTATTATAATTAGTGTTAATTTGTTTAATCTTTAATTGTTTATTCTTATGTAATTCATCAACATAATTTTTAAATTGATTTTGGAATGATTTTAGAATTGTATCTTCTAAATCATTAGCATTAACAATTTTTGTTTTAGTTTCTAAAGACATTAATGATAATAATTTATCAACTTCATTAACTTCTTTTTCAAGTTCTTTAGTATCTTGTTTAGCTTCTTTTGCTTTTATTAATAAATTATTTTTATCATCACTAATCTTTTGTAATGAAGACTTAATGTTTTTAAGAAGTTCTTCTTGGATATTGTAAGCTTCACTAATTTGTTTATAATATTCATTATAAGTAGAATTAAAAATAGTATTAGGATCTTCTTTAATATCATTAATAAATTTATCAATTACTTCAACTTGTTGATGAAGTTTATTTAATTGATAATCTTCACTCATAGTTACGACTTTAGTTTGTAACTCACTAATTTCAGCTTGATAATTATTAAGATCATTACATAAATTTTGTTCAATTTGTAAATGATTTTCCCTTTCACTTAATAACAATGCATGATATTTTTGACCATCTGATGTAGAATCAACTTTCATTACTTCTTCTAATGATTTGATTTTATTATTTAATGAATTTACTTCATTTTCTTTTTCATTAAGTAATTTAGTTGTTTCATCATATTTTGTTTGTAATGATGCAATATCTTCTGATGGTTTAGAAGCTTTTAATTCATCAATTTCTTTTTGGAATTGTTCAAAAAGGGAAGCATGAGTAATAAATTGTTCTTGATAACTTTTGAATGTTTCGGCATTATCTTCTAATTGTTTTTTATATTCATTGATTTGGTTTTGATAATTTTCTTGTTCTTGTTTTAAAGATAATCTTTCTTGATCAGCCTTTAAGAATTGTTCTTGATAAGATTGTAATTCTTTCTTTTGTTGTTCAAGATTATTTATTTTTTCTTGAGATTGAGCTAAACTCTTTTCTAGTTTAGTTATTTCTTTCTTTGTATCAGCAATTTCTTTCTTCAATTGTTTATCAAAAGAAGCTTTTGCTTCAGCTAAGGCTTTTTCATTTTGTATTTTTTCTTTAGATGTAGCATCTTGTAATTTCTTTAGTTCTTGTTCTTTTTCTTTTAGTTTAGTTTCTAAGGTAGCAATTTCTTTCTTGAAGTCTCTTACTTCATCACTTTCTTGTTCAACAATTGCTTTCTTAGCTTTGTTCACAGCTTCTTGAGCTTGCGTTGTTGCTTTAATACTTTCTTGTTTTAAAGAAGATATTTCTTTTTGTAATGAATCTAATTGATCTAATAAACCTTTTTCTTTTTCATGAGCTTTTTCTTCTTCAACTAAGGCAGCATTTTTGGCAGCTAGTTCTTGAGCTTGATTGATTGAGGAAACAAAATCATTAGATAAAGTTAATTGATGTTCATCTAATACTTTTAAATCATTGAATTCTAAAGATAATAAAGCAGTTAATTTTTGATTTGCTTTATCTAAATCTTTCTTCAATTTTTTATTTTCTGTTTCAAGAGCTAAATTATCAATATTTGTTTCTTCTATATCTTCATCTTGACTTTCACGGGCAAGTTTTTTGATAGCTAAATCACGTTTTTGATCTTTTAAAGTTTTATCAGTAGCAAAATTATCTAACTTTTTACGTGCTTCCATTATATCACGCATTTTTTCAATTTCACTTTTTTCTTTTATTTCTTTAGGAGTAGTATTAGCTTTCTTGGCGAAAATATCTATTTTTTTATCACTTGTTGGAAGATCTTTTACAGATTTTTCATTTGTTGATTTATTGGATTCTTCGTCCTCTGAAGAAACAGGTACTATACGTTTTTTTAATTTCGACAAATCATTTTTACTTCCATCTTTTTTCGCATCTGACGATTTAACATCTTTAGCTAAAGCTTTCATAGAAGCGTTAGCTTCGTTAGATGCGTTGGCTTCTTTAGATGCGTTAGCTTTTTTTGCTATAGCTTCTTTAGATGCGTTGGCTTCTTTAGCTATAGCTTCTTTAGAAGCGTTGGTTTCTTTAGATGCGTTAGTTACAGTTTTTTTAGTTGTTTCTTTTTTTGTTTCTTTTTCTTCTTTTTTTGCTGTTTCTTTTGCCATATGGTTTACTCACCTTTCTATATTAATTTTGAATGAATGAATATATTAACATACCAATTGTATAACCCACTGTCATAATAACTAAAACAAATGATAAAATAGTGGGAAAACGATACAATAAATTAACATTACGATTATTAAAAACTGCCCTCATCGAATCTTTATTCATTTGTGTGGATAATTGATCAATGTATTCTAATTTTTCACTAGATATTGCTGTTTTTTCAATCGCAAGTGGGTCTTTACGAAATTTTTTTCTGTTTAGCTCTTTTATATAATATTTTCTAGTTTTATTCGATTTTACTTTAAATTCTTTTGTAAGTTCTTTTTTATATCGATTATATAACTTTTTATTTTCACTTAAATTTTCTTCATAATTATGAATTTTCATTCTTTGCAAACATCCTAACATTATTCCAAGAAAAATTAAAACAATAACAAAAGGAAATAATGTTAATGGAAGACCTTCTAATGGAGGAATTATCGGAATGAAATTTTGGATTAAAACAATACAAACTAATAAAGTAAATATATATAATATAAATGTTATAAAACTAACTTTATTAGGTGATTCATATTTAGAATTCTTTATTTCTTCTCTTCCTCTAAACATAATTTCTTGTTGATCTTCATCAGCACATTTATACCAATGATTTAATGAACGTTTAATAATGTAATTTCTTTTAAACTTTTTAAACTTATTACCTCTTAAAACTTCTTTAAATGTATATTCCTTTTTTTTATATTTTATATAAAAATCTTCAATGGAAGTAATTTCAGGCATTGAATTATTTTTGATTGAATATAAAAAAGGATTTTGATGAAGCAATTCTTCTAATCTAATACTTTTTTCGTTTAATTGATATTTATCATCATCATTGATTTTTTTATTTTCATCTTCTACTTGAGCAACTACTAAATGAGGCATTTCTTTAGGTGTATTATTATTATATTGTTTTACTTCTTCAATATAATTGCCTTCTGAATCCAAATGATAAAATTTAATTTTCTGTTTGTTTTTCTTCATATCAATATTACCTACATTATAATTATACACCTAAGAAAGCAGAAAAGATTAATTTTTCTACGAATGTATTTATTACAAAATATCCATTAACTATAATAGTATTTTCTTTAATAGGAATAAATATATTCATTACAACTAAAACAACACCAATAACAAAATAAGATGTAAAGAAACCAATTAATGCCCCAATCCATTTTGATTTTATCATTTTTTGTTTAGTTGTATCATTTACTTTTTTAGTTGATTTCATAATTAATTTATATATATAATATATTAATAAATATAATATAACAAATATAATTAAATAAATAATAAATGAAGAAATAAATTCATTAGATAAAGAAAACCATTTACCAATAGATATTTCAAGATAATAAATAATATTTTCATAAAAAGATATATTATTTATTAAACTAACAATTTTCTTACCAAAAAGAATAATAATAATCGATGGAACAAACATGCTAATAAATATTTGCAATTGTTTTAAAGATCCTCGATAACAACCAAATAAAATGGAACTGAGAATCAAAAGAACTAATAAAAAATCATAATTCATTCTTCTTTCTCCTTCTTTGTCTAATGGTATGAAAAAAAGTTCATTTATTATTTATTCTTGTTTATCTAAATAACTAAAATAACCACTAACCGCAATCATAACAGCATTGTCAGTACAATATTTAAAACTTGGAAATGTTAATATAACATTCGGAATAGTTTTAATTTGTTTTGCTAATTCTTCTCTTAAACCACGATTAGCAGCCACACCACCAGCGACAATGACATGTTTAATATTAAATTCTTTTACAGCTTTAATAGTTTTTTGAACAAGAACACTAACAACACTTTTTTGAAATGAGCTTGCTAAATCATCTATTACAATTTCTTGTTTTTTCATTTGATATTTATTAACTAAATTTAAGACAGCTGATTTAATACCTGAAAAACTAAAATTATATCCTTCATTATCTTCATAAATTGGTAAAGTATATTGGGGCTTACCACGATGAGCTGCATCATCAACAGCTTTTCCAGCAGGATATGGGAAATTCATTACCCTACCAACTTTATCATAAGCTTCACCAACAGCATCATCCATTGTTTGACCAATTACTTCAAATGAATAATGTTTTTTCATTAATACTAATTCTGTATGACCACCACTTACTACTAATGCTAAAACAGGGAAATGAAAATCACTTTCAATATAATTAGCATAAATATGACCAGTTAAGTGATTAACTTCAATACAAGGAATATTATATGATAGAGCAAAAGCATGAGCGGCATTTATCCCTACAAGTAGTGAACCAATTAAACCAGGGTGAGATGTAACAGCAACTAAATCAATATCATTAGGACTTAATTTAGATTGTTCTAAACATTCTTCAAAAACAATTGTTATTTTTTGTACATGTTTTCGACTAGCAACTTCTGGAACAACACCACCATATTTTTCATGTATATTAATTTGTGAATAAACAACACTAGCTAATACTTCTTTTCCGTCTTTCACAATCGCTACAGCTGTTTCATCACAACTAGTTTCCACACCTAATACTATCATTCTTTCACCTCAAAATTATGTACCATTAAAAGTGCATTTTCCCCATTATTATAATATCCTTTTCTAATTGCTACTTGTTTGAATTGATATTTTTGATATAAATGAATAGCTTTTTGATTTGATTCACGAACTTCTAAACTAATATTTTTAATATGACTTTTATTACATAATTCCATAACAAAATCTAACATCATACTACCAAATCCTTGATTTTGATATAAAGGGTCAACATAAAAATTTATAATTTCCATATTTTCATCAACAGATAAACCAATATATCCTCTTACTTCATCATTTATTTCTAAAACAATATAATGACTAAATGGGTTTAATGTTAGTTCTTGGTATAACATATCATAACCAAAAGTATGACCAAATGCTCTTTTTTCTCCTTCAATTACTTGATCAATATCATCAATATTCATTGGTCTTAATTGATAATGAAGATCTTTCATTAAATAGCACCTCTTAAATAATTAGGTTCTAAAATATGAATATTATCAACTTTATTGACATGTAATTTTGTTAATAAAAGAGGGTTGATTAAAATATTATCATTTTGAATTAATTTAATATTTTGATAAGATGCAATTTTGTTTTTAAATTCTGTATCTAACAAAAACATTTCATATTCTATTTGTTTATATTTTCCATTTTCAATTGAAAATATTTTTGTATAACTATAATTCTTCTTTGCTTTTAACATCACACCATATAAACCATCTTGATTATAATATCCTGATGTTAATAAATCAAGACTGCTTACAGTATATAGAGGTATTTTTAATGTCCAAGCAAACATTTTCGCAACTGTCATACTAACTCTTAAACCAGTATAAGCACCAGGACCTACACCAATGATAATATTATTAAAATCCTTAATTTGCCAATTTAATTTATTTAATCCATTTGTTATTTCATTTATCAAATGATCAGAATGATTATTATTTCCAACACTTTGAACATTAAATAATATTTTATTATCTTCAATAAAATATATCAATAACCAATTAGATGATGTATCCATAATTAATGTTTTCATATCATAACCTTCTTTATAATTGATAAATAATCATTTGATGTTGATGATAAAATAACTTGTCTTTTATTTCCATCATGATATATTTCAATGTTTAATCTATCTGTTGGCAGTAATTCTTTGATTTGTTCTGCCCATTCAATAACACAAACACCATTTGCTTCAAAATATTCTTCTAATTCAAAATCATCCATTGGATTAGTAATACGATATACATCCATATGATATAAATCTAATCTACCATGATATATTTTTAAAATAGTAAATGTTGGTGAATTAACTATTTGCATAATACCAAGACCTAAAGCAATTCCTTTGGTCATAGTTGTCTTACCACTACCTAAATCACCATTCATGGTAATAATCATATTAGGTTTTAATTGTTCACCAATTTTTTTACCTAAAGAAATCATTTCTTCGGGAGTTTTTATTTCTATTTTGTATTGCATTTATAAGCACTCTCTTTAATTTTTTTTACTATTTATAATTATTATATCACATCTATGAAAGATTTTCACTATAATTTTTTATTTTTATTATATAAAAAATTTAAAAAGTATTTTAGATTGAAACATCATTATAATGTAAATATGTAAAGATACCTAAAAATATTGCCATTGCTATTTTTTCTTGATATGATGGTGATTGTAATTGTTTTAATTCAACTGGATTACTTAAAAATCCTACTTCAACTAAACATCCTATTTTTTTAGTATTATCAATTAAATATTTACCAGTAATACTTTTAGCTTGACGATTTGTGTTTTTTAATAAACTAATTAAACTTTCTTGAATTTTTAATGCTAATGTTTTAGAATCATTATTATGGGGATTATAAAATGTTTGGGCACCATGAATTTTATCACTTTGATAAATATTTGCATGAATGGAAATATATAATAAACAATTAGAATTATTTATTCTTTTTACTCTTTCATGAATATCTTCTGTTTTATGACTTTTCGCATTAATTGAGGCTAAATCATAATCACCATTTCTTGTCATTTTCACATTAAATCCATTATTTTCTAATATTTGTTTTAAAATAAATGAAATTGATAAATTAATATCTTTTTCATATATTTCATTTCTAGCTATTGCTCCACCATCTCTTCCTCCATGTCCAGGATCTATATAAATAATATTATTTTCTTTTTTTGTTACTTCTAATAAATTTAAATTATGGGAAAATAACAAGATTGTTATTGATATTATCAATAATGTTATTAGTGATATTATTATAGAAATTTTTTTCATATTTTATTTACCATACCTTCTATTGTTATTATATGGTAAATAAAGAAAAAAAGAAGAAAACATTACATTTTCTTCTTCTAAGTTAAATTTTATTATATCCAAGGGAAGTAATACCATCAATATAAATATTTTTTAAATTATCTTTTTCTTCATCAGTTAGATTTACAATATATTCACCATTTTCATCTTTGAATGTTGCAATATGATGAGATAAAATATCACCCTTTTTTATGAAATAAACATCAGGAACAGCTAATGTTTTTTTACCATCACGAATTTCTAAATCTCCTACTTCATCTTCAATGAAATTTAGTAATTGTTGATAATCTTGGGTTTCATTTGTTCTCATGTTATATAAATCTAAATAAATAATTTGTGGACAATCAAATGTAATAGCAACTTCATTCAAAATAGGAATGCATGTACGACAATATGGACATGGATATTGATTATCATTATAAGCTAACAAAACAATACCAGTACCATTTTGAAATAAATCATAAACATCATCAAAATCTTCTTTCACATAAATGTGTTCAACATCACGCATATAAGGAAAATCTTTATTAAATCCTTTTGATGAATCACATCCACATAAAACAAAAATTAACAATAATAATATAATTAATTTTTTCATTCATTATCACCTGTATTTTTCATTTCTTCTAATTGAGTATGGATAAATTGAGGCATATAATCACGAAGTGTTTTAAAACCAATTGTAAATTTGGGTACACTTCCTTTTATCCCACGAACTTTATTTAAAGCTTTATAACTAAGTTTTAAACGTTTCTTTTCTTCATCAACATCGACAACTTTCAATTTTACTCTTTCGCCTATTTCCACGAAATCTTTAATATCACGGACAAAATTATCTGAGAATTCCGAAATATGAATTAATCCTGTATATTCCCCAACATCAACAAATGCTCCATATCCGATGATATTGGTAATAATGCCATATATAATATCTCCTTTTTGTATCATTTTTTATCATCCCTTTGTTAGTAAAAAGTTTATATCTATGTATATTATATCACAGATTTCGTCATCTGAAAATATTTTTTAAAATAAAAACTCCTAAAAAGGAGTTACATTTCCACAAGTTCGACACCAATTACACCTGGAACTTCTTCCAAAAGTAATGCTTCGATACCATCTTTCATTGTTAAATCGATACTTGAACAGCCAATACAAGCACCCAACATCTTTACATAAACTATACCATCTTTAAAACTAACAAATTCAACATCCCCACCATCTCTTTGTAAGTAAGGTCTAATTTTTTCAATAATAGTTTTAATTTGAACAATTATCTTATCATTCATTTATATTACTTCTTTCTTTATATCTTTATTACAATTATTGCAATGATATTATACTCTTTTTTAAATACATTTTCAAGCAAAAAGCTTTTTGATTTAATTAAATTTTATTTATCATAAACATCAGGAACTACTTTATCAGTATTATAATAATATCTTGGGACACTTCCTTGTAATATTTGCACAACTAAAGGAATATTACAATTAACAATTGATGTACCTTTTTTTAATGGTAAAATAGTATTGATTTGTATTTCAACTTTAATATCAATTTCAAATAAACTATTATTAATACCATAATCATTCATCGTTGTTACAATGTCACATACATAACTACCAATCGGAATTATTCTTATTTTTAAATATGGACCAACATTAGAAAATAATGTTTCACTAAAAATAATACCAAATGGTAAAGTTAATTTTTCATCTTTTAATGTTTGAAGACTATCTTGAATTGAGGAATGTACCATTGATAAAATATAATTTACTTTACTTGTATTAATATAAATGGCACTAACAACATCATCTTTATTTGTTACCATTGTATATAATTCTTCACTAGGAATTTGTTTTGCAACATTTGTTCTTAGTGCTTCTTCGATATAATTTGAAGCATATAAGGTTGTTTTTTGTTCAATATATACTTCTACACGATGACTAAAATAGCCATTAATAAATTGGGTTAAAAACAAAATGATTAAAATAATACAAATTAAAGAGAAAAAAAATTTCACTTTCTTCATATTTAATTTTATGTAAGAAAGTGAAAAATATTTATATTTTATTTTTTTTATAAAGAATTAAATTAAAATCCATTGTAATATTCATTTTATTAAAATCAATATTACGTTTAATAGGATTAGTTTTATAATAATATGGAGTCATTTGAAATAAACTTTTAACATCATTTACCATTGTTTGATATTTTATTTCTTCTTCATATATAGAAGAGAATGTTGGAAATGAATATATTTTTTCTTGATTCAAATAAACATCATCATATAAAATTTCTTTTAATTCTAAAAGATGATCTCTTCCTGGAGTTATTTTTAAAATATATTGATTACATATTCTTGGAAATTCTATTTCATTATGGGGAGCAAAAATATTTAAAATCAAATCAAATGAATTATTTTTAAAAGGTAAATTAGTAACACTTGCAACAGCATAATCAATCATATTTGTTTTTTTAGATGCTATTTTACAAGCTTCTTTGGAAATATCAATTCCAACACATTTTATATTAGGGTAAAATTTTAAGATCTTGCGATCATAAAAACCTTCCCCACAGCCAACATCTAAAATATTATTGATATTTAATTTACCAATTATATTAATAATTTTATCAACTAAATTATTAAATATTCCACTATTTAAAATATTACTTCTAGCAATTAACATTTCTTTATTATCGCCACTCATTTTAGAATTTATTAATAAATTAACATATCCTTCTTTCGCAATATTATATAAATGTTTGTTGCTACAAATATAATTTTTATTTACTTTTTCAAGCTGTTCTTGACAAATTGGACAGATAAAAGGTACTTTATTCATTATTAATTTAAATGATTATTTCCTATTAATTATCGTGGTAAAGATTTATCTACAATCTTTAAAGGTTGTTTTTTATATTGATATGATATTTTATAAACATCATTTTCAACAACGCAATTATAACTATAATTAGATAAATTATTTTCTAATACTTCTTGTAAAGATTTGTCTTTTAATGATTTTTCAATTTTTTCAAAATCTTGATAACAAGAAATATTTAAAACATCTAATAATGTCATTGGTAAGAAATATAAATTATTGTTTCTTTCTTCATAAACAAGTTCTACTTTTCTTCCATCAACATATCCTATTTTTTCTCCTTTTTTGAATGTGAAAAGATGGGAATCATCATTTGTCCAATATTTCTTTAATACTTCACTAATGTACTTTTCATGAATATCGGCTACACCTATTTTTTGATAATGATAATGACCACCATTTGTCATATGAATCATTCCTAATTTTTGTTTTTGATTAAACAAGAAGAAAGTTTTAACTCCATATGCATCGCCAAAATGACCATATAAACGACAACCATCAAAATGATCCATAATCTTTAATTGTAATCCTTTTGCGGTATAACTACTATCCATTCTTCTTGAACCCCACCATGTCATTTGCATCATACGATCAAATGTTTCTTTTTTCATGATTGGTTCACCACCATCGATAAAGCATTGCATAATTTTCATTAAATCTCTAGTACTAATAAATAATCCTCCTGCTGGTCCTCTAAAACTTTCGCCTAATTTAAACTTTGGATAAGCATTTTCAACGAATGATTTTCCTGTTCTACCTAGACGAACACCACCATCTTTAGTTGGATAATAAGTTGAAGCAATATCTTTTGATTTAATGTCAGGAGCTCTAAATGAAGCATCTAAATTAAGTTTATTAAAAATGTTTTTAATAATATAATCAGTAAAATATTCACCTGTAATTCTTTCCACAATACATGCTAATATTCCACAACCAAAATTGGAATATTCAAAATAAGTACCTGGATAATAATTATTAAATGTTCCTTCATCCCAATATTTACCACTTGGTAATAATAAATCTTCCAAAGATACTTCTAAAGATGTACCATTAACTAGATTATAGCCTGTATCTTTAGTACTATTAACACCTTTTTCTTCACCATCACGAATACTTGAAGTTTGAGTCATTACCATATTTAAAGTAATTGGCACATCAGGAAATTTAGGATTGCGTACTTTAAATCCTAAATATTTACTAATATCTTCTTTAAAATCAACTAGACCTTTTTCATATAGTTGCATGATACAAGCACCAACCATGATTTTAGAAACAGATGCTATACGAAATACTGTATCACATGTACAATTTCTATCATCTTCAATACTACTTTTACCATAACTTAATTCTTCAACGATTTTACCATCTTTTACAACCATTGAACAAGCACCAACTAATTTACTATCTTGACAAATTTTTGTGAAAATATCTTTCATTTTTTATATTCCTTTCTTAGATATTTTAATTAAATCTTTCACCAATACTTCTAGCAATCTTTATGCCATTTGCTCCTGCTTGCGCAAGACCTCTTGTAATACCTGCTCCATCGCCACCAACAAATAAATTATGAATTTTTGTTTCAAATTGATTATTTACTTCAACTCTATCTGAATAGAATTTAGCTTCTACGCCATAAAATAAAGTATGATCATTAGCTATACCAGGTGTAACTCTGTCTAATGCATGAATCATTTCAATTAATGATTTCATTGTATTATAAGGAAGAATTAAACCTAAATCACCAGGAACTGCTTCTTTTAATGTTGGTTTTACAAATCCTTCATCAATTCTTTTTTTAGTACTTCTTCTTCCTTTTAAAATATCACCAAATTTTTGCACAATGACTCCTCCTCCACTTAGTTTGTTTGCTAAATGGGAGATTTCTCTAGCATATTCATTAGCATCACGGAATGGTTCATCAAATTCATGGGAAACTAATAAAGCAAAATTAGTATTTGAACTTCCTAATTTTTCATCATGATAAGCATGACCATTACATACCATAATACCATTCCAGTTTTCAACAACAACATGTCCACTTGGATTAGAACAAAAAGTTCTTACTTGTGTTCCAACACTTGTATTAAATATAAACTTTCCTTCATATAAATATCGATTAATTTCATCCATTACGATGTCATTGGTTTCAACACGTACACCAATATCAACACGATTATTTTTCATTTTAATACCATGTTTACTTAATGTTTTAGTTAACCAATTAGATCCACCACGTCCAACACCTATAACAACGTAATCAGATTCTATTATTTCATTATCATGAATGACAATTCCTTTTATTTTATCATCTTTCACAACAATATCTTTTACTTCTGTTTCAAATAAATAATCAACATGTCCTTTCATTTCTTCGAAAATACTTTCTAGAACACGTAAATTAATTTCTGTCCCTAGATGACGAACTTCACTGCGAAGTAGTTTTAAACCTACTGCTATTCCTCTTCTTTCGATATTCAAAACTTCTAATGTTGATGGGTTAGTTAATTCTTTAGGAGCACCATGTTTTAAATTAATTTGGTCAACATAACGAATTAACGATAAAACTTCATCTGATGGAATATATTCATCCATCCATCCACCAAATTCACTTGTGATATTGAATTTACCATCGGAATAAGCTCCTGCACCACCAAAGCCACAAGTCATTGAACAACTTGGTTTACATCCACTATTTCCATACATATCTTTAGGACATTGTTTTAATTTCTTTTGTAATATTGGACATGTTCGATGATATATATCATGTCCTTTATCTACTAATAATACATTTAGTTGCGGAGATTTTGTCATTAATTCGTAAGCTGTAAATATACCCATTGGACCAGAGCCAACAATTATTACATCATATTTTTTATTCACAAAACAATTCCTCGCTTTCTTTTTTATTAATTATATGCATATTATATCACACTTTTAATAATTTGACTACAACAAAAAGTTCTCAAACGAAATTATTTGAGAACTTTATTAATATTATTTATAAATCAATTATCTAAAGATGAAACTAATAATTGACCATATCCTCTATCATAATAATTAGTTATCATTTCATAATAATTCATTTTTTTATTTAACATCTTTTCGCAAATCTCATTTAGTTTATCTTCAATATTAACATCACTAAATTTATCAGGATATATGATGCTACCTATATAATAAGCGTCTGCCATGGCAATTTCTAAATTAGTATAATATTGATTAAATGGTAATTGAACATATATTTGATTATTTTTGAATGCTTGTAATTGATTAAAAACTTCTTTATGTTCTTGATATTCTATTTTTAATTTACTGATATTAGCTATATCGATAAATACTATTTCAGGATTTAATTGTAAGATTGTTTCATATTCTATTTTAGGATTGTTTGTTGGAAAAGATAATGATGATAAAACATTTTTCGCATTTACTTCACGAAAACAACTATAATTAACTAATGTATCGCCAAAAGATCCACTACCACCATTATAAGTATTATTAGCAAGATATACACTTGCTTTATCTTCTTCTAATATATCATTTGTTCTTTGATTTAAATCATTTTTAATTGATTTGATATAATCAATTACTTCATTTGCTCTTTCCTCATTATGAATAATTTTCCCTATTAAGGATAATGATGTAGATACTTGTTCATTAAATGGGTCAGATCCGCCATAACTTAAACAAACAACTGGTACTTTAATTTGTTGTTCTAATTGATTCATTTTTTCCACATTATCATATAAAGAAAAGATAACATCAGGATTACATGATATGATGCTTTCAGCGTTTGGTGATGATGATGGTCCACCCGCTCCAACAGAAGGTAATGTTTGAAATAAATCTTTATAAGCAAATGAATATGGGCGAACTGGCATTGTATCGCCTTTTTCAAAATCTTCAACGCCAACTAATTTATCTAAATCACCTACATAACTATATAATCTAAGAGCACTTGCCCCAATACATACTACTCTTTTAACATCATCTTTTATATGAACAGTTCTTCCTCTTAAGTCAACGATTTCTAAATCATTAACTTTATCATCTTTTGTACATCCAATTAAAATAAAGCAATTTAATATTATGAAAAATATCATTAAAAATTTCATTATTGTTCTTCTCATTTTTTACCTCACACTTATTATTTTTTTATTATTATTTATTATTATATCAACATATACATCATAAACTTGTTGAATTAATTGTTCTGTTATAATGTTTTGATCTCCAAAAGCCATTATTTGTCCGTTTTTTATAAAAGCAAAATGAGTTGCGAAAGTTAATGCTAAATTAATATCATGCATTGTTACTAATATTATTTTATTTTTATCTTGCATTTCTTTTATAATATTTATTATTTCTAATTGACTTTTTATATCAAGATTACTAGTAGGTTCATCTAATAAAATGACATCACTATCTTGAACTAAAGTTCTCGCAATGGCAACTCTTTGTTTTTCTCCTCCCGATAAACTATTAACACTTCTTAAAGCTAATGAATCTAAATTTAATTCTTTTAAAACTTCTTCGGTTCTTTTTAAATCATCATGGGAAACATGAAAAGATATATAAGGTTTTCTTCCTAACAAAACTGCATCAAAAACAGTTGTTTCACCAAAAATAATTTCTTGTGGAACATAACCTATTTTTTTAGATCTTTCAATGTCTGATAATTTCATGATATCTAAATCATTTAATGTTATTGAACCACTTTCAATTTTTAATATTTTATTTATACATTTTAATAAAGTTGATTTACCACTACCATTTGGACCTAATATGGCAATTATTTCTTTTTCATTCCCAATTAAAGAAATATCATTTAATGCTTTAGATATATTTTCTTGATTGTGATAATTAAATGAAACATGTTCAAGTATTAATTTATTTATCATTATTGTACATTTCCTTTCTTCTTTATTAAAATTATTAAAAAGAATGGAGCGCCAAATAATGATGTAATTGCCCCAATTGGTAATGAAACATTATTCATTAAACTTCTTGATAAAGCATCAGCTATTAATAAAATAATACTTCCTGTTAACATCGAAGATATTAAAGAAAAACGATGATCTTGACCAATAAATTTTTTAATTAAATGAGGAGCAATTAAACCAACAAAACCAATGATACCTAAAAATGCCACACATGTGGAACATAACAAAGAAGCAAGTAATAAACTTATTAAACGAACTCTTTCAATATTAACACCTAAGCTTTTCGCATTTTCTTCACCAGTTGTCATAGCATTATAATTCCATCTATTAATAAAGAAATATATAAATGAAACAACTAATAAAACAAACATTATAATTATTTCAATATAATTGGCATTTGATAAATCACCAAAGCTCCAAAAAATAGCACTTGCTAATTTGGTATCATCGGCAAAATATTGCATTAAAGTAGTTCCTGCCGTAAATAAAGATCCTAAAGCTACACCTGATAAAACGATAACTTCCGATCTAAAATGATTCTTTTTGGATAATAATAATATTATTATGGAAGAAAGTGTAGAAAAAAGAAAAGCGAAAATAGTAATAATATAAGGATTATTAATCGTTACTGATGTTCCTTGAGATGTTGTAACCATTCCTGCTCCTAGTACAATAATAGCAAAATTCGCCCCAAATACTGCTCCATTACTAACTCCTAAGGTAGTAGGTGATGCCATGGGATTTTGCAATATGCTTTGCATTACACACCCTGATAATCCAAGTAATGCTCCAGAAATTATGGCTGCTAAAACAATTGGTAAACGAACATTTAATATAATGACTTGACTTTCTTTATCAGCACAATTGAAAAAAGATTTTATAATATTAAGAAAACTTATATGAACTGTACCAATGTTTAAACATATAATAGCCATTAAAACAATTATAATAAACAAAATTAATATTGTAATAATTTTCTTCTTTATTAATTTATGATATTGTTTAATAATTTCTGTTGGCATCTTACCTCCTAAAATAAAAAGACATACTAATTTTCTTCAGAAAAAAGTATGTCTTCATGACAAAATATTATTTATATGACATTTATATATTAATTAATAACTTCTGTTATTTATTAGATTTCATATCTAATTTTCTATTATATTTTATCATTTTTTTATATTAATGTCAAATAATATTGATGACAATATTGATGTATTGTTATTATTGATGAATCTTTTAACTACTATAAAGTAAAACAATTTAAATATCAATAGTTTTAAGTTGGTTTAATTAAGGATTGTTATATTATAGATATTCTTTTATTTTTTCAATTGCTTCATCAATTAAAGATGACATAGTTTGATTTTTAACTCCAACAATAATATTACTACATTGATTAAAAGGAATTAATATTTTAATAGCATTGCTTTCACCAATTACATTAGCAATCATTGAGGAAACTTCACCATACATTGCATCATTAATAACAATACCAATTGGACCAACAATAATATCAGCTTGTTTTGCACATACTTTTACTGAATTTTCTCCTGTTGCACCAATATCAGCTCCCCCTTTCAACATATTACTTGTTGCAACACTATTGGTTCCAACAGCTAATATCCGAATATCTGTAGTGGTTATTTTTTGTCTAATGGAAGAAATAATTTGTTTACCTAGCCCTCCTCCTTGAGCATCAACAACTAATATAGTTTTCATTTTATACCTCATAATTTAAATAATCGATTTGCTTTTTTCATTCTTTCTATAACATTTACATGAAATGGACATCTTTTCATACACCCACCACATTCAATACAATTACTAGCATGAGAATTTAATATTTGATAATGATTTAAAACAGATGATGGAACAACTTTTTCAATTGTTGCTAAATCATATAATTTATTTACCATTGCTATATCTATTTTTTTAGGACATGGAGCACAATGTCCACAATATGTACATTCACCTTGATATGCATGAGATGGAGTATTAGCTAATATAGATGCATAATCTTTTTCTTCTTGAGTAGCATTTTCATAATGAATAGATTGATTAACTTCATCAATATTACTAAAGCCAACTAATACACTAGAAACACCTGGTCTAGTTAAAGCATAATGTAAACATTGAACAGGAGTTAAAGCAACTTTAAAAGCTGATGTTTCAGAATTAAATAATCTACCACCTGCAAATCCTTTCATAACAGTTATGCCAACATCTCTTTCTTCGCATAATTGATATAACTTCTTACGAATAGGATTTATTCCTGATAAACTTTCATCAAAATCATCTTTAAAATAATCATCAACATCTTCCGTTGGTGGTAAAAAATCAAATAAAGGATTAATACTAAACATAATCATTTCAACAGTCCCTTCTTCTATTGCTTTAATCGCAACTAAAGGATTATGTGTACTCATCCCAATATGTTTTATTTTACCTTGTTCTTTTAATTCTTTCACATATTTTAAAAATGGTCCATGAATAATATTATCTAAATCTTTTTCTTCATCAACATAATGAATCATTCCTAAATCGACATAATCAATATTTAATCTAGATAAAAAATCCGCAAATGCTTTTTTTACTTCACTAAGATCACGACTTCTAACATATTGGTTATTTTGCCAAGTTGAACCAATATGTCCTTGAATAATCCAATGATTACGATTATTCTTAATTGCCTTCCCTAAATTAGAACGTACATTAGGTTCAGACATCCAACAATCTAAAATATTGATTCCTTTTTCTTCACAATATTTTACTAATTCAATACATTCTTCTTCATTACAACGTTCAAGCCATTCAGCTCCAAGACCAATTTCACTAACCATTAGATTTGTTTTTCCTAATCTTCTATAGTTCATAACATATTCCTTTTTTTGTTTATTTTCTATAATTATATCATTTTTTCTTTAATTTTTAAACAAAATATAAAAATATCTTTAATTTATAATTAGTTTATGATACTATAAACATATGAAATATAAAATATAAAATATTTTATATAAAGGAGTTAACAAATGAATGAAACAATAAAAACTGTAACAAAAGAAGTAATGAATTTATTATCTAAAGATTTATCAGGCCATAATATGGATCATATAAAACGTGTATATAATTTATCAATAAAATTTTGTAATAAAGAAAATGGTAATTTAGAAATTGTATCTTTAATATCATTATTACATGATGTTGATGATTATAAAATATTTGGTATAGATAATGAAAATAATTTATCAAATACTAAATTAATTTTAAATAAATGTAATATAAACAATAATATAAAAGATATTATATTAAATGAAATCAAATGCTTAGGATATCATAATGCAATAAACAATATTATTCCTAAGACAATTGAAGGGAAAATTGTATCTGATGCTGATATGTGTGATGCATTAGGAGCAAATGGTATTTTAAGAACATATTCATATAGTTTAAATAAGAATCGTCCTTTTTTTGATAAACAAATTATACCTAATGAATTTATGAGTTATGAAGAATATATTAATAAAAAAGACGGTACAGGTATTAATCATTTATTTGAAAAAATATTAAAATTACCTTCTTATATGTTAACAAATTCAGGAAAAATAGAATCACAAAAAAGATATCAATTTGTTATATCATTTTTACATCAATTCTTTTATGAAGAAAATGTGCCAGAATGGGAAGATTATTTAAATAAATATATCAAAAATGTTTAATAATATTTTATATAATAAAACACCACATATTTTGTGGTGCTTTTATTATGTTTATTTGTTTTTTATTTCTACTTCTACTTTTTGATATGGAACAGAAATACCATTAGCTGCAAAGCTTGCACGTACTTCTTCTAACATTGCCCAATAGATTGTCCAATAATCATCAGACTTACACCATACACGAGTAGTAATATCAATTGAATTAACATTGTGAGAACTAATATTTACGAATGGAACAGGATTTTCTAAAGAAAGTCCAACTTTTTTAATACATTCCATAATAAGTTCTTTAGCTTTCTTGAAGTCATCTTCATAAGAAATAGAGAATTGTAAATCCACTCTTCTTGTATCTTTTGTTGAATAATTGACAATTGTACCATTAGCAACATTTCCATTAGGAATCATAACTACTTTATTATCAACTGTTACAATATAAGTATAGAATATCTTAATTTCTTCAACAGTTCCTTCTTGTCCATTACTTGCAATATAATCACCTAATTTGAATGGACGCATAACTAAGATAATTAAACCACCAGCAAGATTTGATAATGCACCTTGTAATGCCAAACCTAAGCCTACACCTAATGAAGCAATGACAGCTGCAACACTTGATGTTTCAAATCCCAAAAATCCTAAATATGCAACAAATAAAATGATTTTTAATCCTTTACGAAATACATTGACAACAACAGTTTCAATTGTTTTGTCAGCATGTTTCTTTTCCATTATACGTTGAATTCTTCTGGCGATAAAGTTTACAACTTTAAATAAAATAAATAAAACAATTAAACCTAAAACAATCTTAATTCCTTCTGTTGATAACCATTCCACAATCGAATGAAGTAAGGCTTTAAAATCAAATGATTTTGAAGCTGCTTCTGTTTCTTCTGCTGTTTCTTCTGCTAATTTTACTACTTTTGTTAATAAAGGTACAAATTTCATTTACTTTTCCTCCTCATATTCATTGTACACTTCTTCTAAAATATTGAATGAACAAGGACCTGTTTCAAGAAATATTGTGTGAAACAACAAATCACTATAATTTTCATTCATTTTTGCTTTAAATTTTTCCTTCAAATCTTTTATCAAAAAATAACTATAATAATACTGTAAATAATTTGTTGGAACTTCAGTTAAATCATAAAATAATTCCACACATGCTTCATCATCTAATGTTAAATAAGTTTGAATAAATGAAGTAAATTCTTCAATTGACCATCCATCATAATTAACACCTATATCACCTAATCCTAATAATACATAAGGTAAGGCACTATCTGCTTCAAATAAAGCTTGGACATCTTTATCTGGATATTTATATTGGACAACATATTGTTCAACATATGTAGCCCAACCTTCTGAATAACCATTGTAATTTAATATTTTTCTTATTGGTGGTAAATCAGATTCTTTAAGATAAACATGTTGATACATATGACCAGGATAACCTTCATGAGCTAGAACTTGATATGTATAATTATCATTTCCTAATACTTCTTTAGGATTTATGTAAATTGATTCATCTTTAAAATCATCAATTGGTGATAAGAAATACATTGCTGGTGAAGTATGATCTTGTAATGATTCATTAATGTTTTCAATTTTATATGACAAATCATGTTTTAATTTAGGGAATGAATCATTTACTTTTTCTTGAAAATAATCAATTAATTCAGGAATTGTTAATGAATCCATTAAATTACTATCTTTCCAAGTATTAAATGCATTAGAATTATTAGTTGATAAATCACTATATGTCGTTAATAATTGCATTAATATTGTATTTAAATTATTTTTTATTTCTTGAACTGATTGGTTAGTACCAATAGCATCTTGTAATTTAATTTCATAATATTTCTTACCATCAGGAAAACTTGCTAAAGAGCCATTAGTCGTAGCTCTACCTTTTAAATTTTCTAATTGATTTTTTAAATATTGATAAGCAGGTACAAAATATTGATTAATAATATCTCTATTTTTATTTTTCGCAGTTTCTTTTTCTGATGATGTTAGAAATGTTACTTTATCAATTTTATCATTAAATACAGGAATTAAGTAATTTTCTTCACTTAATAAAAAATCATTACATTGATCTATACAACGATCTAATATTACGTCTGTTAATCCCATTCCTTTATTAGCTTTTTCTGTCTCAAAAGCAATAATATTTTCAAATTCTTGTTGAATTGTAATTAAATAATCAAAATAATCATTGACATCTTTCATTCTATCAAAACGATATTCAGCTAATATTAATGGTAATTGAGCTTGATAACCTAAATAACTTCCTAATTGTGTATCATAATAATAATAACCAGAATATACAATTTTGTGATCTAAAAAATCTATTATAACTTTTTTTGATAATCTATTCTCTTCATTTAATGCCGAATTAGGAAACATTGCTACTTGATCTCTTATTTCTTCTAATGCATCATAAGATTGTTCAATTTCTTCTTCTGTTGGTTGGTAAATTTCAACTTTCGCATTTTCTAATCCATAATTTTCTGGATAATAAAAATTAAAATTGACATTAACTGGATCATTGCCTATTAAGGCAACAAATAATGCATCTTCAAATTCATCAAATGAATCATTATAATCACCACCAAATAAACCAAAACAAGCAGTAAGAAATAATGAAGCAAATAATGACACAAAAACAATTAATAAACTTTTAATTTTCTTTATTCGCAAAATTTATTACCTCCTTTCAAAAAAGAATGAACCATTTGGTCCATTACTCTTCATTGGATTCTGTTAATTCAATGTTATGATAAATTTCTTGAACATCATCGCATTCATCTAACATTGCTTGTAATCTTTCAAACTTTTGTTGATCATGCTCAGTTTCAAGTTTTACATAACTAGATGGTACCCAAGTAGTATGATCTTCTAAAAAATTTACTTCAGGAAGCATTGATACTAATGCTTCTCTTACTTCGGAATAAGCTTTGCTAGGTGCAAAAACAGATATTACACCATCTTCTAATTGAATATCATCAACTTCACAATTATTTGCTAACAATCCTTCAAGGATTTCTTCATCATTTGTTCCTTCAAAGCTGAAAACAGCTTGGTTTGTGAACATATGGGTAACTGAACCATTCGCACCTAAATTTCCTCCACACCTAGAAAATGCTGTACGAACAGCTGTTAATGTTCTATTATGATTATCTGTTAGACAGTCAACAATCCACATTGAATTGTTAGGTCCAAATCCTTCATATCTTTCAAATGAATAAGATTCAGTGCTTCCACCTTTGGCTTTTTCAATTGCTCTTTTAATAACGTCAGCACTAACTTGTTCTCTTTTTGCTTTTTCAATTTCTTTTTTAAGGACTTGATTTAGATCTGGATCAGGAACACCGGATTTAGCAGCTACATAAATAGCTCTTCCCCACTTTGCGTTCAATTTACTTTTGGCAGCTGCTGTCTTTGCCATTGATGCAGCACGCACTTCATGAGCTCTTCCCATTCTTATTACCTTTCCTTCCTTATATAAGCAAATATATATATATTCTATCATATTTTGCCTAAAAAGTAAAGTATCAACAATCTATACTTTTATTTTTTTTAAGATTATTTAAAAATGTTTTTCATTTTTTCCATCATAGAACATTCTTTTTGCTTTAAATCATTCACTTTATTATTAGAATTCATTAAACACATAACACCTGTAGTTGCCATAGCACCAAGTGCCATATAAACCATTGCTTTTTTAACTTCTTTCATATTACACCTCATATATTTTATATATTATTATTATTGTCATCTTTCATAAAATCATAAGGTGAAATATTTTCCATTTCTATTAAATCTTGCATTTCATTTGCGGCAAAATCTTCAATTATAATTTCATCAAATGCACTATCATTATCAAAAATACGATTTGGATTTTCAATAATCATCTTAATTCTTAATGATAATTTTGTTTTTCTTTTTTCTTCTATTTGGACAATTCCGCGATGAAATGCATCAAAATTACCCATCATAATTAAATTCTTTTTAGCTCTAGTAATAGCAGTATATATTAATTTTCTTTTTAATAATCTATAATATTGAAAACTAAATGGAACAATAACTAAAGGAAATTCACTACCTTGTGCTTTATGAATTGATATAGCATAAGCTAAATTTAAATCACCAATTTCTTCTTTATCATAATGAACACTGCCAAAATCAAACATGACATTTAAGCCATTATAAGTTCCATCATTACGATCTATTGATAATACATAACCAATATCACCATTCATTACTTTTTTCTCACGACGATTAATTGTCTGAATTACTTTATCATTTACTCTAAATCTTTGATTATTGTAAACTACTTCTTTATCACTTGGATTGAAATAACTTTGTAATTCAACATTTACATTATCAATACCAATATCTCCTTTATATTTAGGGATTAAAACTTGAATATCTTTAATTAGATCCATTCCCATTTCAATTCCCTTTTCCACAACCTTTTTAATACCATTAATTAATTCTGAATCTTTATATTGATTAAAGCAACGATCTTTTTTAACTTCTTTAACATCTTCTGGAACCATTCCTTGATTAATATAATGGGCTAAAGTTATAATACTTGAATCACTTGCTTGACGATGAATTTTATCTAAACGAATAGTAGTTATTTCTTTCGATTCAATTAAATCTAACAATACATCACCAACACCAACTGATGGTAATTGATCATTATCTCCAACGATGACAATTTTAGTTGTTGGAAGTAAAGCTTGAAATAATAATGAAGCTAAAGAAATATCAACCATACTAAATTCATCTATAATAATCATTTTAATATCTAATGGTGAATCTTCAGTTACAGTAAAATAGTCATTACCTTCATAACCTAATATTTTATGAATTGTACATGCATCATGTCCTGTTACTTCTTTTAATCTTTTACTAGCTCTACCAGTAGGAGCAACTAAAGCAATTTTTTCATTAATTATTTCTTCATTTTTAAACATTGCTTTATAACAATCAACAATTCCTTTAATGACAGTTGATTTACCTGTACCTGGACCACCTGTTATAATAACAATGGGTTCTTTTAAAGCTTTTTCAATTGCTTCTTGTTGTTTTAAAGTATAAGTTATGCCATTTATTTCCATAACTTTATTAATAACACTTTTTATTTTATCAAATGAATAATCATTATTATTATTGTTTAAAAATGAATAAATATTCCTAGCAACTTTTATTTCTTCATAATAATATTTAGGAAAGAAAAGAGAATTATCTTCAATAATAATCCTTTTTTCTTCTTTTAATTCATTTAGTAATTTTATGAATAAATCTTTATTAAGTATTTCTTCTTCTACGTTTGTGAAAAGATAACAATTTTTTTGAACATCTTCAATATATTCATAAGTATTACCACTATTATGAATCATTTCACCATAGACATATAAAATAATAGCTTTCAATCGATTAGGATTGGATTTTTCAATATGTAACATTTGGGCTATTCCATCAGCTGTTTTAAAGCCAATTCCTTCAACTTCATATATTAATTGATATGGATTTTCTTTTAATATATTTAAAGCATCATCACCTAATGTATGAATAATACGATTAGCAACATTATTCGATAAACCTAATTGAATCATACTAAATAATTGTTGATTTGTTTTAGATTGTAATAAAACATTTTGATACAAAATATTTTTTTGTTTATTAGTAATATTAACTTTATCTAATGAATTTTTATCTTCAATAATTTTTGTTAGTGCATTATCTCCTAAAGCATTATAAACTTTTGTAGCTGTAGCTTCCCCAATTCCAGGAAATAAATCACTTGCTAAATATTTAATAATACTATTTTTGGATTCTTTTATACATCTTTCAAAACTACTTGCTTTTAATTGGATGCCATAATTTGATGTAACAAATTCTCCCAAAAAAATATATTCTTCATCTTCATAAGGTTTACGATCAAATGTACAAATGACACCTAAAATATTGGATACAAGAAGATGTTGATATTGCGCCATTTCCTTATCATGATAATCTATTTTTATGCGAATAATACCATATCCATTATTTTCATTATACAGATTTATTTTTTGAACAATACCTTTAATCTTCTCCATAATAACTCCTAATATTTTCTTTTTTCTTCATTCATAAACACTTCGTCAATCGTTCCTCCACCTAAAACAATATCTTCTTGATAAAACACAGCTGCTTGTCCAGGAGTTACTGCTCTTGCTTTTTGTTTGTAAACTACTTCAACAGTGTTTAAGTCAATAACATTTATAACGACAGGAATATCTTTTTGGCGATAACGGAATTTAGTATTACAAGTAAATGATTCATTAGATGGAATTTTTAACCAATTGACATCTTTTACAATGCATCTATTAGAATATAAATATTCTTCATCACCTTGACCAACTAATAAGATATTTTCATTTGGTATTTTACCAATGACAAACCAAGCATCCCCTGGTCCACCAATACCTAAACCATGTCTTTGTCCAATTGTATAATACATAATTCCATCATGTTTACCAACAACTTCACCTGATAAAGTACACATATTACCAGGTTTACTCATAATATAATTTTTTAAAAAAAGTTTGAAATTTCTTTCACCAATGAAACATACTCCTGTGGAATCCTTTTTTTCCGCAATCGATAAATGATATTTTCTAGCTATATCTCTTACTTCTGTTTTATATAAATTGCCAACAGGAAAAAGAGCTTTGGCAACTTGTTTTTCACTTAATTGACATAAGAAATAACTTTGATCTTTATTTTGATCTATTCCTTTTAAAAGGGTATGTTGATTATTGTCATGAATTACTCTTGCATAATGTCCCATAGCAATATAATCACAACCCATTTCATTTGCTTTTTCTAAGAAAGATTTAAATTTAATTTCTTTATTACACAATATATCAGGATTAGGTGTCCTATTTTTATTATATTCATCTAAAAAATATTGAAAAACTCTATCCCAATATTCTTGAACAAAATCACATCGATGTAAAGGAATATTGAGTTGTTTGGCAACATCTAATGCATCCATGTAATCTTTTTCTTGGGGACAAACATCATTAGGATTATTAGGATTACCTAAAATATCACCATTAATTGATGAATCCCAATTACGCATAAACATTCCTTCAACTTCATAACCTTGTTCTTGTAATAAAATAACACTAACAGCAGAATCTACTCCTCCTGATAAGCCAACAATTACTTTCTTTTTCACTTTTTCACTTCCTTATATTATGATAATGATGCTTTTAATTCAAATATAATATCTCTTAAACTCATTGCTTGTTCAAAATCAAGTTCTTTAGCAGCTTGCATCATTTCTTTTTCTAAACGAGTAATAAGTGCTTTCTTTTCCATTATAGTCATTTCTTCTAATTTAGTCATATCTATATTATTATTCTTTTCTTCTTCTTTAGTTATAACAAGTGAATCTTTGATTTCTTTTTGAATTGTTTTAGGAATTATATGATGTTCTTCATTATATGCTTGTTGGATATTTCTTCTTCGATATGTTTCAGAAATTGCTCTTTCCATTGAACCTGTAACATTATCAGCATACATAATAACTCGTCCATTTTGATTTCTAGCTGCCCTTCCAATTATTTGGATTAAAGATGTCTCACTTCTTAAGAATCCTTCTTTATCAGCATCTAAAATAGCAATTAATGATACTTCGGGTATGTCTAATCCTTCACGTAATAAATTAATACCAACCAGTACATCATATGTTCCCATTCTTAATTGTCTGATAATTTCCATTCTTTCTAAAGATTTTACTTCTGAATGAAGGTATGCCACTTTTATATCTAATTCTTTTAAATAATTAGTCAATTCTTCACTCATTTTAATAGTTAATGTTAATACAAGAACTCTTTCATTTTTCTTTATTCTTGTATATATTTCTTTAACTAAATTATCTATTTGTCCTTCTGTTTTCCTTATTTCCACAATCGGATCTAATAATCCTGTTGGACGAATTATTTGTTCAACAATGGCACTACTTTTATTTTTTTCATAATCTCCAGGAGTAGCACTAACATATATTACTTGGTCACATTTACTTTCAAATTCATCAAATTTTAAAGGTCTGTTATCTAATGCGGAAGGAAGACGAAATCCGTATTCAACAAGACTTAATTTTCTTACTCTATCACCATTGTACATACCTCTTACTTGGGGCAAAGTTACATGACTTTCATCAACAACTAATAAAAAATCTTTTTGAAAGAAATCAATTAATGTATAAGGTGTTTCACCTTCTTCACGAAGACTCATGTGTCTTGAATAATTTTCGATACCACTACACATACCAATTTCTTCTAACATTTCAATGTCATATTTAGTTCTTTGTTCTATTCTTTCAGCTTCTAATAATTTATTTTCTTTTTTAAAATATTCTATTCTTTCTTTTAATTCTTCTTTAATTCTTTCAATTGCTATTTTCATTTTATCACTTGATACAGAGAATAAAGTTGCTGGATAAATTGTTACAGTTTCTTTTATTACTTTTGTTTTACCAGTAAGACTATCAATGATTTTAATTTTATCAATTTCATCATCAAAAAATTCTAGACGAATTGCTTCATCTTTTTCACCAGTAGGTATAATATCAATGGTATCACCTTTAACGCGAAATGTTCCTCTTTGAAATTCATAATCATTTCTTTCATATGACATTCTAATTAAATTTTGTAATAATTCATTTCTTGATATAACATCACCAGTACGAAGAACAATCATACTATTTTCATAATCTTCAGGATCACCAATACCATAAATACAAGAAACACTACTTACAACAATAACATTTTCTTCCATTAATAATGAGGCAACTGCACTATGTCGCATTTGGTCTATGTCATCATTGATACTTGAATCTTTTTCAATATAAAGATCACGACTAGCAACATAAGCTTCAGGTTGATAATAATCATAATAAGAAATAAAATATTCAACTCTGTTTTCAGGGAAAAAAGCTTTTAATTCGCCATATAATTGTCCTGCTAATGTTTTATTATGAGCTAAAACTAAAGTGTTTTTTCCTGTATTTTGAATTACATTTGCAATTGTAAATGTCTTTCCTGTACCAGTTGCTCCTAATAATGTTTGATATTTTACACCATTTTTGATATTTTCAGTTAATTCTTTAATGGCTTGGGGTTGATCACCAGTTGGTTGATAATTAGTATGTAATTTAAACATATTAGCCTCACTTATGATATTTATGATGATTTAAGATCATCATTGAGCGATATAATTGTTCCATTAAAATTAATCTCATCAATTGATGAGGAAAAGTGAATAAACTAAAAGATAAAGCAAATTGACTTCTCTTTTTTACATCACAACTTAACCCATTTGATCCCCCAATGATAAATACTAATTGATTAGTTTGATAAGTAAAATGATTTTGAATTTTATTTGATAAAGAAATACTATCCATTTGTTTGCCTTCAATTTCTAATGTTATTACATAATCATCATCTTTAATAACATGAAGAATATTTTTACCTTCTTCTTCAATATTTTTATTTATATCAATGGTATTAACTTCATTAACTTCAACAATCTTTAATGAACAAAATGGTTGTATTCTTTTATAATATTCTAATATACCATCATTTAAATATTTTTCTTTTATTTTACCAACACATACAATCTTTATATCCATTTTATACCTCAAATAGATTTGTTTGTTCTCTTTGTTTAGCTATCCAAATTTCGGGAATATTTTCTTGATTTAAGCAAGATAATATTGTATTTACACATATTTCTTCAGTATTACATTCTTCACTTAAATGAGCTAAAATTATTCTTGATAATTTGCCACCATCTAAGATTTTGGCTAATATTTCACCACATATTTGATTAGACATATGTCCAGTTGCACTTAATATTCTTTCTTTTAAAATCCATGGTCGATTACTTTCTAATAACATTTCAACATCATGATTAGCTTCAATTATTAATGTATCAACTTTTTTTAATAATTCTAAATAAGGAATAGCAACAAAACCTGTATCAGTTATATAAGCTAAACTTCTTTTTTGATTTAAAAAAATATATCCTAAACAATTAATGCTATCATGAGATAATTGTAATGGTAATATTTTTAAATCATTAAGAATGTATTGTTTATTAGCTTCAATAAATTGAACTTGAATGTGATTTAATTTATTTTGATATCTTTCAACTAATGATTGAAAACAATCACGATGAATATATAGTGTTGCATTTGTTTTCTTTAATAGAGGAATTAAAAAACTAGTATGATCGCGGTGTTCATGAGTTATAAAAATAGCATCAATTTCATTTAAATGAATATTACTTCTTAATTCTGCTTCTTTCCCACTAATACCTGCATCTAATAATATTTTTACTTCATCTGTTTCGATATATGTCATATTACCTTTAGATCCACTTGCTAGGACTTGAAATTTCATTATAATCTCCAATCATTAATAACGTTATTTACTTGACTATTTATGTTTATTATACCATTTTACAATACATTTTTCAATATAAAAAGAACGAACATAAGCTCGTTCTTTATATCTTGTTTTTAGGCAAAAGCTTTATCAAATTTTTCTTTTGCTTCAACATAAGCTTTTTTAGCTTGATCAGTACTACTTACTTTAGCCATTGCAGCTTGAGCAGCTTCTTTAATAATACTTAATGTTTCAGCATCACAATTATTTAAAGTAGCAGCATTAGCAGCAATTTTCATTAAATTAATAGCAGTATCATAATCATTTTTAATATAAGTCATTGAAGTACAATATGTATCTTTATAATAACTTACAATACGAGATGCATCTTCTTTGCCAACACCATTAAATTCAAATGAATCAATGATATTTAAGAATTCATTCATTATTGTATATTGATAATAATATGAACTTGTAAAGTCAGATTTAATATTTGTGAAGAAATTAGAAATTTGACTTAATTGATAAGTATCATCAATATCTTCAGTATCATTTTCATATACACTAATAATATCTTCTAAATCTTTAAGACTTAATGGTTTAACAATTGTTGCTTCAGTTTTAGTAGATTCAGTACCATCATCACCTGTAGTTGTAACACTCTTATTAGCTGTTGTACGAGCTGTAAATGATGTTACAGTTAATACATGATATCCATATTCAGTACATAAATATTCACCATCAGAGAAATCTAAATCATAGAAAGCAAGTGATTCATCTGTTTCACCTTTATTCATTTGCGCACTATCTTTAGCGCGATCATTCCATAAAGCTTTAACAGCATTTTCAAAATTTTCTACCATTTGACCTTGAGTGATTGTACCTAAATCTTCAAATTTAACATTTAAGCCAGCTGTTTTATATTTAGCAACTTCAATTTCAATTGTTTTTGTTGTTGTTGTATATTTTAAAGAACTATTTGTTCTTTCAACTTGAACACTAGTTACTTGTTCATAATCAGCAACAAATTTAGGAGAAACATCAAATGCATCAACAATTTGTTCTAATACTGTACTGATTTCATTTGCTTTTGTACATTTTAAAACTTCAAATACTTTTTGATATAATTCTTCAGCATATGTTTTTTGAATTTCAGTCCATGCTGTATCTTCGGCATTTGGATCAGAAATATTACCTTCTTTATCGGTAACACTAATTAATAAATGAACACCATTAGCACTGAAGAAATCATCAAATTTTTGTTGCATAAATGGAATATAAACATTTTTCCATTTAGCTTCATCAGTTTTAGCAATTCTTTCACTATAATCACTAACAACTTCTTGATATAAATAGAAAATCTTTAATTCTTCTTCATTATTAACAGTAACACCATAATAATTTCTGAAGAATTCTTTCATGAAGTTTTTCCATCCATATGTTGCAGGATATCCATATTGTTCATATGAACCACTACTGAAAGCTACTTTTGTGCTCTTAACAGATTCAACAATATTGTCCCATCTTTCTTCAGGTGTTTCATAATCATCATCATCTTTTTTAGATTCATCAGCAGGAAGTAAGCAATCTTTAGCTTTCTTTCCTGATTTATATTTAGCATAATCTAATATTTTATTATCAGATGAATATAACATATATTCAAATTGGAAAGCATCTACAGCAGTTAAAACACCATGTTTAGTACTTAAATCATCAAACATATCTTGAGCAGTAACTTTGATTTCATCACCAAATTTACCACCAACAAATTCAATTCCTTCAACAGTGTCTTTTGATTTTAATTCAGCAACAACTGTTTTACTACTTTTCTTAGTATTTTTATAATCAGAAGTATATGTAGATGTATATGATGATTCTAAACTTTCATCATAAATAATTAAACCACAATTATTTCTTAATTCAGCCATCTTAGTATTAATGATTGTTGTTGTTACAGCATCATCAAGTAATTGTTCAACAATTTCAAAATATTCAGGTTGGAATCCTTTAGTTTCATCATCAACAACTAATACTTCATGGTCATCACCATTTTCATCTTCAACAGTTTCAGTAAATTTACCTAATGTATCAACGTCTCTTGCTTCTTCAACAGCTATTTTAACAGCTAATACATAAGCATCACCTGTGGAACGAACTGTTCTTGTGAAGCAGCTTGTCCAAGAATCACTATCATTAGCAGATTGTAAACTTGGAATGAATGTAGCAAGTTTTGTACCAAATCTTGTATCATCAGAATTTAATCTATCTGTAGTGTAATATAATAAATTTAATGGATCATCTTCATTTAATTCATCATCAGTGAATTGAGCAGTAGTTTTGAAAATAACAGCACCATAATTTTGATATGTTCCATCACTATCTTTATCACCAAGACCACTATATAATAATTTTTCTTTTTCATCTTCAATTGCATCATATTCAGCTTTAGTTATTTCTTTTACATCATATTGTACGCCTTTAACTAAAGTAATATTCTTTGATGGATCACCTTGATTTGGATATCCTTGTGATTCACCTGCAAATGCATTATTATATAATTCAATAAGCTTTAACATGATTTCATATTTACCTAATTCATGTGGTTTAGGAAGTGATTCGTCTTCAAGTTTACCACTATAGAAATCATCATCTTGTGGTGTACCATCTTCTTTTTCCACATATTCAAACCATGTTTGTGTTCCATTACTATTTTTCTTAATTACAACTCCTACTTGAAGTAAAGCATCTTCAGCTTCTTTAGTAGTTTTATAAGGTACAACTAATGCCCAATATTTAGCAGTATTATCAGATTCAAATTTTGTTGTTACTTGACTTTGAGTAACTGGAGAAGAATCTGTTGGTACTGTAGGTCTTGTAGCATTTTTCTTAGCTGCAATTTTTTCTTCATATTCTTTTAAATCATCTAAATATTTTTGATATGCTTCTTTATATTTTTTAAATTCTTCTTCTTGTTGTTCGCCTAATTTAGCTCTTGCATAAGCTTTTCTAGCTAATGTTAAACGATAATATCTATCTAATTCAGTACTAGCATTAATTTTTAATTCTGAAGATTCATATTTAACTTCATTGTCACCAACTTTAATACCATAATAAATAAACATATTATCTTTCCAGTCTTCAAGCTTTTCAAGAATTTCATCTTCTTCTACTTCTTCAATTCCATCAGGGAAGATTTCATCTTCAATTGCTTTGTTAACTTCTTCAGCTGTAACTGCATCCCAATATGATTTACCATTAGCACTAGCATTTAAAACTCTTTTTAATAATTGTTCATCAAGTTTATCAACCATTGTGTTAAGACCTGATTGAGATTTTAAATCATCATAAATTCTTTGATTTGTAATTACAACTTCATCACCAGTTGATAATTTAACTTTTAAAAAGGCTTCTTCACCATTTTCAATGCCTGGTACTTTCTTAGCCTTAGAGAAAGCCGAACATGATATGGCAAAAACAATAATTACTACTAATACGATAATTAGTGGTAATGTTCGTTTAATAATTGTTTTACTATTCATTTTTTCACTCCTTATTTTGTGTGTTATATTAAAATGTCTACGCAACACTATTATTTTACCACTTTTGGAAAGATTTTACAATATTTATTTAACCTTTTTTAGGCTATTGTAACTTTTATTTAAGAGAAATTGCATACAATATCACTGGAGGTGAAACGAAAAATGACAAATGGATGGCAAAATTTCGGCAATAGTTATTATGCCTTGATTCTTGTTTTGTTCATTCTTCTAGCAATTATTGCGGCTGTATGGGCTTGTTAAGCCAATGTTTCATAAACATTATTTTCACGTAATAATACCAAAAATCACTTAAACATGTCTTAAAAATATTCATTAATTTTAATTTTATTTATTTTTTATTATTTTTTAACAATATTGTCATTCAACATTAGGGATATAAAAAATACGACGATCAAAAGAAGCTATAGGAGATGTATATTCTCCTTTTTTAGTTTTTTCTACTTCTGGTTCTAATGCTGCCATTTTTGAATCTGTCAGATCCAAGAAATGAATAAGCATAGCTTCAGGTGTCATTGGCTCTTTTGGTGAACCACATTCTAACTCGCCATGGTGCGATAAAATAATATGTAATAAATTTAAAACTTCTTCTGACTTTTCCACATTTAATTCTTTAGCTATTTCATAAATCTCATTAGCACCTAAAGAAATATGTCCCAGAAGTTTACCTTCTTTAGTATATTCTGTCCCTTTAGGTCCACTTAATTCTCTTATTTTACCTACATCGTGTAATATAACCCCAGCATAAACTAAATCACGATTAACAAATGGATATAATTCTAAATATGCATCAGCAAGTCTTAACATACAATATGTATGATATGCTAGTCCACCATAATAGTTATGATGCATTGTAACAGCTGCAGGATGTTCAAAAAATTGATCTAAATGATTTTTCAAAATAATACTAACAATGTTTTTTAAAATAACATTATTTATTTTTTTAAAATATTGATCAATATATGTCATCAATTCATTTTGGTCAACTTTAGCTTTTTCATAAAAAATAGATAAATCAACATGATCACTTTCTTCAACTTTACGAATATCAACAATATTCAATTGTAATTTACCTTGATATTCTTTCATTCTTCCTGTAGCAACATATACTTCACCACTAACCAATTTTTCTTTCAATTCTGGAGTGAATTTCCACATCTTGGCATCAATTTTATCTTCTCCATCAAAGGCAATCATTGAAGCATATGGATCATCTGTTGTTGTTTTCTTGATTTGGACATTAGAAAGACGAACAATAAGAGATACTTCTTCTAAAGCTGAACAATCTTTAATTTTCTTCATTGTTATCATCCTTTCTATTATTTTCTTCATTTTTTAAATATTCAGTCATAAATTCATTAAGTTTTTTACTAAAGTCATCTTTGTCTTTCACAAAGTTTTGTAATGATTTGTCATTATTAATAAGATCAATATTTTCTTTAACAACTTTTTCCACTTTTTCTTTGTTTGAAGCTTCTTTAAATTGGGCAAGTTTTTCCCCACTTTCCCTAATTAAACGATCTTGTTCATTAACACGTTGTTCTAACATTGATAAACGATGTGCTGTATAATCTTGTTCTAATAGGGTCTTTGGGACGTTTTCATTTGTACGTCTTTCTTCTTGATGAAGTTGTTGAACAGGGACATATGGTCTTCTTAAATCATATGGAATATTCATTTTCTTCAATAAATCAATTGTGAATGCTTCAATAGCTTTAGGACTATTTTGTAATCTACCTTCTAAGACTGCTAATACTATTTCATCAATGATAGCAGGTATTTGTGGTTCATATTGCGGAGCAATCATTTTCACAATATCTTCCCCTTTGAATGTTAAATCACAAACTTTCTTGATTTTTAATGCTTGATATTTTTTCTTTATTTTACGTTCTTTTTTTAATGATTTACCAATTAACCAATTAATACGATTAGATTCTAAACATATATCTAAGCCATTAGAAAATAATATCATATCATCATATTTAGCTTTAGGATTAGATACAGCTAAATGATAAATTTGTTTTAACATCGCAAAGTCATCAACAAATTCAGCATATTTTTCATTAATGCCACCATTTAAAACAAATGACATAATTAACAATTCTTCAAATGTTGCTTTATGATAGTTTCTTTGTAAAGCTTTAAGTCCTCTTCTTAAACTTGGAATATGTTTATAAAACTTAGTTTTAATCATCATATCCAACGCCTTTTTACAATATGCACCATTTAATGTTTTAACAAGTTCGGGATAAAATTGTTCAATAGAAATATTTTCAAACAATTTACTTTTCATTCTAATAGCTAATTTAGTTTTATATGAAATATTAAAATTCAATTCACTAACTAAAGAAAAAGCTTTAATCAACAAAATTGGTTCATTAGTATAACGCAATCTACCATTACCAATAATGCGAATTTTATGCTTACGAATATCTTCATAGCCATCACTTATATCAGTTAGTTTACCACTATGACTCATTGCAATAGCATTAATTGTATAATCACGACAAGCTAAATCATCTAATAAATTTTTTGAATAGTGTTTATTTAAAATTTTAGTTGGCGTATTTTGTTGAGTAACAAAAGTATGTAACAAAAAAGAACAATCATCATAAGATAATTCTAATGTATCATCTGATGCTACTTTTATTTCATGTGTGTAAAAAATACCTTTTATGGCACTTGGCGTAGCACTTGTTGTTATATCAACAACATCACATTCCAAACCCATAATGCTACTACGAACAATTTCACCAATAAAGTAAGCTTCAAATCCATTATTAATTAGGATTTTCAAGACTTCTTTACCTTTAATCAGATGTTCTTGCATTTCTTTCTCCTTTCGTTACTACTTATATTGTTTTAATTATAATTGAGTAAAATAATATGATTATGTTTATTATATAACATTCTAAAAAAAATATCTACTATTTTTTAATATTAATTTGTAACAACTTCAATTTTGATGTATAATTATGATGTAGATTACAATATAAATGAATTAAAACAAATGAAGAAAGGGTAAAATATGTATACAATTGATACCACATATACTTATCAACAAGTAATAAAAAAAAGTATTTTTATTTGTTATTTAATACCAATTAAATCCATAGATGATGCTAATGAAATATTAAAACAAATGAGAAAAAAATATTATGATGCTACTCATTGTTGTTATAGTTATCGGCTTAATGAAAATATTATCAAAGCTTCAGATGATGGAGAACCTAGTCAAACAGCTGGTGTTGTTATTTTAGATGTCTTACAAAAAAATTCATTAACAAACTTAATTGCGATTGTTATTCGTTATTTTGGTGGAATTAAATTAGGAGCAGGAGGATTAGTAAGAGCATATTCATCTACTACTAGTGAAACAGTAAAATTATGTCAGTTAAAAAAAATAGAAAAGAAAATAAAAATCAAATTAACATTTAGTTATGAATATGTCAATGAAGTACAAAAAGTATGTAATAAATATGAAAAAATAAAACAAGACTTTAGCCAAAATGTTATATTAATTTATGAAATACCTCTTAACGATATTAATGAATTAAAAACAAAATTAATTGAAATAACTAAAAATTCACTACTTTTTGAAGAAATCAATTAATATTTTTAATCTTTTAAAAGGAAAGACCTACATATCTTTCCTTTTTTTTGTTATATGTTGTTGAATATATCTTCTTCTTGTCGCTTCTCCACCTCTTATATGTCGCACTTTTTTATTATAATCGAGTAAATCTTTTACTTTTTTATAAAGTTCGAAATTTAATTCTGGTAATCTTTCGGTAAAGTCTTTATGAATTGTTGACTTACTACATCCCATTTTTTTCGCAACTTCTCTGACTGTGGAAAAATGATCTAAAAATATTTTCGCTGCTTGATAAACTCTTTCATCAATTGAATTATCCATTTCCTCACCTTCATATATTGTAAATATTAAGTATTTGTAATACATGTATATGAAGTAATTTTAATTTTATAACTAAATAAATATAACCAAAATAATTAAAAGGACTAATCATATAAATTGGAGGTTTAACGAATGATTAGTCCTCTTATTTTACTTATCGATAGCAACCGACAACAATAACTTCTTTATTTTGTGCCTCTGCCATTTTTATACAATCAAATGTTCCACCGCGATTTATTGGTGCACCATTATTATCAACTAACGGAATTGCTTTTTTATCCCACAGTGCAATTAATTTATCACACTTGCTTACAATATATTTACTAGCCTCAGCATAAGTTGAGCGAGGATCTTCTACAACTCTACAAACAACTGTTTGTGCCAAAAGATGTCTCATTTTTAATTCATCATTTTCATCAAATGAACGCCCATGTGATTTAGCATCATTTCTAACATCTTCAATAAACAATTCAACTGGCATAGGTAAAACAGCTTTAATAGTTAATCCTAATTCAACAGCACATTCTGCAATTAATTGATCAGCTCCATAGGCAAAACAAGTGCGAACAATTACGTGATTTGTTTTACTAAATTCTTCTAATATTTTTTTTACACTTGATTTAAGCGTTTCAACATTTTCATTAAAAAAACGATGACCAGTTCCAGCAATTTCAAGTTTTGGTTTTCTTCCAGTACGATAATTATAAATTTTTATATTACTATCAAATCTTTTTAATAAATCAAGAATATTTTTAATCATTAATTCATCTTTAGATTGTTCATCTTTCGATAACATTTCATAAGGGACAATATCTTGATGTATTTTTTTGCTATTTCGTTCTTCTCTCGATTTATAATCTGTTCCGTATTTCCAACCCATAGCTAGTTTTTCTTTTACCCATCGTACATGTTCTTCACGACATAAAAAACCAAGGTTGTTTTTATAATTTGCCTCAACACGATTGAAATCTTCAACAACAGGATAATCAAGATCTTTTCTACTGTAAAAACAATTAATAAGTTCAAGTTTATAACTATAAGATTTAGCTTGCTCAATATTGGATAATTTAAATTCGAGAGGCAAACTTCCGAAATCTTCACTAATAAATTCTGTACTAAGCGACATACAATGTTCATTATAACTTGCATGAATTGCTTTTGCTAAATCGCATAAACTTATAAAATCATCATCAGAAGCAAATAAATTAGATTTTTTTTGTTTACGTTTTTCTTGAACCTTAACAATTATATTAAGAGGTGTATCAACAAACTTGCGAATCCTATTTAAAAATATACCATCTTTCATCTCACAATAATTATTATTCTTTTCAATATTTGGTTCTAATTTCTCATCATATGTGCGCACAATATACGAATCATATGTATAACAAACAAGTAACATGTTATTTGAAATATCAAGAGCAAAATCCCAAGCAATTGGATCTCTTTTACTAATTTTTCCATAAGCAAGACGATCCCAACATTGAAGTTCATCACATAAGATTATAAGATAGGCAAGAGGATGTTCATCAAAACGTATTGGATGAGCTTGATTTTGTGGAGCGTCATATTTATTAAAACTATTATGTAAAAGAATAGCTGTCAAAACATCTAAACATTGCATATCAAAGTAAAATGAAGGCATAGAAAATAATTGACGTGCTAAGACTATAGCACTAAAATAACCATGATCCATGAATTTAGGTTGATGTACAACACGATCAATAAGTTTTTTACAAACTAACTCTTGATTATATCCATCACGTTTTTCCAGACCATATGCTAAAAGGTCATTATATGTTGTGATGTTTTTTATCTCAGGGAATATTTCCGATAATCTTTTTCGCGCATTTTTATTAATTGTAATAAATTGTTTGAAATTTCCATAAGAAACATATGGATTGCTTTTTTCATTACGTCCCCACATCTCTTCAGCATATGTTTTTATTTGTTCATGTGCAAGTTGAAATGGATAACCTATATCATGAAATAATGCTACTAATCCCCAAAACTTTAAAAAATTAAATGAAGCACATCCATCATCAAGTTGATAGAAAGAAATATAATTCTTTCGAAAAGATGAATCATTAGCATAAAAGGCAAGTCCTAAAGCAAAGACATAAACTGAATGAGAATAGTGATCTCTATGTTTAGATAATAATTCTCCAGAATGATACTCATGATCCGAAAGCATTTCAAGTAACTTTTTTGTATTATCATATCCTTGTCCAAACAATTGAAAAATTTCACTAAAACAAAAATAAACAGAAAATGCGTCTTCTTTTTTTCCACTTGCTAAAAATTGCTTTAACGATTGTTGAAAGCAAAGTTTATCATTTTCAGCAGTATCTTGCTTATAATAATTTCTCATATCAAGTATTTTAAAAAATTTATTACTTAATTCTGATAAAGTTTTCATATAACTTCTCCTATTGCATAAATATTTACTTATAATATTAAAATTATACTTTTCAATATATAATTTGACATAAATATAAAATTTTTTTATTTGTCAAAATGATATTCTAAGTTTCAAACATATATTCAAACAAATATTGGATTTCACTATACTTTTTAAAAAACATTTGTAATTACATCTAATTTCTCACACACTTTAAAACTTAAATTTTAATTCACAAGTGCTAATTCAAACAATTAAAACTATTTTTTTCATTTCAAATTATATTTTTATCATGGCAAAAGAGTACCATTTTAATACAATGCACGCGGTTGCACGCAAGTGAACGCAAATGCAAGCGAATGTATATAGTAATAAAATAACAGAAAGCGTTAGGATCTCATAAATCTTATTTTTTTTAATACTATTTAGTACTTTATTTAATTTAAATGTAAAATCTAATATAGTTTGATTTTGTCTTAGTCTAATTATTTATTTCATGCATATGCTGTATTATCCAATTTTCTACCATTTTCAATTTTATTTAAAAATAAATTTCATATTTTTTAATCTAGTACAGTTATCGATAATTCAAATTTTTTTATTAATAAAATTAATAACATCATTTACTCTTATCTTTTGAGAAAGTGCCATAGGTAATTTTAATAACTCACTTTCACTAACCCATTTATATTCAGTAGATTCATCATCAATTTTGATATCACCATTTATAATAATACCATAATATAAAACACTAAACTCTTGTCTTACTTCTCCATCAGAATATTCAACAACAATTTCTGGATCTGTATAAATACCAATTAAATCTACAATTTTAATAGATAAACCTGTTTCTTCTTTGGTTTCTCTCATAGCACAATCAATTAAACTTTCACCAAGTTCCATTGTTCCTCCAGGCATTGTCCAGTTTCCACTATCAATACGTTTTAACATAAGCAGTTTTCTATCATTGGATACTAATGCAACCATAGCTGCTGGTCGTATAGAATTAGCTTGTGGAGCAAATACATTATGATAATAATCATTACGTACCGTACGCATTTTTTCAGCTAACCACTTTTGAGTTTTATCATCTGCCTCAACAACTTTTTTATCATTTATAGATGGCTCTTTAATAAAAAGAATTTCTGTTCCCAGTTTAGCTCGTTGTGCATATGTTGTGTTTGGAAAAATTACAAAAAAATCTCCCTTTATAAATTCATGTATTTCGCCAGTATCAACATCTAAATATTGTGTTCTACCACTTATCATATATTGATATTCCATTGCAATACTATGTTTGTGAGGCATCTCATTTGTATATTCATTATATGATGTTATACCTATCTCTACTTCCTCACTTTTTATAAATTCAAGAATTTGTTCGCGTTTTAAATTGCCAACAAAATATTGTCTAGTTGTATTTTGAAGAGATTGGCGAATAACATCATTTTTAATAAATTTAAATTGTCCCATACAGCCCTCTTATAAAAAATATAAATGCAAATCGTTTATTACGTAGTTATCAATATTACGTAAAAATTCGGTACAATACTTATATTGCATCATTTCCGATAACTTAATTAATCCTAAATCTCTTTTTACAATATTACCTTCGTCTCTTTCAAGTAATTGTTGAATGATACCCACATTGATTTGTCCCCAAACTTGATTAATAGAATCATAAATCTCTTTAGATTTGATTAACATGCTCTTTGCACGCTCTAAATCTTTCATTTCAAGAAATACAGCAGCTTGACCCATAAAAGAGTGCGCTACCCATCCTGTAATTCCTCTATCAAAAGTAATATCCTGCATACGTTGATAGCAACACAAAGACTGTTTATAATTACCTAAATGTCTATAAACTTCACCTAAGGCACCAAGCAAGTAAATTTCATATCGAGATTCTATTTTGGCATTTGTAGATATATAACGTTTAGAAAATTCAAGTGCTCCCAAATAATCTTTTTGGGTACAATATATATCAATTAACTTTCTTGCTGATCTTACTTCAAAATCAGTTAAGTTATTTTCTATTGCAAAATTATAACTTTTATTTACCCACTCATTAGCTAAAAGAATATTACCATTTAAAACAGCAAGATTCCCTCCAAGCAAAAATAATAATTCATTATATTCTTTTTTGAAGCTTAAAGGTGATACTCTATTTACTAATTCAATCGCTTCTTTAATTAGAGTTTCAACTGGAATAAAAAACATACTATTGTGTATTTTGCGAATTGTCATCATTAAATATTCTTTGTTATTAATTATGGTATCTTGCGAAATTTTACTTAAAAAATCTTCATATAATAAAACAGCCTTTCGATAATTACCACTGACATGAATCATATCAATATAAATATTAAAAATCTTTATTTTAAGTTTATTAATACCGAAACGTTCAATCATCCATCCAACAACAGATTCAATAAATCTTCTTTCACTTCTACGTTGTTGGGCTTCTAAAAAATCTTCTAAATTTATATCGTGCCACAATCGATCTATAAGTTTGTTTTTTTCCCATGAATCTGGGAAAAGATTAACACAACACCAATATGGAAAAGAGGAGTATCATTTTCAAGAAGAAATTGTTCTAAATCACGCCATTTTTCTAAATTAATATACAAATTGATAATATGAGTTTGAATAAAATAACTATCATAATCATATACACTACTTATTTTTTCTAATGGAATTAATTTTTTAACAACAGACTTCCTATAATAATCTAATAATTTATTAGAACCTTTAGTTTTGTCAATAAAGAAATTATAGTTTTTTTCATAATCAGTTAACCATTCAGCAAAAGATTTATGCGTAAAAGAATACGTTATTATTGGGCGATTAATTCCATCAAAAAAAGTTTGTTCTTCATTAATCATACTTCCTAGCAATCCAATTCTACGTCTAATCTCTTCTTCTGAAACGTTAATAACATTGCATATAATTGTCGCAGGCAACCTATTTTCTGAAACTATCAATTCAAGTATTTTTTGTATCTCTATGAATTTATCAAGATCATTTTCAAATTTTCTTCTGAAATTTCTTTCATAGAAATCATCAATACTTGATGGATACTCTTCAAACATTAAAATATTTAAATTACCTTGTTTTACAGCATCTAAAAATAATGATGCATACAAAAAATTGCCGTCACACATATTATCCAATCTTGCTACCACTTCAGTATATTGTTCATCTGACATTTTAAAATTTAATTTACTAAGATTATCAATTAAGTACTTATGAATGTCATTTTTATTATTATCACTCTTAGTATCTATGAAATAAGGGTTGAATCTTTTGAATATTGGCACAATATTAGATTCAGGTCTCGATGTAATAACAAACCCTATCCATAAAGGAAGTTTATCTATACTATCCGCTAAAACATATGCTAATTCGTTAATACCATTGTGCTCTGCTTCATCAAGTCCATCTATAAGAATTAATTTTTTTTCTCTACCACCATCAATCAAAGTCGAAAGTGGTTGCACTATAAGAAACTCAAATAATTCTTTGCATGACATAGAATCTAATTTATCTGCAAATGTTTTTAATTTTTTTAATAAAAGTTTTCTATAATCAGGAAGTTTGGCTGATATTTTATGAGCAATAACTTTCGTAATAGTATTAGCTGGGTTATTTCCTATTTTATCCCACTCACAAAACACTCCACAAATAACATTTGGATTATAATGAATTTGATTAGCCATAAAGCAACTTTTACCAGAACCCGATTCTCCATACAAAATAAATGCTTTGGAATCGGTATTACTTATACGCCATTTTTCTAACAATATACTTAACCAATCTCTTCCTATAAATTCTTTGCTCAAAAGCATTAGTTCTTTAGTATCATTTAACACTGGTAAAAGGTAATTATCTACTTCTTCAATTTCGCCTTGAAAAGATTGAAATTCATTGGAATCAATAACTTGCAAAAGTTGGTTAAATTTAATAGAGTACCATTGTTCCCATTCTTTGGATTCAAATTCTAAATTTGTCCAATCACTCATGTCTAACCATTGTACATCGCTTAAACTAGTTGGTGGACTTACTTCTTTTTCTGATTCTAACAAAATTGTTTTTATATTTCCGTGTTTTTGGGTTAAGGCAATTTTAATTTCATCTAAACATACACCAGGATCTCTTACAGAATGCTTGCTCAAAAATGCAACGACACCTTTTGATTCAAGTAATCCAGTAGTAATTTTGCTTCTCCATTCATCACCGGCTTTTATATCACTTTGATCAATCCAAACGATATAGCCCAAAGCCTCTAAATCTCTTTTTATTCTTAAGACTAATCGAACATTAGAATCATGTCCATAACTAAAAAAAATTTTGCTTGAAATTTTTTGATCCAATGTAAATGTATAACCACAATCTTCACAAATATATAGATTGCGCTTTTTACTATACATTACATCTTTTGAACCACATTTTATACATTTTATTTCCATTGTAGACACCTATTAGCATTTCTTTGTAAGTAATATAGACTTATTTTAATTAGATTCATTTTACTTTCCTCCAAGTTTGATTCTATTAATTTTTTGTATTTCATATTTAATAATAGGGGTTTATTAAACGGAATGTTGTTTCATCGGCTTGTTTATTCTATTTTATTATTTCTTTGTAAATTTTTCAATGCGAACTCGTACAATCTTAGTAGGAGTTGCTCTATTTTTTCCCATCTATTAACTGAAGCATAAACAACACCAAGAATAGAAGCTAATTCGGTTTGAGATATATCTAGTTTCGATCTTAGTTCAATTAATGCTTTTGAATAGTTATATTTCATATTTTTATTCCTCATTTTTGTTTGCTTCAAAAATATAACTAATTATAAGATTTTTTGATAAAATGTCTAATCTTTCGTCATAATAATCTCGTGTTTCTCTTAAATTTTCTTAAAAAATTTCACTTCTTTTTATGAAAATAAGTTTCAAAAAACTTTTCGTCAACTATATAACCGTCAAAAATTTCCATATTCGAACTCATTGTTTATATTTTCTATGCCTTTTACATTCAATGTTTTTTTACGAGGTTTGTATATTTACATATCCATCCCCACATTGTAGATTTTGCAATTCCATATTCTTCACAAATCTCATTCTTTTTTCTTCCCTGTAGATATTGTTTCACAACATCTATTTTAAATTTCTCTAAATATTCGTTCCTTTCCATGTTCGAACATCCTATTTAAATTATTTGAGATTCGATCTTTTTTGTACATCTTGGATTTTTTTGACGGTTACTCATCTATCGTTTGCCTATCGTCGTTACCATGATTTAATGCATCAAAAAAAATCCTGGAAATGCAACTTCTGCACTGTCCTACGACCAGTTTTTTCTTTAAACCACATAGACGTTGAAAGTCGAAATCTATAAAAAACATACTGATACATTGTATCAATCTGGTTCTTTCAATATGAGGTCAAAATAAATCATTCAATAACGTATTAATTAGATTCAATATTAGTTAATATTTCTTTACATTCATTTAATTCATCATCCATATATTTATCATTTTGCTGATTCATAAATTCAAAAAGCTCTTTTGCTTCAAGAGCTAACTTCTTTGCTTCATCTCTATTTGATTGTTTTAAATAAATTTTACTTAAAAGCAAATTGACAGTTCCAAGTTCTTTTGCTCTAGATTCTTTCTGTGTAACCATCAAGCTTTCTAAAATATTTTTACTTTCTATTAAATGTTGAATTGATAAATCAAAATAATTTTTCTCATCATTGGACAAATAATAATAACAAGAAGCAATCACATATAAATCATTAGCTAGTTTATGAATTTCTGCATTGTGATTTCTACTGCACTCTTGACGTCTTAAATCAATTCCTTTATTAACCCATTGTATTGCCGTTAAATAATCTTTTGATAGTGCATAATAATTTGAATAACATATACAAATATTTGCATAAAAATCTCTAATTAAATCAGGTTTGACAGCATAAACTTTTTCACAAATTTGATTAGCTTCTAATAAAAGTTTTTTTACTTTACTATTATATTCTTCAGTTTCATAAATTCTATTTAAACCCTTATTCTCTATGTCTTTTAACATAACAAAATAAAGACCAATATGAAAGTTTAAAGCAAATGTAGCATCTTTAACATATGCATCAAAGTTACTTTTAAGTAAGTTCTTATAAATCAAATATGCCTTTTGATGATATTCACTAGATAAATTATATTCTTTATTACTTGCTAGAAAAGCCGCATAATAAAAATAATTTTTTGCTAACTGGGATTCAAATACATCTGGCTCTTTTTTATGCATTTCCTCTCTTAAAGCAATAGAAGATTTATGATATAAATGAGCTTTATCAGGATTTTGCAAATATGCGTAATATCCCCCTAAAACAAAATAAATATCAGCAAGTAGTGGAGCATATTTTTTGCTATCATTTTTATATAATTCCATAGTCATTGGCAAAGCTTTTTGCTCTAAATCCTCTTTTACCTCATCATAATCATTCATTTTATCATAATTAATAAATCCACGGATATAATATAATCTAGATAAAGCTGGTAATAACTTTTTATTATCAATATATCCACTGCTTTCGTAAAATTCAATACCTTGATTTATGTAATATAATGCTTTATCATCTTCATTAATTTGATCAAAACATAATCCTAGTTGCATATATATTTTCATAATTACATCAACATTATTAATTTCATGAACCACATCATCAACTAAACCATAACCCTCATTCAAATATTTATTAGCATTAGAAAAATCATTTATAATATTATAGCCTTTACCTAATCTATAACATACTAAAAGTAAATTATTAATGTTCATTTCACTATTTTCTTTATAATAATAATAGCTTGATAATAATAAATTTATACCCTGATTTATTTTGTCAGAGCAATTCAAATAATAATTTCCAATTCTGTCAATTAATTTATATTTGATTTTTTTATTTTGAATATCGTTTAAAGTAAATAAAATTTTATCAACTAAATTATTTAATATAGAAAAATCATTTCTTACATACAAATAGTCAAAATATTTTATACATGAATTATAGTTATCTGATTTAAATCTTAATTCTAAATCACATGCTAATTCATAATTTTCTTTAACATAATTTTCTGCATCATTACCAATAATTTCATTATGATAATATATGCCTTGAAACAAAGCGTTAATTATATCATTTCTATCATTTTTACTTAAACCGTCTTTACAAAATTTTTTTAATACTTTGCTAGACAAAAGATTAGATGCTTCATAATATTTATTTTCTTCAGATAACTTTTGTGCTTCTTCCAAAATTGAATTGATTGAATCGTTATTAATAACAGGTACATCTAATGAAAAAAGTTTATTACATATAGATAAATTTAATTCTTCTAATTCAGCGTATAATAATTTCAATTGATCAGTTAATTCATCAATTAATTTAAAATGGTCTGAATTATCAATTTTTTCTTTAATTTGTTTTATCTTTTCAAACTTTGCCGCAATAGATGGTCGTTTAATATAATCTGGTATATTTTCTAAACTTAAAATATCGCCATCTTCTAAATATAATTTTTTTGATTCAATTTTAAATGAAAACTTAGAATTTATCGATGGAAAAGTTTTAACAAGCATTCTAATAATTTCATAAATGATTTGATCTCGATTATCTATTAAAAATTTATCTTCATACTCTTTATAGTAATATTTTAAATCATTATTTAAAAAATCTTTAAATTTTTTTACCGATTCATCTTCGCTATCAGTTTTTTGAAACATTACAGCAATATATGGTTTATTTAATAATTGATAATTTTTTAAAGCTAGATCAAATTCTTCTTTTGAAATAGTTCCTAATTTTTTTCCAACTAATAAAATAAATAAATTAGAAGATATAATTTCTTTATTATAATTGTTCTGAGTTCCTTCTTTACTAACAAATTCAACATGTGGACTACTAATACAGAAGTCAATAGAAAAATCTTTATTTTTTGTTATATTATTTAATTGTTCAAACCAATTACTTATATATTTTCTTTCTTCTTTGAATTCATCTATTGAACTTGCCAAAAAAACTTTATTTATATGATCTAACATAATTTACTCCAAAGTAGCATCTTTAACAATAACGTTTATTTCTTTAGGTTTATTTAATTTAACTACTATATTATTTTCTTTACGATATATTTTTAATTCAATTGAACCATATGGTGTTGGATACTTATAATTAATATATTCTAGATTTCCAAGAAAAGGTTGTATTAAAATACTTTTACATCCTGGTTCTAATAATTTTATTCCAACAATTTCTTCAACAATGAATGCTATAACACCTGCTGACCAACCATGACATAAACTGTGTCGAAATCCAACATAGCAATCCCTTCCAAAATCTCCGTGAATATCTTTTTTATTTTCCCTAGATAACGAATCAATTCCATATGTACTTTCTATCCACGAAATATCAAAATCTTCAAAAAATGTTGTTGCACCCATTTTAAGCATTCCATTATAATATTCAATCATTAAATCAATGCTTTTTTGCTTTTCTCCACTTTCAAATAAAGCCTTTAATATAAAATAACTCATAAAAGTTGAAAAACCATGCGAATTATCTTCACTTAAAAAATGTGATACCGAACTATCAAATTCATTTTTTGCGATTGCTAAAAAAGCTTTTACTTGCTTTTTAGATTTAGCATTTATATTTTTATTTAGTAGGGAATTCAATTTAAATTTAATATGATTAGATTCAATTTTTAAATATTTAAACAAATTATAAGTTTTCTTCAAACAAAATATAGTTAATGCATGTACTCCAACAATTTCATCATCTGTATTTGATGTTGGCCAATCGAAGAAATTAGATTTAAACACGGTATTACCATCATCTGTAATATTATCTAAAATTTGATTTGTTATACCAACAATATAATCAACATTAGATTCCAACAAATCAAAATCATTTGTCTTAATATAATAATCATGAAGAATAATTAACCACCACATAGAATACATTGGAATATGATTCATCCAAGAGGTAACTGGAGTTTGATTTTTGACAAACATTAAAGAATTTTTTACTTCAGAAAGATCATTATATAAGCAACTCAAACTAATAAATTCAGGATACAAATCTCCAATCCAAACTAAACGATCTCTTTTTATACCATCCCAAATATATTGATTTTGAATACACAAACTGACGGTTCTATTTGCAACATCATATATTGTATTTATTAATTTATTTGAAGAATTAAATTTTCCTATTAGTTTCTTATCGGTATAATATGATACTCCATAAATATTCTTAATTCTCAAAATAGGATGTGATGTTATTTTGTCAATTTTAACAAATCTAAACCCTGTTTGCCCTGTCTCAATATCACATAAATTTGTAGTTGTAATCTCATAATCTCTTAATGCATGATCATTAGTTGAATTTTTATCACCAATATTAGATAATGTTTCTGAAATAGATTCCCCAAATCTAATACGTAATTTAACTGGCAAATTTGTAAAATTATATATTAAAAGACGTATGCCACCACATATTTCTTTTCCATAATCCAATAAAATACTAGATGTTTCTTGCATTTCTACAAAATCTTTTTCAGATAATCCAATTTGCATTTCTTTTTTTTCAAAAAGGCATTCAATATTTTTAACTATTCCATCAACCGATATAATTTTTTTAGGCAATAAATATTCTTTCAATTTCACTTCACCTCATATAATATAAAATAATTTTTTAGCAATAACAGAATCTTTACTTTTTTGCTATAGTTCCTGAGAATAATTTAAAATCATACAAAAAATACTTAAATTTTTCCAAGACAGATAATAACTTAGAAACAATATTATATCTTAATAAGATATTTACAATAATCAAATTATAATTCTTTCATGGCAACATAAAAAAATATGCCTAATGCTATAAAATATTTCCCATCCATATAATCTTTTTTTATTACAGCATGCTTTTCTTTTACCAATTGAAGAAGATTATACGCCTCATAATTATCAAAGTATTCCGCACTATCAGTAGTCCATAATTCAGGGTTAAAATATAAGTCCCATAAATCTTCCTTATATTTATTTATTTCTTCTATTAAATGTTGTTTACTATCTCTAACTTAATACCAACATGTTGAACCAAAAAATTTTATTGCATCAACAATTTTATCTACTTTATCTCTATCGGCATTAGAAAATGATTCAAATATATCTTTAACTTCATTTAATTCGCTGACTTCACCTATTTAATGCACCTCTTTTTTAATCAAAGTAATAAATTATATCTTCATAGGGCAAAATCTCATTTAATAATTCTTTGCCATAAATATCACATAATTAATTATAAAACTTTTCATCTAAAATTTTATTAGTGCTTATATGTTTCTCTTTTATATCTTTCACTAAATTGGACAACTGCTTAAATTTGATTATACTACCATTATTAACTTCAATTTGAATAGGATTATCACAATCTAAAATGAAAGGATAAGGAAATTCGGAAGATATGTTATCCAATTCACCAATAACAAACGTTCCAGAAATCTTTTCGACATCTTCAGAGTAGAACATATTATTTGTTATATAAAATTTTATTTTTTCTTTATTTTGCAAAGTATCAATCAAATTTTTTAACACAATAGAATTAAAATAATAAAATACATATTTTTTTATTAGAAATGTTAATTATTCTATATTTTAACACATAAAAAATTTTTTAAAGCGATTTAAAATCGAGTTATAGTCAAAAAGCCACATATTCATTAAATTTGTTCAAAAAATATTTATAGATAATTCCCATCTTGTGTCATTGCTAAATGTATACATATTGGGTCTTTTATATTCTATAAGTTTTTTATTTGATTTATTGCTTTACAATTGTATTGAATATGAGAACTTAAATACGTCTTTACCTTGCTTTTTGATAAAAAATTTAGTATAATAAATCAAAGTAGCAAAGAAAAAGGAGAAAAATATGTCTGTATTGGTTTGTGAAGGAATCAGTAAGGTAAAAGGCAAAAGAGAGTTTGTGAAAAATTTTTCTTACAATTTTTTGGATAATCAAGTTTATGCTTTAATTGGGAAAAATGATTGGAGTCAAGATGAACTTTTAAATTTAATTTGTTGCAAAAATAAGCCAACAGAAGGATGTGTATATCTTGATGGAGAACCTCTATATAACAATAACGAAATGAATGAAAGATTATGTTATATTCCAAGAAACACAACATTTCCAAAATGGTTACGTATTATTGATATATTTCAATTATTTAAATTATGTTATCCAAAATGGGACAATGCTTATGCTTATGAATTAACAACTCATTTTCAAATATCATTAAAAGAAACATATGGTCATTTAAATGAAAGTAGAAAATCTCTTTTAATTGGCATTTTAGGATTAGCAAGTATGGCTAATATTACAGTATTTGATAATCCTATTGATAAAGTTGATTTAAAAGATCGTTATGATTATTTTCAATTTTTATATCGTCATCATGAAAGATATCCTCGTACTTTTATTATATCCACTAGTTTTATTGATGAAATTGATTATATTGTTGATAAAATATTATTTATTGATAAAGGAAGATTATTTGCTCAATTTACTATTGATGAAATAAAAGATAGTTTCCGTTATCTTTCAGGTAAAACAGAAGTTTTAAAATCTTTAATAAGTGGTGTGAAAGTTATTGGTGTAGAAGAAAGAGGAAAAACATTAACAGTTTGTATAAGACAAAAACTTTCTAAAGATGATACACGTAAATATCAAAAATATTTAATTAAAATATCGGAAGTTCCAATTCAAAATATTTTCATCTACTTAATGAATTTAAGAGTTATAAAGGAGAAAATATAATGCAAATATTACAATCTTTGAAACTTCAATGGATGAGTTTGAGATTTATTTACTTATCTATGTTAATTTTTAGTTTTGTTTATAGCATTTTAGGATGTATATTTGTGAAAGATATTGATGGAGCAATTCCTTTTCTATTAGCATTTATATTAATATTTATTTTCTTTTGTTTATGGATTGGATATTTTTATTCTTCAATTGGTAATACATATATGGCAATAAAACATAGTCGTAAAGCATTTGTTATATCTAATTTAATTGGTAATTTAGTTATGATGATGTTATTCTTCTTTTGTTATTTAATGATTAGAATTGCTTTAGTTATTGGTATTCATCAGTCTATTGGTGGTATTCATTTCTTAGTTGGCTTAACAATGACTTTATCTTTATTTACTTTAGGTAATGTAATTGGTTCATTTTTAAAGAAAAAAGAATACTTTTTATTAATACCAATATTGTTATTTGTTTTATTGATAATCTTTTTACATATTCCTTTAAAAGATTTGTTTTTCAACTTTTCTTTAAGTTTATTGACATCATTTAAAGATAATATAAAATATGTTTTACCATCTTATGGTTATATTCTTCTTTTTATAACAATTTGGATAATAACAACAATTGTTAATGATGTTAGATATCTTTTAATAAATGCAACAAAGGCCTACGATTTGTAGGCCATTTTTTATAACTCATTTGTCTTTTTACCAATTACTTTTTCAGGATTTTGATTTACATTATTCTTTATTACTTTAAAATATACATGACTACCAAGAATACTATCATATTCACAAACACCACTTACTCCAAGAACATCTCCTTGTTTTACTTTATCACCTACATTAACACTTGATGAAGATAAACTACCATATTCAGTATATATTTCATCATCATGTTTAACTGTAATAACAAAGCCATAAATAGGACTTTCTTCAACGTTGACAACTTCACCACTTAAACTAGCAATAACATTAAAATCACTTTTATCAGGATTCATGTAAGAAACACCATTACTAATATAGTATGTTTTTTCAAATTGAATAACTGCTAATTCTTGATCGATTGTTGAAGCGGTAGCATCATAAAATTTACGAACAACATTATTATCACCTCTTAATGGGACAATGAAACTTTCTCTTTCAATTGGTTGTTCAGGTTTAGGATTATTCGGATTTTCATTTTGATTATTATCATCTTCTTTGTCTTGTTCATTAGGTAGAATAGGAGTATCAGGTTTTGGTTTTTCTGTTTTCGATGCAACACTTAGGGTAATAAAGAAAGCAGCAAATACAACAACAAGTAATGCAATAAATACAATTCTTTGTATTTGATCTTTGGTTAATTTTTTTATCCAATTTTTCATTAAAATCACCTCAACAATATTATTTGCTGAGGTGATTTTTTTATACATTTAATTTTAAAATATGTAATTATTATTTATTAATTTATTTGAACAAATGCTAATATTCTTTCAATTATTTCTACGAATGCTAATGCAAACAATGATGCAAGAATAAAACTCATTAATAAAACTAAAATTTTGTATTCTCTTGCTTTTCCTCTACGAACAAATTTTTCAAAATCAAGGCAACTTAAACATTGATAAAATAAATAAATTGCTGGAATAAAGACAACAAAGAACCATATTGATAATATTATATTGGTCATTTTAATAATTTCTCCTTATACTTTAATAAATGAATTCTTCCTATCATAAAACAAATAAATTCTTATTTTATAGGGGCTACTTTAATAATTATAGCATTTTTTATGATATTTGTAAACGAGATAATTTCATAATTTTAATAGTTTACTTGCCTTTATTTTTATGCTATAATATCATTCGTGTGTAATTAAACTAATCATTTAATATTACAATATAAATATACACAAATGTTATTGAAGGTGATATGATGAATGAAATTGAACAATTAAAAAAGATAATTAAAGAAACAAATAATATTGTATTTTTTGGAGGAGCTGGAGTATCAACAGAAAGTAATATCCCTGATTTTCGTAGTAATAATGGTATATATAAACAAAATAAATATCTTTATCCAGCTGAACAAATGTTGTCAAGATCTTTTTATATTAGTCATAAAAAAGAATTTTATGATTTTTATTTACATGAAATGATATATGTAAATGCTAAACCTAATGACGCTCATTATGCATTAACAAAACTAGAAAAAGAAAATAAATTAAAAGCTATTATAACTCAAAATATTGATGGTTTACATCAAGAATCAGGAAGTAAAAATGTTCTAGAATTACATGGTAGTGTAAAAAGAAATCATTGTGAGAAATGTCATAAATTCTATGATGAAAAAGAAATTATTCAATATAATGGTATATGTCCAATATGTCATGGCTATATTGAACCAGACGTTGTATTATATGAAGATCCTCTTAATGAAGAAATAGTAAATAAAGCAATTAAAGCAATTAGATCTTGTGATACTTTAATTGTTGGAGGAACATCTTTAAATGTTTATCCTGCTGCTATGTATATTAATTTCTTCCAAGGTGATAATTTAATATTAATTAATATGTCTCCTACTTCTTTTGATAATTATGCAAATCTTGTTATTCATGATAAAATTGGTAAAGTTTTAAAAGAGGTTACAAATGAATGATACAATTTATTTAGTACCAATTGCCACAAGTCATCAAGCGCTTGAACTAATGGATAAATATCTTTTAATATCTAAAACATTAGGTATGCCTTCTGTTTTATATGCGAAAAGTAAAGATAAAATTTTAGTCATTAATTCAACAAGAAAATATTATATAACTCAAGAAGACTTTATAAAAGACTTTTCTTTATCATCTTATTATATATATAAAAGTTTAGATGAGATTGAAATTGATCAAGAATTTAGAAATTTAAGACAATAATAATATGATAAATAATAATAAATATAAGAAAATCCTTTTCATGAAATATTATCAATAATAGGCTTTATTATTTTGTCATTTTATGCTATAATAAACATATCTAAAGACTATATTCTTTAGGTTGAAAAAGAAAACAAGGAGAATAAATTATGAGTAAATCACTAATTGTATTAGGTAGTCAATGGGGCGACGAAGGAAAAGGTAAAATCACCAATTATTATAGTGAAAGAGCTGATGTTGTTGTTCGCTATCAAGGTGGAAATAATGCCGGACATACTATTGTTTTCAATAACCAAACATATAAATTACGTTCTATTCCTTCAGGTGTATTTAATCCTAATATTAAAAACATTTTAGGTCATGGAATGGTAATTAATCCTAAAAGTTTTCTTCAAGAATTACAAGGATTAAAAGATTTAGGATTTTCATGTGAAAACATTTATATAAGTGATCGTAGTCATGTACTATTTGATTATCATATTGAAATAGATAAATTAAATGAAGAAGCTTTAAAAGAAAAAAAGATTGGTACAACAAAAAATGGTATTGGTCCTGCATATAATGACAAAGTTGCCAGAATTGGCATTCGTATGTGTGATTTTATTAGTGATGATTTTAAAGATGTTTATCGTTTCTCATTATTAAAGAAAAATGAGCAAATAAAACAAATGGGTGGTAAGCCAATTGATTTTGAAACATCATATCAAGAATATCAAAAAATAGCTGATGAAATTCGTCCATATGTTTGTGATACAATTGATTTATTAAAGAAAGAAAGATTAGCTAATAAAAAGATTTTATTTGAAGGAGCTCAAGGAGCATTACTTGACATTGATTTTGGTAGTTATCCATTTGTTACTTCTTCTAATCCTTCAAGTGGTGGAGCATTATGTGGTTCTGGTATTGGTATGAATCATATTGAAGAAGCAATTGGGATTGTGAAAGCATATACTACCAGAGTAGGTTCAGGAGCATTTCCAACAGAATTTGAAGATGAAATTAGTCAAACAATTAGAGAAAAAGCTCATGAATATGGAACAGTTACTAAACGTCCACGTCGAATTGGTTGGTTAGATTTAGTTGCTTTAAATTATAGTGCAACAATTAATGGTTTAACTGGTATATTCTTAACACTTATTGATATTTTAAGTGGCTTGAAAGAAATTAAAGTATGCACATCATATTTATTAGATGACAAAGAAATATTTACAATTCCTGCCAAAGATAGTGATTTCGCCAAATGTAAACCTGTATTAAAAACTTTAGCTGGTTGGGATGAAGATTTAAGCAATGTGAAAAGTTTTGATGAACTTCCAGAAAATGCGAAAAAATATATTAAATTTATTGAAGATTATACTGGTGTTGATGTTATTGGTTTCTCAGTTGGTGCTGATAAAAATCAAACAGTAATTCGTAAAGAAGTTTTCTAATATTTTCATTTATTAACATTAT
>CANQVC010000003.1 GCA_947627195.1 uncultured Bacilli bacterium
TTTTAAACTTTTTTGAAAAGTGTATAGCCATACTTAGTACTTATATATTATATCACTTTTATTTGCGTTTGTCAATAGGCAATTTTATTTTATACACATTTTTATTATATGCAATTGTAATGAAAAAAGTACCAAAAAATGGACTTCTCATAAGGATGATAAAAAAACAATTGAGATTGTAAAACGAATAATATTAAGCATGAGCAAAAAAGCAGATAAAATATGTGGCTTTAGCATGCAAACATTTATAGAAAGCTAAAAGAAAAGCCTTTAAATAGCAAAAATGCTATTGAAAGGCTTCAAAAAATCTAATATAAACATTTGTAGTTATAAAGCTAAAACATTAACATGTCAAGTGTTATTCGAAATATTTATTAAAAAAGAAAATCTTTTTTCTTTATTATTTGTTTTAATTAAGACATTTAAAGTAACTTCTTTATTATATTGTTTTACTTTACCATCATTAGATAATATATTAGGATTTGAACTTTCCCATATTAATGATGTATTATATTTATCTAATTTTAAAGGTAAATTAATATCATTATTTATTTCTTTAGGAATAAAATAAGAATATAGATAAAGATAGCTATTTTCAATTCTTTCTTCATCATCCATTCCTTCAACAACTACATTATAAAAGTAATCTTTTTTGAATGAATCAACTTCAATTGATATTTTTATTTCCACAGTTGTCGTTATAATTGGTTTTTTAATTCCTCCACCTGGAAGAATAATTTCAGGATGATTAGATTCCCAAGTTCCTTTAAGATTAGGATATTTTAATAAAAACAATTCTATTTCCACATCTTTCAAGAAACTTTCCCATCTACCTTTTAAGCTACGAATAACATTAGGGCAATTTTTACCACTAAAATTAAAATGTTGTTTTACTCTTTCAATTCCTAAATGATATTTATTAAGTAGTGTTGCTGTTAATTTAGCAGCATTTTTTAATGTTAAATCATAATTGCCACCTTGTTCAATACAAGTTTCAATACCAATACCATTTTTGTTTCCTCCACCAATACATTCAAGTTTACTTGATTTATTAATGTAAGTTTCTCCAAACAATGTACTACCATCACCAGCATGCCATGCAACTTCATCAGTAGGAATGTGTTGGAAAATTGTATTTTCATCAACAGAAAAATGCCATGAAGCAACTCTTCCATCTAAACTATTTGCTTGATCATGAATGTATTTATTTAAACCATATGCATTATGATGTGGGGCAGGCATTCCTGTATCATGAATAACAACATATTGTGGTCCACCATTCATTTTATCACCAATTTTCCCATTTCCAGGTCGTAATTGATTTACTGAATCAGGATAAATAAAATTTTGAATAATATTTAACGGTTTAAAATAAGGTATATTAAGCCATTTGTCTATTTTTGTTGGAATTAAATTTGTGAAAAAAGTATCTAGTTCATTTATTGATTTATTTTCTTTATTCATTTCTCATGTCTCTTTTATATATTATATTTTGTAATCTTGTATATAATTTGAAATCTATAAATAAAGACCAGAATCAAATGAAACTGGTCTTTATTATTTAATTCAGGAAATTAGTGTACATATGATTGTAAACCACTTGCATCATTACCTTCAACTTTATGCCATGGAGTAAATGTTTCAAATGTAAGTTTTGCACCTTTAGTACAGAATTCTTTTGTAACGCTAGCTTTATTCATTTGTGTCTTGAATGTCATTCCATATCCACCTGCAGGAATTTCAATATAATAATCATTAAGAACATATTGAATAACTTGGTCGCCATTTCCTAGTACAACCTTACCATCTGCATCACAAACCCACGCTGCTCTCCAGCCATCAAATGTAAATGCATTTTCACGTCCACTATCAATTGCAAGTGCTGCATCTGCAATCATTGTTCCTTCCATTGGGCTACCAGCCAATGGAGCCATTGGAACTTTAACTGGTTTATCTAATGTATTATGGAAGAAAATACCCCAGTTACCACCATCACCACTTACAAGTTGACCTTGAATGTGAGTTGATGCATAAGCTACATCTGTATATTGTTTATCTTTAACTGTAACATCATGGATATCAGTTGCTTCAATATTAGCAATTGTTTGTTCGCCAATGAATAATTGATGTCTTGTAACATTACCAGCATCATCAGTAACATCTACATAAACTGTTACACCGCTCCAAGGAGAACCAGCACCAGGTTTTCCACCCCATGTTTTACCACGTTCAGTGTTTGTTGGAGTTGAATCATCAAATTTACTTAATTGTGATAATGCATCACCTGAAGCACCATCAGTTTGGTCTGTAGAGAAGAAACCACCAAGATAGAATGTAGTTTCAAGTTGAGCAATACCGACATTGATTGTAATTTCATTTGTAGCTGTATCTGAACCTTTTGTTAAAGCAAATGTTAATGTTGTATCACGATATCTTAAGAATTGTTTTAATAAGTTACCTTCAGCATCAAACATATCTTGTTCAAATGTCCAAGTTAAAGCAACAGCTGCATCTGCATTGCTAGAACCTAATACGTCACCAACAGTCATAGGTAAAGGAAGTTTATTTCCACCTTCACGACCAATTGCGCCATAAGGGAACCATGCAATTTTACTTAATAATTCACCTTCTTCAGCAAATTTATTAACAATAGTTAAACTTAATCTTTGAGCATCATTTGCACAAGGTTTAACAGTGAAATCTAGTGGAACATCTTGTTCAAATGCATATTCTTCAGAAACAGTTCCTGCATATTTAATTTTTGCAGTTAATGTAACATTTTTATTTCCAGAAAGATTTACATCGATTTGACCTTTAGATGATAAAGTATTTTCATCTGATGAAGACCATTCAATTGCTAATTTACCAAATTTACGAGTTGTATCTTTTGTTGGTAAATTAATATTTGCACCTTCTAATTCATAATTACCACTAGCTGCTTTTTGAGGAAGAACATTTTCAGTAACATATTGAACGATTTCTTCTTTAGTAAATCCAGCAACCATAAATGTATATCTGAAAGTTTGTTTATTATTTCCAACTTCTGTTGTAGCTGATAAAACTATTTGTGTATCATCTAGAGGTTTTGTATATTTACCTTCACTTGTAAGTGGGTTAGTACCAACAACTGCAGATGTACCCCAAGTAACTTTAGCTTCTTTACCAGCTTCTTCAGCTGTAAATTCTGTCTTAAATGTAACATCACCTTTTAATTTGTCATTGCCTGAAAGGTAATCAGCAAATTGATCTTTAAAATAATTGTCAATAAATGTTAATGCTGTAAAATCATTAACATCAGGATCATCAACAACAAGTAATGTTAATGTTTCTACTAATTCATCACCATCTAATGAAAGTTTACAAGTTACAGGAACTTTTACATCACCAACAGCTTCATTATAATCATAAATATATCTGTTTTGTTCTAAAACAGAACCATCTTCTAATGTATATTCTACTTCAACACCTTGTTCAGGAATAGGTAAATAGAAATCTTTAATAACAAATTCAGGTAATTTACCTTTTATTTTGTTCATTTCATCAATTAATATTTGACGACTTTCATCACTTTTAACAACTGTAATTGTAACAGAATCAGTTACAGATGGATCTTTAATTGATTTTGCTGTGATTTTACAAGGACCAGGTAAAACACCTGTAATTGTACCATCAGTAGCAATTGTTATATTTTCATTAGATAATTCCCATGTAACAGCAGCATTTGCACCAATTGGATCTGTTTCAATCATTAAGAATCCAGTTCCTTTTATAGGAAGAACTAATCTTGAGCCATCAGAAGGAACACCATCTGTATTAATTTTAATTGATGTTGGAACAATAGTACTTGCCAATACTTTAACAGTAAATGTTCTTTCAGTAGTTTGTTCACCATAAGACAATTTTGCAGTTAAAGTTACAGTAACATCTTCACCTGGAAGTGTAACTAATGCAGTCTTATTATTAAGAATAGAAATAATTGATGTATTATCGCTTTTCCATTCAACAGTCGCATCGCCAACTTTAGAAGTTAGGCCAAAGTCACCTGAAACTTCAGTAGGCACTTTTAAAGAATCTGCCCAGTCTTCTAGTCCACCATTGCCACAACCAACAACAACCAATGCTAGTAAAGCAACAGCAACTAATAGAAAAAGCTTTTTCATTTTGTTTAACATTGAAATCCTCCTCTTTTTCAATTTTGATTTTTTAGATTTATTATCTAAATCTAATTATATTATAATTCATTTTCTATAAAATGTCAACATAATTTGAAAACGTTTTAAATTATTTTTTCATTTTCATATTATTTTCATAAAAACGTTTAACTAAAATTGGATAAAAAGTTCTTATTTTAGGAATAATAGAGACTTATTATATAGTTCTTGTTCTTGTTCATATGTATCATACCCATGTCCTGCATGATCTATGATATGTAAATTGGAATTAGCAAATCTTACTACATATTCAACACCAAAAACGAATGGAACATTAGTATCATCTCTTCCGCAAATAACCATTACGGGATTTTTAAAGTTTTTGGTGTTTTGATACATGTCATATTTTTGAATTGTTTTAACAAAATTTTCACTCATTTCAAATCCTGAAAAATAAGCATTACCATTTTCTAGTTTTAATGCTTTCTCAAATCTTGCTTTAGCAAGTTCTTTCATATTACCAGCAGGAGACCATAATAAAAGTTTTTTAATTACTTTATCATCAGCTACAAGACTTGCAACAGCTCCACCTAAACTAAAACCTAATAATTCAACTTCTTTAATTCCTTTAACATTTTTCGCAAATTCAATCATTTGTTTAGCATCTTCTAACAAATAATCAAAATCAAAATCATAAAATTCACCATCAGATTCACCATTACCATGATAATCCATACGTAAACTAGCAATATTATTTTTACTTAATAATCTTGATAAATTGCGAAAATGACCATTATGTTCCATTCTGTGACCAGTAAATCCATGTAGCATTACAACAATCTTTTCCGCATTTTCAGGTAAATCAAGATATCCTCTTAAGATAAGTCCTTTTTTGTTTAATATTTCAACTGCTTCTACCATAATAATATCCTTCTATTTGTTTTGATTTGCTTCCTTTAAAGCATTACGTATATGTCCATGATATTTATCTAAAAGTTTAGTTACTTTTTCAACATCATCAATACCACTTAAGATAGAAAATAAAGCTTTTTTAACACTACCAAATTTATCAATAGCAACTTGAGCTTCTTCATTAGAAACACCTGTAGCTTGAGTAATAATACTTTGCGCTCTTTTAACTAATTTTAAATTAGTTGGTTGAACATCAATCATTAAATTTTCATATACTTTTCCCATACGAATCATGGAAGCTGTGGATAACATATTACAAATTAATTTTTGTGCTGTTCCTGATTTCATTCTTGTGGAACCTGTAACAGGTTCACAACCTGTTATAGCCTCAATTGGATAATCAGCTTTTTTCGCAATCTCACTATTAGGTGAAGTTGTAATACAACCAGTAATACATCCTATTACTTTCGCATATTCAACAGCACTAACAGCATAAGGAGTTCTTCCACTAGCTGTAATACCAATAACAACATCATTTTTATTAACATTAATATTTTTAAGATCTTCAATCGCCATTTCTTTAGAATCTTCTGCTCCTTCAACAGCTTTAGTCATTGCTTTCATCCCACCAGCCATTAAACATTGAACCATTTCATCAGGACAAGAATAAGTTGGACGACATTCAACAGCATCTAAAATACCTATTCTTCCACTAGTTCCCGCACCTACATAAATTAGTCTACCATCTTTATAAAACGCCTCAACAATCTTATCAACTAAAGCAGCAATTTGTGGCAAAGCTTTTTCCACAGCATATGGTACTGTTTTATCTTCATTATTAATAACAGTTACAATTTCTAAAGTAGACATTGTATCGATATTCATTGTGTTTTTATTTCTTTGTTCAGTTCCTATTTTTTTTAAATCTACACTATTCATTTTGTTCAAATGGATTTAATGTGATGTTACCTAAAATGACATTATCTTTAGCTCCTGTTGCAGATGGAACATTACTTGATTTATGTTGTAATGTTTGATAACCAAGAACAACAAAAGCTATAGCTTCTTTGGCATCACTATTAATCCCAAACTCCTCTCCTGTTAATATTTGTAAATGTGTAAGTTCTTTTAATCTTTTCATAATGTATTTATTATGACTTCCACCACCACTGACAACTACTAAATCAATATCTTTTAAATAAGTTAAATAATGATAAGCAATTGAATATGCGGTAAATTCACTAATAGTTGTTATAATATCTTTTTTATCATAATTAATAAATGAACATTTATTAGCAAGTTCCTCCATGAATAAAAAACTATATTGTTCTCTACCTGTTGATTTAGGTGGTTTTCTTTGAAGGAATGGATCTTTTTTTAATTCATCTAAAATTTCATTTATGATTTTACCATTAGAGGCAATATTTCCATCTTTATCATATGGTAAATTAAAATATTTTTGCATAAAATAATCAATCATCATATTACCAACACCTGTATCAAAAGATAAAACATCTTCAATTTTACAGTTTTTCTTCAAATATGTTACATTACCAATTCCCCCAATATTTTGTAAAGCAATATTTTTTGTATCACTTTTAAACAAATAATATTCCGAAAAAGGAACTAATGGTGCTCCTTCGCCCCCTGAAGCTATATCCATAGTACGGAAATTGGAAATCGTTGGTATATGAGTATGATAACTAATAACACTAGGTTCACCAATTTGTAAAGTTGATGGAACTTTAATTTCAGATTTATTACCTTTAGGATCGTGCCAAATTGTTTGACCATGACTAGCAACAAAAGCAATGTCACTATAATGATATGCTGTTTTTTCTAATAATGCATCAATTGCTTTTACAAAATAATAACCAAGTTGAAAATTTAAACTACTTATTTCATTTAATTTAGCTGTTTCCATATTAAGATTTCTTGATAAACATTTTTTAAATGAATCGTCATATGGATAAGTAATAAATTTCTTTAATGTGAACTTTTCATTTATTATTTCCACAAGTGCACAATCAACACCATCTAAAGAAGTCCCACTCATCAATCCTATCGCTAGCATAATAGACCTCTTCTTAATCCCATATAATATGCCCCATATATAGGATCTTCATCGCCTTGAACAACTAAAGGGTTAAAACCATTTTGTTTTAAATGTTCTAAAAGACTATCTTGAACTTCTTGAACATGACTAATAAAACCCCCTCTAAATCCTATGACAAATGATGATAAATTAAGCATACGAATACAATTTAAAACATCATTTCCTAAAAATATACCATTTTGTTTTAACCACTCTTTAGCTTCTAAATCATTAACTGCTTCTTTACTAAAGAATGAAGCATATGATGCAACATCTTTTTTAGTATTTTGATACATTAATACTTTAAATTCTTGGATATCTTTATAATTAAGTTCTTGCATAAACTTTTTACCAAGAGGTGTTATTTCTTTAGTTTGTTCATATTTATCTATTATTTTAATAATATAATCTTTAACACAAGAATATGCTGAACCTTTTTCATTTAATAAATGTCCCCAACCACCAATTAATGATGTTGTTTCATTTTTTATTCCAAGAATAGAACTACCTGTACCAGCTAAGACCATGACACCTTCTTGATATTTATCTTGGACTATCGAATATAAAGCAATTACAGCATCATTCTCCATAATAATAGGTACTTGATATATATCTTTAAATTCTTGTTCAATTTCTTGCTTGTTTTTAACAACACCCAATCCAGAAATACCCATTGATATTCCCATTAATTGATACTGTTCTTTTTTGATTTCTTCTAAAACAATATTAATACCTTGTTTAATGTTTTTAAATGCTTCATCTTTCATGGCAGCAGGACTACCTGAACCAACAATTGCTTCTTTAAGAATTGATCTATTTTTATCAATAATCGCAACTTTAGTCTTTGTTCCGCCAGCATCAACAACAATTAAAACTTTTTTCACTCTTCTTCACCTCGAATTACAAATGAAAACTTTTCTCCAGGTTCGATATGTTCTAAAAGGAATAAACTAGCAAGACATCTTGCAACAATATTAACACGTTCATCACTATCTAAAGTTTTAGTCATTACACAAACTTCACCTTGATAACGTAAAAACTTTTCATTATCAATTGTAACCATTTTTTCCAATCTTTTAATATTATTCCAAGGGATAATACCATTACATCTAACTGACGAACGAACAAAATATTGATTATTATCTAATCTATTACGATGAACTTGTTTTAATAAAGCAAGTTCATTTTCATGAATTCCTTTTTTTACAAGAATTGGTAAATGGACAATTGATGTATCAAAACATTTAGCTTCTTTTAATTCTTCTTCACTAGCAAAAGCATCACCAAAACAAACTCCATCACTATGTACTTTCACAATTTCACTTAAAATAGCTTGTAAATCAGCATTTCTTTGTTCTTCAATCGTTGGTAAGCCTTCATATAGGGGTGGTCTTTTCCCTGTATGGGAAGGAATATAACAAATAACTTTTAAACCAAATTGGTGAAAGTAATCATTTTTGTTTAAAACATCTTCATATGATAAGCCTGTATATGGTTTAGGATAAAAATTATGACTAATTCTTATTCGAGAAAAATCGGCATGAAATGCTTTTAAATATTCTAATGTACCTTTAGGTGTACATGAAGCATTTAACTCTAATAAATAAGGTTTATTAAGCATTTTTAAAATGTCTTCTTTTGTAAAGCCATAATCTAGTCTTAATGCATAGATATCTTCTAAAGGTTTATCTTTTTCTAATTCATTTAAACGATTTTTATTAACATCTAAAATTATTTTTAGATTTTTTTTCTTGGCTTCATCTAAAACAACTTTTAATTCATCTTGAAATTTATTATTCATTTCTGGCATATGAGTCGAAATAAAGACAGTATCAATATTACATTTTTGTAAAGTTTCTAAATATTTTAAATTATCTTTTAATGAATAATCATCTAAACCAAGATATATAGAAGCAGATACTTCTAAAGTTTTGGCATCATGTATAGGAAATTTTCCTTTAGGTAATATTTCACCTTTTAAATATTTAATGACTGTTGAAACAGAATTTGGGGTATATTCATATAAACAGCATAAATTTTCAATATCATCTAATACTAAATAATCATAAGGATTTCTTGTTGAAAGGACATATAATTCTTTCGCAATCTTATTAGCTTGTTTAATAAATCTTGCTTGATTAAGAAATGTATTAGCATTATATGAACAAATAACTACTTGATCATATTGAGGAATAATATCTAAAATATGATGATAATCTTCACTATTTGACTCCATTGCTATAGCATCCATAGTAGGAATTTCTTTATGTACCATATCAACAATACTACGACTGTTTAATTCATCTTCCGCAATAGTAGCAGCAAAAGGATTAGCAGCAACAACTAATACTTTACCTTTATTTTGGAATATTTTTCCTTTTAATAAAGTTAATGATTGGTCTACTAATTTACTAGCGACATTCTTATTATTCTCATTTTCAAAATACTTTATTAAAGCATTTGTTTGGTAAGTTTTAATATTATTTAATTGTTTATCAAAATATGAATAGAAATTTTTTGTAATTGCTTCTTTTGTTTTTTCTTTATATTTTAAAATTCTTTCAACTTTTTCATCAATTACATCAATTGGTATTTCATTGTTTAGGACAGCTTCTTCTAACAATTTTAAAGCTCCAATTTGTTTTTCTAATGTATGAGAAATACAAGCAATATCTAATCCTGCTTTAATTCCCATTACTGCACCTTTCTCAGAAGTGAACTTTGTATCGATTGCTTTCATTTGCATGCAATCACTGACAATTAAACCTTTAAAATTGAATTTATGGCGTAAAATATCTGTTAGAATAGTTTTTGATAAAGTAGTCGGGTAATCTTTATCTATTTTATCAAAAATTATATGAGCGCTCATAATAGCATCAACACCAGATTCAATAGCTTTTTTAAATGGCAATAATTCAATTTCTTCTAATCGTTTCATGTCATGAGAAACAGTTGGTAAACCTAAATGGCTGTCAACATTAGTGTCACCATGTCCTGGAAAATGTTTTGCAGTTGCAATAACATTTTCACTTTGTAAACCACGAATATAAGAAATACCATATTCACTAACAACATTAGGATCATCAGAATAACTTCTAACACCAATAACAGGATTAGCTGGATTATTATTGACATCTAATGATGGTGCAAGATTCATATTAATTCCTAAATGAGTTAATTCTTCACCCATTCCTTTACCAACAATTTCAGCATTTTGTTTATTATCAGTGGCTGTTAAAGTCATATTTCCTGGCCAAAATGTTGCACCATCCATAATTCTTGTAACCATTCCACCTTCTTGATCAATGGAAATAAAAGGAATTGTTTTAGTATTTTTAATTACTTCTTGATGAATTTTTAAATTTAATTCAATTAATTGTTTTAAGGAAGAAATATTTCTAGTAAATAAAATAATATTTGCTACTTTATATTCTTCAATTAAAATACGTAAATGTTCATCATATTCATAACCATCAAATCCAGCAATAATTAATTGTCCCAATTTTTCTTTTAGTGTCATTTCTTTTATTGTTCTCATAAAATTAACCTTTTAATATAACAAATATTTCTTTCTTGTCATTTTAAATTTTTCTGTATCTTCATCTATAATTTCAAATTGTTTTTCTAATGGATAAAGATCATCCATAATATATTGACATCCTGTATTAAATTGTAACATGCAATGATTTCCTTCTTTATATGGTGGAAGAATTTTAAAATCGTTTGGATACATATCACGTATAACTTTCAACATTGCCCATCCAGTATGAACAGGTAAAAAGCCATCACGATCTAATACATGTACTTGAACACCACCACATACTACTTTTTCATGTTTAGAAAATGTTGGGGTAAAATATTGTCTACGAAAATAAACACTAGGTAAACATAAACTATTTAATTTATCAGCTAAAGATTTAGGATCAATATATGGGGCACCAACAAATTCAAATGGAGCAGTTGTTCCTCTTCCTTCACTGACATTTGTGCCTTCAAAAATACATGTAGCATTATAAACAATAGCAGTATTAACAGATGGAAAATTTGGTGAAGGCATTATCCATAATAAACCAGTTTCATCATAATATTTTTTACGATCATAACCTTCCATTTTTATTAAATGTAATTTACAGCCAATGCCAAATTCTTCATTAAACATTTTAGCTAATTCAGCAATTGTCATACCATGACGTTGAACTATTGGATAATATCCAACAAATGAACGATAATTAATATCTAATATATTTCCTTCAACATCTACACCATTAATTGGATTTGGTCGATCAAATACCACAAATTCTTTATTATGCTCTTTACAAGCCATCATGGCATATGCCATTGTATAAATATATGTATAAAATCTAGATCCACCATCTTGAATATCAATACATAATACATCAATTGTATCTAACATTTCTTTTGTTGGACGTTTATCTTTTGTATATAGACTATATACAATAATACCTGTTTCTTCATCAATATATGAATCGAAACGAACACCAGCTTGCATATGTCCTCTTACGCCATGTTCTGGTGAAAACAAACAAACTAAATTAACTTTTTCTTTTAAAACATCAATTGAAGAGCGAAAAGAACTATCTACACCAGTAGGATTTGTAATAAGTCCTACTCTTTTTCCTTTGAAAAAATCTAAATGTTGGTCAATACAATCAATTCCTAATTTCATTTTTTATCTCCTTTATTTGTTTTTGTATCATCTTCATAATTTTCTCTAACATCTTCATCTTTATTATCTAATTCATCTTTAGAAGAAAAACCATTATCTTGTAAATATGTATAAATTCTTCGCGAAATTAAATAAATGAGAAATAATGGAACACTAATACCAAAGAAAATCCAAATTGGTAAAAGTGGTAAATATATTATTAACATTAAAAAAGCCACAATAACTACTACTTCTAAAAGAGTTGAGGGAATATATTTAAAAGCCATAAAGAATGATAATCTTATTTTTTGCATGAATGTTGCTCTAAAATATACGGTAACAATTATTGTTTGAATACCAGCCATTAATATAACAAAAGCAAAACCCATCATTAAAAATACACATATAAATGCAATTGTATACCAAGTACTATCTCCTGGATATAAATCCTGAGATGTTTCACCTAAAACACCATCATACCATAAATATGCATATCCTGAAATGCCTATCAGAGCAACTAATAAAATTCCAAAGCCAATTGTTTCTTTAAAAAGTAAGGCAAAATTACGAAAATATGGTTTGATTACTTCTCTTGTATATTCATCTTTAGCATCTTTAATTGATTTAAAACAAGCCGATATTGATGTAAAGATAGTGATGATACCAAGTGATGTAATTAATGTCAATACATTTAAGACAAATAATCGCCATAACCAATCAAAGAAAGTAAATAATTTACCATTACCAATATTTTCTTCTTTCATTATTTCACCACCTTTTTTACTTCTTTTATTTTAGCATATTCTAGCAAAAAATACAATAAAAATCAACGAGAATGAAGCCACAAAAAAAGACCTAAGGAAAACCTTAGATCTTTATTTTCAATCATTAGCTATAAGCAGCTGCTAATAAGTTTTGAATTCTATCAGCTTCACCAGCTATAGCATCAGCCCATGAGCTTTTTTTACCTGTCATATATCCTCTAATATTTTCTACAAATGTACCAGAATATGTACTTACAACAGGGTTATCTGAAGTTGATAATGGTTCAAAGAATGAAATATCTTTTAATCTTGATTTAACGTAAACCATGGCATCAACACTTGCTGGAGAATCAGTGAATTTTTGAACAGTTCTTAGTCTTGCAGCTTCTTCATCATATCCACTATCTGGACCTTTATAAAATTCTCTAGTCTTCTTGTAATACATCATAACTGCTAGGTAAATATTTTCAGGATTAACTTCGTTTCCATATTTTGCATATTCGTTTTGTCTACCAACAGGCATTACCCATGTAGCAGTTCCACCAAGACCAACATGATAATCTTCTTTCTTACCAGTTAATGATGGGAATGGAACATATCCATATTGAGTTGTACCTTCACCCCATTGATTATTAGTCCATCTACCAGCATCTCTTACGAACCATAAGTCACCAGTATTGAATAATGCTGTTTGATTATTCCATGATTCAACAGAACCATCAACTGCTGATAAACTACCATCAACTAATTGAGCATCATATAAGTTTTTCATTAAATCTGCTGCTTTAGATTCAGCTTCTGCTTCTAGATAAACTTTCATTGCATATGGATCACAAATGTTAGTTCCACTAGCATTTACTAATCCAACCCAGTAATAAACAACATGACCAGCTACTGCATGGTATTCTTTTTGTTGTGCATCTGGTAATGAATTCATAGCAGCTTGTGCTTTTGTACAATATGTTAAGAAATCATCATAACTCCATTCATCATCTAAGAATGCTTGTGCAGGTTCTTTTAATGATGGGTCAATTGCATTTAAAGATTTCCATAAGTTAACATTGTAATACATAACATTGTAAATATCTGCATCACCATTTGTTACAGAATATAATTTACCTTGATATGTTCCTGATTTTTTATAAACAGGGTCTAAAATTTCTGTATTATCATCATATGTTCCATATTTTTGATAGAAATCAGATACATCGATTAAGCAGTTACCAGCAACGAATGTTGGAATTTGACTGTCTGGAACAGTAAGGAAATCAAAATCAGATATATTTTTTCTTCCTTGGTCAAGAATATAATTCCATCTTGCAGGTCCCCAATCGGCATTTGAAGGATATGCTACAGCTTCAAGTGAACAGTTGAATGTTTGTTCAACCCAGTTCCAAGCTGCAACTCTTGCATCTTTATCATCACCAGCATATGTTAATGAACCAGGAATTGGATTACCTTGATCATCTACATAAACAAATGTTGGGTCAGTTTCATGTAATGCATGTGATGCATTAGCAATTTTAATTGTATAACCACCTAGGTCTGGATATGATCCTACAGCACCAGCTGTATTTACACTAAATCTAACAACTGCTGTATTTCCATCTTTATCTTCAGCTCCGATTACAACAATACCTTTACCAGTTGCTACACCTGTAACAAGTCCATTTTGGTCAACTGTTGCAGCTTCTGGTTTATCAGATGTCCATGTAACTGAAACTTCTTTTAATGTTTTAGCATCTACAGCTTTTAATTGTACTTGTGCATTAACAGCAATAGAGCTAACAGTAAGAGTTTTGCCATTTGATTGAATTAGAATTTTTCCAGTGCTACCATTAGTTTGTTCAGTATTACCACAACCAACTAAAACGAAAGCAAAGAAAAGCATCAAAAACATAGCCATAAACTTTTTCATTTTTCTTCCTCCTTGTTTTTATTGTGTTATATCACAATAGTGTGAAAATGTTTACACATTATCATTATACAACACATTTGTTTTTTTGGCAAGCATTTTTTACTTTTTTTATTTTTTTGTAATTATCTTATTAAGGTATTTATAAGATTTCCATACTTCAAAATAAAATTTTTGATAAAACTCCATCAAACCAGTCCAATCGATCATCACTTCAGTGCATCCATCATGTCGCAATGAAGATATGGAAAATTGTAATAAATCATTTCCAAATCCATGTTTACGATATTTTTGATCAACACCAAGTGGACCGATTCCACCTAACGATTTAAACCTTTCCTTCCACATCATATTATATGCAATTATTTTAGTTTTTGCCCTATTTACACGGGAAAAAGCAATGATTGGATAATTTAAATCATTAGGATCACGAATTAATAAATAGTCGTCACCATTTCCACCTAAGGTGAAATAATCTTTAACTTCATATGCCCATCGATTCCAATGATTATTTAACATCATTTTTATCATTTCTTCTTGATCATCTATTGTCGCTTTAACATAATCATAATTTTTATTTATAATATTATTTTCAATATTATTAATGTTATTAATATTGATATTAATATTATTATTATCATTAAATCTACAAATCAAATCGTGAGTATAACGAGACCCTTGATACCCTCTTTTTTCCAACCAGACATCTGTTAGATTATCGAAGTCAGTTGCAACACCTGGAAAAAAATTACGAATATCTTTACCAATGTGAATTTGCATTTCATCAAATGAACTTTCATTTAATATATTATGACAAATTTCTTCAGAAATATTAAATAATTTAGAACCTATTCCTTGTTTTCGATATTTCTTTGCTACATAAAATAATGATATAAAAGCCATTTTTTTATAATCAGGTATTAAATCATCATCAAAGAATTTTAAAATGATAAAGCCAACTAAATTATTATTAGAATCATATGCACATATTATTCTTTTTAATTTATAACAATCAATAGATTGATAAAACCAATCTTGGGGAATGGGATAAATCATTCCCATTTCCTGATTCCATAAAGATAAAATTTTTTCTTCTTTTTCTACTTCTTTAAAATACATCAATTTAAATTATTTTACTTTAGTATATTACTTAAGTATATTACTTTAGTAATGAACATGCTTCTTCATCAGCTACAACAGTAACAACACCAGGATGTTTCTTTAATGCTGATGCTGGAAATTCTTCTGTAACTGGTCCATTAACTAATTGATAAATTGCTTCAGCTTTGTTTTTACCACTTGCTACTAATAATACTGATTTAGCATTCATTATATTTTTAATACCCATTGTAATTGCATGTGTTGGAACTTGATTAATATCATTATCAAAGAAACGTGCATTATCTTTTCTTGTCTTTTCAGTTAATGTCACAACTAATGTTTCACTTTCAAATGAAGTTCCTGGTTCATTGAAACCAATATGTCCATTAGCACCAATTCCTAATAATTGTAAATCAACAGTTACTTTATTTAAAGCATCACTATATTCTTGACAATTTTTTTGTAAATCTTTACCTAATGATGAAGGTAAATGAACATTTTCTTCTTCAATATCAACATGATTGAATAAATTTGTATGCATGAATGAATAATAACTTTCAGGATGTTCTCTTGGTAAATCACAATATTCATCCAAATTGTATGTTTTCACATTCTTAAAGGAAACTTCACCTTTTTTATAGGCATCAATTAAATATTGATACAATCCTACTGGACTACTTCCTGTTGCTAAACCTAATACACAATTGGGTTTTTCTTTGATTTGATGAAGCATGATTTCTCCTGCAACTTTACTTAATTCTTGATAATCTTTAACTTTGATGAATTTAATCATTTTACTTCTCCTCTTTTTTGTTATTCATCTTAATTGGTAACTTGCCATAAAAAACATTAGATTGTAAACAATTTGCTAAAGCTTTTAAAGATTCTTTTGTACAATCATATGTACAAATATAATCTTTACAATTAGGTAATAAATTAATATCATAAGGTGATCTTAAACTTATAACAATTAATTTATCTTTGTCTAATGCTTCATACAACTTTGTTTGTATATCATCTTTTTTAAGGTTGTAAGTTACTAACAATATTTTATCATATTTTTGCTCTTTTTGCACTATATTTTCAAAATTTTTTAAGTCTTGATTAATAATTATTTCATCATAATTTAAATATTGATTTAAAGTTTCACATTTATTATTTGCATTATCAACTAATGATGCTAAGTGAATTTCTGGAAATAAAATTAAAACTTTATCATTTTTCTTTAATGGTAATAAAGAATTGTCCACAACATGAGTAATACTTTTATTTGTTAATTCTATACTTAATTTTTCATTATTAATATTATTAATGATATTAATATTATTATTATTTAGATATTTTTGTTTTAATTTTAATATTTTTGTTACTGATTCATTAATTCTTGAAATGGAAATTTTTTTATCTTTAACTAAAGTTTGAAAAGCTTTAATAATTTCTAATTGTTCATTAATATCAGCTTTCCCACAAAACATTAGTATATCATTTCCTGCCATTATACCATGATAAACAATTTCAGGAATGGAATATTTTTGCCATATAGCAGCCATTGTTAATGAATCAGTAATAATAAGTCCTTTAAAATTCATCTTTTCTTTTAATAATTTAGTAATTATTTGATAAGATAATGATGCTGGTAAATTTTCATCAATTGAAGAATACAAAATATGAGAAATCATAATACCATCAATATTTTCTTTTATACTTTTTTCAAATGGTATAAATTCACATTTTTTTAAATCTTCGATTGTTTTAGAAACAATTGGTAAGCCTAAATGACTATCAACATTTGTATCACCATGTCCAGGAAAATGTTTAAGTGTTGGTAATATTCCGCCATCTTGTAAAGCTTTTGCGGAAAGTGTACAATATTTTGCCACAACTTCAGGATCATCTGCATAACTTCTAGAATTAATAACTGGATTTAAAGGATTATTATTAACATCAGCAACAGGAGCAAAATCTAAATCAAATCCTAATTTTTTTAAATCCATTCCTAATAATTTATTAACTAAATATATCTTATTAGGATCATCATAACAACTTGCACTTAAAGCCATTGCCCCTGGTACATATGTTATCCCACTTTCGATTCTTCTAACCATTCCTCCTTCTTGATCTAAACCAATCCATAAAGGATAAGTGGCATGACTTCTAATTGTGTCATTTAATAATTTAACTTGTTCATTGTTTTCAATATTCCTTGCAAAATAAATAATTGAACCTATTTTTTCTTTTTCAATTAATATTTCTAATTGTTCATTCCAAGTTGTACCATGAAAAGCAAAGCATAACATTTGGGCAATTTTTTCTTCTAATGTCATTTTATCTAGCAATTCATTTATATTATTAATATTATTAATGTTGTTAATATTGTTCATATTATTATATTATAAATACCTCCATTCTATTATTTAAATTAAATAAGCGGCATATTTATATGATTCTTATATGCCGCATTTTTTATTTAGTTGTACTGCCAAAACCACCATCACGGATAGATGTACATTCATCATCAATAGTTATACCATATTCAATAAATATTCCTTGCATAAATCCAGTATTTTTTTCTATGAAAATTGTTTTATTTTCATTGGTATCATTAGTTATTTTGGAAAATATATGTCCTTCGTTTGATGAATAATAATAATCACTATCAATAATACCAACAGTGTTATTTAATTGTAATCGATATTTAAATCCTAATCCACTACGAGGAAAACATTGTAATACCCATTCTTCATTCATGTAGACTCTAATTCCTGTAGGGATTTTACATGTTTCATTAGGTTTTAATGTTATGTCATATGGGGCAAAGAAATCATATCCAGCTGAACCAATTGTTGCTCTTTTTGGTAAAAGAATTGCATCATAAATTTGTTGAATTTCTTCGATACTTTTATTAGGAAATATTTCTTTTACATCTTTTAAATATTGATTAAAACTTACTTTTTCGAATTTCGCAATTCTTTTAGGGCTATTATTATGAATAAATATTTTGTTGTTCATATTTTATTTTCCTTCATATAAAACAATTTCTTTTGTTGATAATGATTTTTGGACATCAATAACTCTTTGATTAGTACTGCCAGCCCATGGATATTTTTCATCTAAAAGTTCTTTGACAAATGGTCCATCTACTAATACATCAATATGTTTTAACAATGGCATATTTTCAATATCTTCAAATAAAAATCCTGTATATAGCCAGATTGTTTTTGTTGGGAAAAGTTTTTTAACTTCGGAAACTAATTTACCAACATCTTTAAAATTTAAAGGATGTAATGGATCTCCACCACTTAATGTCAATCCTGATACATAATCTTTATTAAGTTCAGTAAATATTTCTTCTTTTGCTGCTTCATCAAAAATAAGACCACCATTAATATCCCATGTTATGGGATTATGGCATCCATCACAATGATGAGTGCAACCACTTACCCATAATACGACACGTAAGCCACTTCCATTTAACATATCATCTTTTGTGATATTATGATATCTCATGTTACATGCTCTTTCTTTCTTTTATCTCTGCCATTTTTGCAGCATTTAATCTTGTATCACCTTTAACACGAGAATATGATAAATAACCATTCATACGATCTATTTTTGTTAAATTGGTGCTACCACATTTTGGGCATACATCCATATTTAATTCTTCATGTCCACAATCTTCACAATATGCTAAACTAAGATTTACTCCTTCATAAAATCCCATTTTCATTGCCCTACGAACTAAAGTACGAACAGCATCAACATTATAATCAATTGGATATTTAACATATTGAATTTTTCCTCCATTGGATAATTCCCAGAATCGACCTTCTAAGTCTTGTTTTTGAATTGGGGTGATTGATTCTGTAACATGACAATGGAAACTATTGGAAACATATGGTCTATCTGATACACCTTCAATTATACCATATTTTTTACGGAATTGTTCAACTTGTAATCCACATAAACTTTCCGCAGGTGTTCCATAAATTGCGTATAAATTACCATCAATTTTTTTGAATTCTTGAATTTTTTTATTGATGTAACTTAATACTTCATGAGCAAATTCTCCATCTTCAACTAATGATTTACCATTATATAACATTTGCAATTCATTCAATGCTGTATAACCAAATGAAGCAGTTGCTGTTTTTAATAATGGTTTAATTTTATCATGGATTCCTAAATGTCCACCATAAAAGCCACCTTCACAATAAGCAATTGGATTAATTGATGCTCTCATTTCACCTAAATATGCATATGTTTTAATATGTAATTGACGAATTAATTCTAAATAATAATCTAATACTTCATAAAAATCTTTACTTTCTTGGCGAGCTTTTGCTAAAATCATTGGTAAATGCAAACTAATAGCACCAATATTGAAACGACCAACAAATACTGGCTTGTCATCTTCATCAGCTGGTTCCATTCCACCTCTTTCATACCATGGACTTAAGAAAGCACGGCAACCCATTGGACTAATAATTTTACCATATTTTTTATACATACTAGCAACATATCCTTCACCTGTTAGACTTAACCAATCAGGATACATTGTTTTACATGAACATTGAATTCCTTCTTCAAATACATCTTCTAATTCTTTACCTGGTCCATGTAAGTTTTCATCATATAAAAAGACAATTTTAGGGAATAACACAGCTTTTTTAAATCCTGGTTTACCTTGTCCACCTTTACGAGTACGTAACATTTGAATAGATGCCATTTTCGCAAATCTTCCTGTACCAGTACCCATTGTCATAGTAATAAAAGGATAATCGCCACGACTAGATCCAATAGTATTAAATTTATATTCAAATCCTTGAAATCCTTGTTTGAATGTTTCTTCAACATCTTTTAAAGCTTGTTCTTCTGATGTTTTTTCATCTAAGCCTAAAGATAAATATTTTTCATAAGCTTTATCATAAGATTTTTGGGCATAAGGTTCTAATACTAAATCAATTGATGGAACTGTAAAACCACCATATTGTTGACTTGCTGCACTTAAGACAACATCACCAATAACATCAAAAGCTACATCTAATGATTTAGGTTCGTTATACCAAACATTTCCCATCTCAAAACCACCATGTAAGACTGTTTCGATATCAAACAAACAACAATTCATTGTATCACGTCTTGCTGACATATCATGAATATATATATATCCATCATTACATGCTTGCAATTCTTCTGTTGTTAAAAAGAATTTTTTGTAAAGTTCTTTGTTTAATTGATTAAAAATTAAACTACGCTTCGTGGAAACAAGAGCACTATCGGTGTTACTATTTTCTTTATCACCTATATACATAATTGCTTGACTTTTAACATATACATCGTCCAACATTTTAACAAAGTCTTGTTTATAATTACGATAATCACGATAACTTTTGGCTACTTGAGGAAAACTTTCTTCTAATGCATTTTCAACAAGATAATGCATAGTAGAAATATTAATTTCTTTCATATCCATTTCTTGGATTTTACCAATAACACTGCCGATTATTTTTTGATAATCATCATCATTGAATTTAACCAACACTCTTTGTGCTGATTTTGTAATTGCATTAACAATTTTTTGCGCATTAAACGCTTCTTTTGTACCATCTTTTTTGATGATAAAAACATTTTCCAACTTTTGTTCCACGATTCTACCCTCCCCAAAAAATTAACATATATCGACAAGAGTTTATCATTTTTTTTTATTGTTTGCAAGGGAAATGTATATGAAAATTTTTCATTTATTTTTTTGTATTTTTTAAGTTTTTTGTATTTTTTTTTGATTATTTCCTATAGGATTATTATAGTAAAAAAGATGTTTATAAATCATATAATAATTTATCAAACATCTAATATATATTATGTTTTATCAAATAATTTTCTTTTAGCTTTTGATGAAGAAAATTTCATTTTTAAACTTTCACTATTATCTTCTTCAATATCTTTTTTTATCTTTTCTAATTCAATAATGAATTGATTTATTTCACTGATTAAATAATCTTTATTTGATAAAAACAATTCACTCCATAATTCTTCATTTACTTTCGCAATTCTTGTTAAATCACGAAATGAATCTCCTGTATATTTAATATAATTTTCTGCTTCATGAGAATTCATTAAACTAACAGCTATAGCATGAGGAAGCTGGGATAAGAAACCAATAATTTCATCATGTTGTTCAGGGGTTAATATTTCAATATATTTGCATCCTAATAATAAAGCAAATTGTTTTAATAATTCAATTGCTTCTAAAGAATTTTTATTTGTTGGGGTAATAATGAAATTAGCTTTTTTAAATAAATCACCACTACTATTCATTATACCACTTGTTTCTTTTCCTGCCATAGGATGACTAGCAATAAATTCTAAATCATCTCTTAATATCATTTGTGCTTTTTCAATAATTTTTCTTTTAACACCAGTACAATCAGTAATAATAGTATGCGGTTTAATTTTATTTTGATTATTTTCTAACCACGTCATTACATTATTAGGATATAAACCTAAAATGATAAAATCTGCTTCTTTAATACAATCATCAAAAGAAAGATTATGATTATCAATTATATTATTTTTTATAGCATATTGCATTGTTTGTTGATTAATATCTATACCCATAGGTATTATATTATTTTCATTTAATACTTTGGCATAGCTACCACCAATAAGACCTAAACCAACAATAAGAATTTTTTTCATTGAAAATATTTTAGTATTATTTATATTCATATTAGTTCAACTTTAACTCCTAATTTTCTTAAATCAGTAAAAAATGTTGGATATGATTTATTTATACATTCAACACCTGTTAATTTAACTGGATTAGCTGAAATTGTTGCCATAATTGCCATTGCCATACAAATGCGATGATCATTATGACAATCAATTACTTCATTTGTTTTTATTTCATCTTTACCAGTTATAATAACTTTATCGGGATAAACGCAAAATGAAATATTAAATTTTTGTAATTCCTGTTGCATTGAAAGAATTCTATCAGATTCTTTTAAACGTAATCTTTCGATATTATAAAATGTTGTTTGACCATTTGCATGAGCACTTGCAACCATTAAAATTGGTCCTAAATCTGGACAATCTTCTAAAGATATTTCAACATTCTTTAGTTTAGATGGATAAACTGTATGAGTAAGATCATCTATTCTACCATTCATTTGCTTTAATATTTTTTCAATTGCTTTATCACCTTGTAAACTATTATTATTTAATCCTTGAATTGTTAATTCTTGATTAAATAAACCAAAAACATAAAAGAAAGCAGCTTGTGAATAATCTCCTTCAACAATATAATTACAAGGTTTATATTGTTGCATACCTGGAATATAAAATAAATATTGAGATTTTCTTTCTATGTTTATGCCAAATTTATTTAATACATCTAATGTTAATTCTAAATATGAACCTGATTCAAGAGGAGGAATTATTTCAATTGAGGAAGATGTAGGAAGTAATGGAAGACTAAATAATAATCCAGTAATAAATTGACTCGAAACATTTCCTAATATCGAATAATGATTTCCTTTTAAACATGGTTTTACTTCTAAATAATTTTCATAAATTTTTAAATTATCTTTAAATATATCTTGATATATACTAAGTGGTCTTGATAATAATTTAGGTGTTCCATATATCTTAGTATTTAAAGAAAATAAAGAACAAATAGGAATCATGAAACGCAATGTAGATCCTGATTCATTGCAAGAAAAAGAAAGAGAATCTAATATTTTATTACTTCTACCAATAATTTCTAAATTATTATTTATAATATTAATATTTGCACCAAGATTTTTTACTGCATTAATGGTAGCTATAATATCATCACTTAAATTAACATTACTAATAATACTTTTACCATTTGCTAGGGAAGCACTAATAATACTGCGATGTGCTAAACTTTTTGATGTTGGCACTTTTATAAAATTAGTTTCATCTACTTTTTGATATGGATAGATAATAGCATCCATTACATATCACGTCCTATTATTTTCGCAATAGCTTTTCCTTTTCTAATCAATTCTGTAAAATGTTCAACAGTTAATGATTGTTGTCCATCACTTAAGGCTTTTTCTGGATGATTATGAACTTCAATAATTAAACCATCACATCCTGCAGCAATTGCCGCTAAAGACATCGATTCCACAAGTTCCCAATGTCCTGTGGCATGAGATGGATCAATAATAATTGGTAAATGACTTAATTTTTTAATTTGAGGAACAACTGATAAATCTAAGGTATTTCTTGTCGATCTTTCAAAAGTTCTAATTCCTCTTTCACATAATATGACATTAGGATTTCCTTCAGACATTATATATTCAGCACTCATTAACCATTCTTCTAAAGTATTAGCTAATCCTCTTTTTAATAAAATTGGTTTATTTGTTTTACCTAATGCACGCAATAAATCAAAGTTTTGCATATTTCTTGCCCCAACTTGAATTATATCAACATTCTTAACGAATTCATCAATTTTATCAACTGACATAATTTCAGTAACTATTGGTAAATTAGTTTTTTCTCTTGCTTCGCATAAATATTTAATACCTTCACTTTTTAATCCTTGAAAAACATAAGGAGATGTTCTTGGTTTATATGCCCCACCTCTTAACATTTTAGCGCCAGCTTCTTTTACACCACTAGCTATTTCCATAATTTGTTCTTCACTTTCCACAGAACAAGGTCCACCAATAACTACTACTGGTTCATTTCCACCAATTTTTATACCATTGACATCAATAATTGTATCTTCAGGATGAAATTGTCTACTTACTTTTTTATATGGAGTAGCAATATGAGTGACACTAATGACCCATGGATACATCCCTAGTCTACTTTCATCAACAATTGTTGTATCACCAATTAAACCTAAAATATTAACAGTTTCTCCAACTATTTCTTGAACTTTTAAACCTTTACTTTCTATATCATGAATGACTGCCTCAACTTCTTCTCTTGGGGCTTTACTTTGGATTGTTATAACCATTTTAATTCACCTAATATTCCTTTCACAGCATCAATTATATTATCATCATTTTTAATAACAATATCAGCATATTGTTTATATAAATCTTTTCTTTCTTGATATCTCTTTTCTAAATCTTCTTTATTTTTAGTTAATGGTCTAGATTCTTCATCAACAATTATTTTATCAATTGAACGGTCTATCCATATAATTATTCCATTACCTTTTAAATTATTGATATTATTTTGTCTTAAAATTACTCCTCCACCTGAAGAAATAATTTTTTGTTTTTCTAGTGATACTTCTTTTATCACATTTTCTTCTAAATCACGAAAATATTGTTCACCATATTTTTTAAATATTTCAGGAATTGTCATTTTAGCTTTTTCTTCAATGATTTTGTCACATTCTAATACATCCATATCGATACCATTAGAATGTAAAACTTTTTGTAGTTGTGATGCAATTGTTGACTTACCTGATCCAGGCATACCAATTAATACAATATTTAATACTTCAGTTTTTAATTTTTGATAAATTCTAGTAATTTCATCATTATTAATTGGTGAATTATGAAAAAATATTTCACTAGCAACTTTAGCTTGTGTTACTAACATTTCTAAACCAGAAACAGCTTTTATTTTCCTTTTTTCCGCCTCTAAAATGAGCTGTGTTCGAATTGGATTATATACCACATCAATTATTGCTTCCACATTTTTATAACAATCTAGGTCAATAATTAGTTTACCTAAATTGGGATACATGCCAACAGGCGTTGTATTAACAAATATTTCAATTTCATTATGTAGAGCTAATTCTTCATATGTTAATAAATTTTCTTCATCTAAATCTTCAATTGTTGCTTTATAAACAATTTTAGCTTGTAAATCTTCTAAAACACATTTAGCTGTTTTACTTGTTCCCCCAGTTCCTAAAATACAAACAGTTTTACCTTTTACTTCAATATTATGTTTCTTAATTAAATATAAAAAACCATCATAATCAGTATTATAACCATATAATTTACCATTATCATTAACAATGGTATTAACAGCTCCTATTTTTTTAGCACTTTCGCTTATTGTATCTAAATAAGGAATTACTTTTTGTTTATAGGGAATAGTTACATTAATTCCATCAAAGTCTTTTTTATCCATGAATTTATGAAAATCATCTTCATTTAATGGCCATAATTCATAAGGTTCATTTCTTAATTCTTCATGAATAATTTTTGAATAAGAATGCCCAAGTTTACCACCTATTAATCCTAATTTCATTTATTCCATCCACATATAGCCATATCTTGATACATACAAATCTAATAAACCAATTGCTGTCATACTATCGACAACAACTCTTGCTCGATGAACAATGCATGGATCATGACGGCCTTTTCCTTTCATTATTATTTCTTTACTTGTCAATAAATCAACTGTTTGTTGTTCTTTACCGATTGATGGAGTAGGTTTAATAACAGTTTTAAAACGAATTGGCATACCATTACTAATTCCTCCATTTATACCACCATTATTATTTGTTTTTGTTTCAATTTTATTATTAAAGATAAATGAATCATTAGCTTCACTACCATATAAATTAGCAAATTCAAATCCTAAACCAAATTCAACACCTTTAACAGCAGGAATTGAAAATAATAGTGAAGAAAGTACAGATTCAATTGAGGAAAAGAATGGTTCACCAATTCCTCCTTCAATATTTAAAATAGCTGTTTCTAAAATGCCACCAACTGAATCTAAATTTTCTTTAGCTTTTTTTATTTCATCTAACATTTTATTTTTAGAAGTAGATGATATAACAGCAAAATATGAATCATTTATTTTATCAATTTGTTTTTCTAATTCTTGAGGATTAACAGCAAAATCAACATCAATTGTATGATGAATTTGTTTGATATGAGTTGCTATTTTAATATGTTTATTTAATAAAATTTGTTTACAAATTGCTCCTGCAATAACAATTGGTGCCGTAATTCTTCCCGAAAAATGGCCTCCACCACGATAATCTTGATAACCATCATATTTTAAAAAGGCAGTATAATCAGCATGTCCAGGACGAAGTATATTAGGTTGATAATCTGTTGATTTCGTATCTTCATTAGGAATTAAAATTGTTAATGGAGTACCTGTTGTATAACCATTAAAATAACCACTAATAATTTTAAAAGAATCTTTTTCTTGCCTTGATGTTGATATTGAACCTTGAGGTTTCCTTTTGTTTAATTCTTTTTCGATATTATCAATATCTAACATAATACCTTGTTTTAATCCATCAATAACAACACCTATTGCCTCACCATGAGATTCACCAAATAAAGATATGTGAATGTTTTTACCAAATGATGATGCCATATTATTCCATCTCCTTTATTTTTTGATATAATTCATTAATAGAAATATTAACCATTTTGTATTTTTCAATTGCTTCTAATTGAATAATGGTAATTTCATTTTGCTGTCTTTTTTTATCATTTAAAACAGCTTGATATATTTGATCTGTTTTATTTAGAATTGGTTTTTTTATATTCATTTTATTTAAGTAATTTAAGACTTGATTTTTAAGTTCTAAATCTTTTATCCATGGTATCATCCCAAAACCAACAGCTTCGCCATGGTAAATTTCTCCTAAATAAGCACTTTCAATTCCATGACCAATTGTATGGCCAAAATTTAATATTTTACGTAAGCCTGTTTCTTTTTCATCTTCTTCAACAATTTTTCTTTTAGCATCTAATGATCGATAAATAATTTCTTCTAAATTATTATCTATATCATCAAATAAAGATAATAATGTTTTATCCATTATTAATCCCATTTTCATTGCTTCAACAAGTCCATTATAATATTGTCTTTTAGGTAAACTTTTTAATGTTTCAAAATCTATTAAAACACATAATGGTTGATAAAATGCCCCTACAACATTTTTCACATGTTCTAAATTGACAGCAACTTTTCCGCCAATTGAACTATCAACCATAGAAAGTGTTGATGTAGGAATATTAATAAATTTACAGCCTCTTTTATATGATGAAGCTACAAATCCAGCTAAATCACCAACTACTCCCCCACCTAAAGCAATAATAGTATCAGTTCGAGAAAATTGTTTTTCTAATAATGATTTTAAGATTTTTTCATAAGTTTGTAATGTTTTACTAACTTCTCCTGGATGAATAATATATTCATAACCATATTTTATCTTATCTAAAATTTTTTTACGATATGATGAAGGAATATTTTCATCACTTATTATCATAACTTTATTATTCAAAACATTAGATGGAATATACTCATCTATTTTTTCTAATAAATTATGACCAAAATAAATATCATAACCTTGTTCTAAATTAACATGTAATTTCATAATACCTCCTAACAAAAAATGTGTTACCATTTAGATAACACATTAAATATTTATATTTATAAATCCGTGTTATCCCTGATATTGTTTATCGAATCAAGAATAACTTACAGATATTTATCATGGCATTACTAAAATACCAAGATATGAGAGTAAATTAAACTCGACTCTTTCTTGGATTAAAGTAATAGTAATAAAACATATTATTTATAATATTGTTTATAATGTTCATGTGCCACTTTTTAATGTCAATTAATGTATTGACATCTTCTCCATTCTACTAGTAGTATATCATATTATTCTTTTATTTGCAATAATAATTTGAAATATTACAATAATAATTACAATATTTTTATAATAATAATAGTGCTCCGAAGGCAAGCGTTGCTAATGCGGAAAGAGCATTATTGATATAATGAAGAATAAATGGGATATATATTGAATCAGTTGCATATTCTAAGAATCCTAAAACAAGACCCATTACAATATATGGAAATACCATAATATAATCTTTACCACTATAAACATGTAAAAAACCAAACACAAGAGCAACAATAAATACCACAACAAGACGAGGTATTTTAAAACTTCTTAAGACATCTGTAAGTGCTCTTCTAAAAACAAGTTCTTCAACAACAGGTCCAACAAAGGCAATAATAAAGAAGTAAGGTACACCATATGCACTTCTTAAAACTAAATCAAGACCTTCTTCATTAATTGAATCACTTGGTAATTTCGCAATTTCAGAAATTAGATTAAAAATGACATTAAACATAATAGATATAGCAAATCCAATAGTCACTAAAATTAAACATTTAATAGCATTTTGTTTGTTTAATGCGAGATAATCTTTTTTAATATCTTTATGTAATAAAACAACTGTAAAAATAAACATAAAAATATATATAATAAAATTGACAAGAAAAGACGCTAACATTGGATTATCAGGATAAGCTTTTCTAAGTGCAGTAGCTAAATACTTTCCAAGCCATAAAAATACTAAAGCATATATAACAACAACTATTATTTTAACTACTTCAAATCTTTTCACAAATTCTTTAAACTTCATTTATTCCTCCTATAAATATTTTTTTATCGTTGATACAATTTCATTTAAAGCAATTGTAGGACAATCAATATTTTGTTCAGGATGTAAAATTAAATTATTACCAACTAAATAACATCTTAAAGAAGATTGTTTACAACATAAATAATCTTCTATATCATTGTTACCAAATACTATTACTTCATCAGGTTTTAAATTAAATTTATCTAATAATGTTTGAAAATATTTAGGATTTGGCTTACAATATGAACTATTTTCATAACAAGTAATGTAATCAAAATCTTTTTCTGTTAAGCCAATGAAATTCATTCTTGTAAGAGTTCCAGATAAAGGAAAAATAGGGTTTGTTGATAAAATGGATAAAAGATTATTTTCCTTCACAAACTTAATTATATCTTTTACATATGGATTATCACTGCAAGTTTCTTTGGTATTTTTAAATTCATTAACATAAAATGAATTAAATATTTCTTTGTCTTTTATTTTTTCATTACCATATTGACTAATAAAATATTGCCAAAAAGCTTCTTCATTTGTTTTGGATCCATTATTATGATACATGGCATTTACTCCACCCCAAACTACTTCAATAAGTTTTTGTGGTTCATAACCATATGGTTTTGCTTTTTTGCATAATAAATTAAAATATGATTTGGTAAATATATTTTCATCCATTGGTAGAAGTGTACCATCTAAATCAAAAAATACACTTTTCAACATTCTTCTATTTCCTCCTTGTATAACAAGATTTATAACATTTATTCTAGCAAGATATTATAATTTTGTCAATGATATTCAAATTTTTTTTAATTTTATTTCTTTTCTTACCATTTTATGATAAACTATTGTAAACAAAATATATTAAAAAAGGAATTAAACTATATGAAAGATTTAAAAGAAATTAGAAAAGAAATTAATCAAATTGATGAAGAGATGTTAAAACTATTTGAAAAGAGAATGGATGTTGTGAATGATGTCGCTTTATATAAAAAAGAAAATAATATTCCTATTTTAGATATATCTAGAGAAAAAAAAGTTATTGATGATAATTGTAATAAAATTTATAACAAAGAATATCTTCCTTATTATGAAACATTTATTAAAGATATAATGGATATATCTAAAGAATATCAAAAAACAAAAATTGAAACTTTTCATATAGCATATCAAGGAAGTGAAGGAGCATTTTCTCATTTAGCAAGTCTAGCATGTTTTCCTAATGCTTCTTTCACATCTTTTCCAACATTTGAAGATGTTTTTATTGCAGTAAAAAATAATATAGTTGATTATGGAATTGTGCCATTTGAAAATTCATATACGGGTGAAGTTGGCGAAGTATTAGATTTATTAGTAAAATATGATTTATATTTTAATAAAATATATGATTTAAAGATCCAACAAAATCTATTAGGTATTCCTGGAGCAACAATTAATGATATAACTGATGTTTATTCAAAAGATCAAGCAATTGCTCAATCTAGTAAATTTTTAAAAAATCGTAATTTCACAATTCATGAATTTTTAAATACAGCTTTAGCAGCTAAATATGTTCATGAACAAAACGATAAATCTAAAGCAGCTATCGCATCTTTAGAAACTGCAAAATTATATCAATTAGAAGTAATTGCACAAGATATTAATACTGCTCAATCAAACACAACAAGATTTATAGTTTTATCGAAAAAACTTGATAAAACAGGTAATCGTATTAATCTTTCTTTTACTTTGTCTAATGAAGTTGGTTCATTAGCTAAGATTATTAATATTATTACTAATCATCATTTTAATATGGAAAAAATTCAATCAAGAGCTATTAAAGATTTGCCTTGGGAATATTATTTTCAAATTGAAATTGTTGGTGAATTAATTTCAAAATATACTGAAGAATTGTTAAATGAATTAAAAGAACATACTAAAGAACTTAAAATATTAGGTTGTTATACAAAATAAATATCAAAAAAGTTGACTTTATAATAAGGTCAACTTTTTTAATTAATATTATTTGCTTCAACTTTATTAGGATAATATTTATAATAGCGCATAATGTTTATAATTGATAAAATAATTGAAACAAGAGAAAATACTAAAAATAAAATAAAATATACTGATATAATTTCTAAATCAATCATATAACAAATAAAATATATGACAAATAATAATTGTGATATAATTGTAAACATTGATAAGAAAATATTTTTATGAATATTTTTAACTAATTGACTTTCAACGATTCCTTCGATTTCTTCTTTATTATCTTTTAAAACTTTGGTATCTATTGATACTATATAACTACGATTAAAATATAATTTCAATGCAGGAAGAGCAATAAATAATAATGGGGTTACAAATAATTCAATTAAGAAAACAAATCTTAATATTGTTAATATGGCTATTGTTCCTTCTTCAATAGGTAATTTTTTTAATATAGCACATAGTAACAAAAATATAACAACTAAAATATCTGATATAAATGATATTAAAGGAAATATATGTCTTTTACATTCAATGACATGGTATTTTAAATAAGTATAATTAGTACCATATATTTTCTTTTTTCTTAAATCAATTGTTTCAAATGATTCATTACTAAATGATAAATAATCAACATGAAATAAATTAGCTAATATTTTTATTTGTTCTTCTGTTGGATCATCTTTTTCTTTTTCCCATTGATATATAGTTTTTTTAGAAACATTTAAAATTGAAGAAATTTCTTTAATACTTATTTTATATTCTTTACGATATTTATATAAATTATATGCAACAAAATTCATTTTCTAATCTTTATTACCTTTATTTCATTATCTTTTTATATCATTGATTATACCACATGTTACTTTATTTTGGAATAATATTTTATTAAATTTAAAAAAGAACAGAGTGATATCTGTTCTTTTGCAAAATGGTTCGTTATTGTTTTGATATACAATAAGTTGACCATATCTAATATACTCATTAATTTAGGAGTGAGTATTGCTCCTTCGAATTCAATTTAGTGAATGTTCCCTAGGCCTCGATTCACTTTTATACTAAAATGAATTGGCGAAGTTCATTTAGTAATTATCATAGGATTTCCTATCTATTTAATATAAAAGTTATTTTTGCCTTAAATAATCTTTTATACAATAATATTATGGATAATATTTAAATTATTATTCATTTTTTTTGAAAAAATTTTTCAAAGTCAGTTAATTCATTATATTTATTTGAATTATCTTTAAAAATAATATTTGAATAAAATTTTTCTAAAATTGTTTTATAATCAAGTCCTTGAGAAGCATATCCATTTGCACCATATTGAGACATACCTACTCCATGTCCATATCCACCACCATAAAAATGTAAAGTATCATTTTGCCATTCTAAGGCAAAGAATCCTGAACCTAATACATTGTCATTAGTTGTTTGCGATGAATATGTATTATCAGAACTTTTCGCATGTTCAGTTATAACAGTGCTTTTAGCATCTTTAGGACGTATAGTAAAACGAATATTATATTGATTTATAATACGAAATGTTAATTTATCAGTTGTAATTTTTAAACTAATTACAACACCACTTTTACTTCTTTGGTCGACTTCTATATTTTGAATATTACCAATATCATTAGGAAATTCTTTAATTACCCATTGATTATTTTCTAATTGAGGATAAGATGTTGGATATGTATTAGTCATATTTTCAATATTAGCATTAATTGTATTTTTTAATTGTTCTTTGGTTAATGAAACATGCCAACGATGATTTGATGAATTACCACATGGGGAATCCATTTTAATTGTTTTAAAGAAATTAAGCATCCTTTCTTCATTTGTTGGATCAAAACTAATTGGATTACCATTTGAATCTTTTGTTAAATTATGACCTAATAAATAAGGGATTTCTTCAATTGGTTTATCTTCTATCCAAACATCATTACCATCAGCTGTTAAACCACATGAACAAGAATAATAATATGCTATAATTGGTTCATCTAGATAAAACATGGTTATTCCTTTAGTATTATTGACAGCATTTGTGGACGATGGGGCAGTATTAATATTATTATATACTTGACTTTGTTCACTATCGTCTACAGCATATCCATATTGAGGAAATTTTCGATTGTAAATATCACGATATGCATAAGTTCTAGCGGCAACTGCTTGAGCTTTTAAAGCTTCCATATTCCATGATGAAGGCATTTCAGATGGAACAACTTTTGTTAAATAGTTTTCCATATCTACTTCATTGATTAATAATAATCTATTATTACAAATAGATATTTCCATATTACCTTGATAAAATGGATTACCAACATTTCTTCTAATAGATGTTACTTGAACTTCATGATTACCACCTTTTAATATTAATCGTTTATCACTTTTAATTAATGTATTGCCAATCCATGTAACAATATTACCATCTTTAATTTCAAATTTTAAAGTAGAATGATCAGGAATTTGATATTTTTCTAATCCATCAAATGTCATCATTTCTATCGAAAATGGACATAATATAGTTATTTCATCATGATATAAATTATTGATATTAGCAATATCAGCTATTGAATTTCTTATAGCAACTCTAATTGTATTAAATACTGGTTCATTATCAATTAAGATTTTTTTGATATTTGTTTTATCATATTGGACATATACATTATTCATACCTATTAATAAATCATTTAATGTACCATAAACTATATTATTATTTTGTAATAATAAAATTTCTATTGAATCATCAAATGATGTTGTTGGACAATTTAATAATTCCATATAATGATTTTCTTCATCTATTAATAAAACTTCAGTATGAATAATGTTTTCTTCTGTTTCTGAAGGATTATCAGAAATAGTTGGATTAGGATTAGTTGGTTTATTTTCTTTACAACTAAATAAAAAGAAAGATAAAATAAATATAAGAACTAAATTGAAAATTTTCTGAAAATTACATCTTTTAAACATATGTCATCACCTCTAATTAAAAAAGCTTTTATATAATATATGATATCATAATATTTTAAGTATTGTCAACTTTATCATTTTAAAAAAATTATAAATTAAGACAACATTAATAATTTAATTTGATTAGTTGTGAAAAAAACTACCAATGATTTAACATTAGTAGGTTTCTTGATAATTATAATTTTAATAATCTACTTCTATAACACGAATAGTATTTGTACCACCAATTGAACCACCCATTCCTGATGTAATAATTACTTTAGATCCTATTGGTAATCTTTTTCTACGAGCAATTTCATTAGCAACACCATCATATCCAGCAATATTACGAATGTTTTCAACAATAGTAGGGAACACTCCCCAATAATGTTCTAATTGTAAACACACTTCTTCTTTTTCTGTGCAAGCAATAATTGGTACATTAGGTCGATACATACTAATTCTTCTAGCTGTTGAACCTGTTTCTGTAAATGCAATAATTGCACTTACATTATCTAAATTTAATGTACATTCCACAACAGATATACAAATAGCATCATTAATAGTTCTTTGTCGTTTTTCTATTGCTTTATTTAATCTTTCACGATAAGGAATAAATGGTTCAATTGAAGAGGCAATTTTAACCATCATTTCTACTGATTCCACAGGATATTCACCTGCAGCACTTTCACCACTTAACATAACAGCATCTGTACCATCTAATATAGCATTGGCAACATCACTTGCTTCTGCTCTAGTTGGGGTGGGATTTGCACACATTGAATCTAACATATGGGTTGCTGTAACAACAGGTTTACCTAATTGATTACATAATTTGATGATTTGTTTTTGATATACTGGTACATCTTCAGGTTCAGTTTCAACTGCTAAATCTCCACGGGCAACCATAATAGCATCACTTGCTTGAATAACTTCATTTAAATTTTGTACAGCTTCTTTACTTTCAATTTTGGCCATAATAGTTAGTGATGGAGCACCTAATTGTTTTAAATAATTTTTTACTTCATAAATATCTTCAGGACATCTTACAAAAGATAAAGATAAAATATCAACATCTTCTTGTACCCCAAAAGCAATATCGTCCATATCTTTTTGACTTAAAAATGGCATATTAATATGAACATCAGGAATATTAACACCTTTACGATCTTTTAACCATCCATGTGTCAGTACTTTACATGTGAAGCCATCTTCTTCAATGGAAATAATTTCAAAACGCATTTTACCATCATCAAACAATATTAAGTTTCCAATATTTACATCACTAAACACTTCTTTACATTGTAAAGTGAATCTTTCTTTTGTACCAATTACATCATCACGAACAATACGAACAATGTCATCTTTAGAAAAATAAGCTTTTCCATCAGTAAATAAACCAGTTCTAATTTCTGGTCCTTTAGTATCTAGCATAATGGCAATTTTTTTATTTTTTTTACGACTTACATTGCGAATATTTTTTATTCTTTTGCCATGTTCTTGATAATCGCCATGTGAAAAATTAAGTCTAGCTATATTCATTCCTGCATCAACTAATTTACCTAACATTTCAATAGATTCACTAGCAGGTCCTATGGTACAAACAATTTTAGTTTTAATTTGATTTTCCATATATATCACTCCATAAATTAAATAAATTATACTATAAATAACAAAAAAAAGAAATACATAAATATCGTTTTCATGTATTTCTTAATATTTATTAAAATATCATACTAATAAAGAAACAACACCAGCACCTAAAAGGGCAAAAGAAATAATAGAAATAACTATAGAAACTCCTAAGTCAATTAAAAACCCAATAAGTCCACCTTTTTTAGCATCTTCATCACCTAAACAAAGAGCAAGAATTAAGCCAATTAGACCAAGTAGTAATCCTAATAATATACCTATTCCTTTTCCTTTAATTGGTTTATCTGAACTATTATTTACTTGAACATTTAGATTTGCATTACATGGGGTGCCACAATTAGGGCAAAATGTTGCATCATCATTTATTTCTTGTCCACAATTTTTACAATACATATATAATTCCTCCTATAACTTAAATTATATACTAAATATTAAATATTTGTCAACAAAAAATGAAAGTTTCATTAGATTAATTTAAAAAATGAAGTTATCAGAATATAACTTCATTTATATATTTTAGGCATTTTTTCTTAAGAATGATTGGATTTTATCATCAGTTGAACGATAATCATCTAATACAGACTGAACTCTTGATATGAAGTTTTTATTCATTTCTTTATTATCGTGAAGAAACCGAATTGAACCAATTATACCCATATGAACTGCTTTCAATGATGCAATGCATATTCTAAAATCATTACTTAATAATTTAACTTTTGAACTTTCCATTGCTACTGACATTGATTCAAATACAGTAAGTTCATCAGTCGGATTTCCTCCAACATGTTCAATAATAGATGTCATTTTTTCTTCATGAGTTTTAAAAATTTCAGATATTTCGGAAAACAATTTTTTTAATTCTTCATTTTCAGCTTTTTCAAAATAAATTCGAAAAACATTATTTCCCATATGAATACCTGATAAAAATTTATTCATTCTTTTGATATCTTTTGTTGATGCTTTATTCATTTATTTTACACCTCAACAATATGATATCCAAAATATATTATTCAATACAATTAAAATACAAAATTACCATTAATAAATATTTTGACATTTTTTCCATCTTTAGTAGTACCAACAATTTCCATATCTTTACTACCAAACATGAAATCAACATGAACAATTGATTTATTATAACCTTTTTTCATCAATTCTTCTTCACTTAAATTATTACCATCTTTAATATTCATTGTATAAGCATTTCCTAATGCTAAATGACAAGAAGCATTTTCATCAAATAAAGTATTATAAAACAATATATTCATATTAGATATAGGTGAATCATGAGATATCAAAGCAACTTCACCTAATCTAGAACTACCACTATCTGTTTCAAGTAATGCTTTTAATGTTTCTTTTTCTTTTTTAGCATCAAAATCAACTACTTTTCCATCTTTAAAAATCAAATAAAAATCTTCAATTAATTTGCCTTGATAATTAAGAGGTTTTGTGGCAACTACTTTACCATTTACACCATGAGAATGAGGCATTGAAAATGTTTCTTCTGTTGGAATATTAGGGGCAAAATAGACACCTTTTTGCGAATATTCTCCACCTCCACCCCAAATATGTCCATCAACAAGTTTAACTTCTAAATCAGTTCCTAAATTATTTTTAAAATGTAATTTATCAAAAGCATACTTATTTAACATATCATTATGTTTAGCAAGTCTATCCATATGTTCTTGCCAAGCTTCTACAGGATTATTATCTTTAGTAACTCTACTTGCATTTAAAATTGCTTCTAATAATTTATCTTGGGCAATTTCATCATCACAATTTGGAAAAACTTTTTTCGCCCAAGCAAGTGTTGGATAAGCTACAACAACCCATTGAGTAGCATTACTCATCGTGAATTTTCTAAAAAATCCTAATTTGTTTTGCGAAGCAATATTTGCTAATTTAATTTTATTGGGATCAACATCCTTCATTAATCCAGGTGTTGGTGAAGAAATACTTATTAAACAAGCATTTTGATCTACAAAATAATGATTCTTTTCAATAACATATTGTGGAACATCTTTTAATACTTCTTCATCAACATTTTCATAATATTCTTTATTTACATAATCATCAGACCATTCAACAATCACATTTTTAGCTTTAGCTTCATATGCAGCTTTAACTAATTCTCTAACAAATAATACACATTCAACATTTGAACGAATAACAACGAGTTGATTTTTTTGAACATTAACACCTACTTGAATTGTTAGAGTAGCGTACTTTTTTAATAATTCTTGATTAACCATTTAATAACTCCTTTATTGATTATTTTTTAGGTTACTTTCATATTGTAATCGATACAATTTATAATAATAACCATGTAACTTTAATAATTCTTGATGATTTCCTTCTTCAATAATTGTTCCTTTTTGCATAACAATAATATTATCAGCATGTTGAATAGTTGATAGACGATGAGCAACAATTAACATAGTACCAATATTTTTCATCTTTTCTAAAGAATCTTGAATTAATAATTCTGTTTCTGTATCAATATTTGCCGTTGCTTCATCTAATATCATTACTTTAGGTTTATGAACAATAGTTCTAGCAAATGATAACAATTGTCTTTGTCCACTCGAAAAATTATTTCCTCTTTCTCTTACTTCTTCATCATATCCATTAGGTAATTGATCGATAAAATGATTAGCATTTACATATGTTGATGCTTTTTTAACATCATCTAAAGAAATACTTTCTTCACGCATTTGAATATTAGAAAATATTGTACCACTAAATAAGAATACATCTTGTAACATTTGTCCAATTTGTTTACGTAAACTAGCAATTTTAATATGTTTAATATCAATGCCATCAATTAATATTTCTCCTTTTTGGATATCATAATTTCGAACAATTAATGATAAAATTGTCGTTTTACCGCTACCTGTTGCCCCAACAAATGCAACAGTATCACCAGCATTAATTTTAAACGAAACATCTTTTAATATCCATTCATCAGGAATATAACTAAACCATACATGTTTAAATTCTATATCACCACGAATATTATTTAATTCAATGGCATCAGGACTATCAACGATTACAGGTTTAGTGTCTAATACTTCAAATATTCTTTCACTTGCCGCAAATGCACTTTGCATTACATTAAATTGATCAGCTAATTGTTGAATAGGATCAAACAATTTAGTAATATATTGTTGGAATATAATTATAATGGCAAATGTTACTACACCACTTGTTAATGCCATTTTACAGCCAATATAAATAACCAAAATTAAAGTAGTAATATATAATACATATATAATTGGTCTAAAGATAGCAAATACCCAAATTTCTTTCATTGAACTTTTTCTTAATTGTTTATTTCTATCTTGAAATTCATTAAACTTTTTCTTTTCTTGATTAAATACTTGAGTTATTTTCATTCCACTTAAATTTTCAGAAAGAAAAGCATTAATATTACTTACATTGGCTCTTACTTCGGAATAAGCTTTTCTTGATACTTTTCTAAATATAATAGAAACTACAACTAATAATGGTGCAAATGCTAAAACAATTAAAGCTAACTTCCATTGAATTACAAACATAATAATAATGACAACTATAATTGTTAATATATTTTTAATTAAATTAATAACAATATTAGTATACATTTCATTAACTGCATTTGTATCACTTGTTACTCTTGTAACTAATTTACCAACAAGAATAACATTTAATTGTTCATTAGAAAATGTTTCAATAGTTCTAAAAACATCTTCACGAATTGTATACATAATTTCTTGCCCAACTTTTTGTAATGATATTGATTGAATATATTGAATAATATATTCAACAATCATAAATATAGCATATAAAATTATATATAATAAAACAACTGAAAATTTAATAACATCTTTTCCTAATTCATCGACAATTTTACCTGTAAATATTGGTAAAGATGTATCTAAACCAACTACAATAACCATTAAGAAAAAAGCAATAACAAATGATTTTACATGTCCATTAATATAATGTAATAATCTTTTCATTAAACCTTTTTGTTGAGGTGTTTTTGTTTTCTTAACTAATATTTTCATATTATTCATTCACCTCATCTTCTAGTTTTTGTAAATAAACCATTCTTTCATATTCTTTACATGTCTTTAATAATTCATCATGGCTACCATATCCTATTATCTTTCCATCATCAATTAATAATATTTTATCCATTTGTTTGATTGTGGAAATACGATGAGCAATTAAAATTGTTGTTTTATCTTTTCTTATATTTTTAAGATTTCTTAAAATACTTTCTTCTGTTTTAGTATCAACAGCTGATACAGAATCATCTAAAATTAATATTTTAGCATCTTTTATTAATGCTCTTGCAATACTTATTCTTTGCTTTTGACCACCAGAGACTGTTACACCTCTTTCACCTAAAATAGTATCATAGCCATCTTTAAATTCAATAATATTATCATGAACATCACTATATTTTGCTGCTTCAATTACTTGTTCTATATTTGTCTTTTCTTGACAAAAGGCAATGTTATTAGAAATTTTATCGCTAAATAAAAAGTTGTCTTGAGGTACATAAGCTATTATATTACGAAGTTCTTTAATTGGTAATTTCATAATATCAATATCATCAATAAATAATGAGGCTTTTTCATTAGTTGGTAAATTATAAATACGTAATAATAAATCAACTAATGTTGTTTTACCACTACCAGTTCGACCAATAATACCAACACTTTGTCCAGCTTCAATAGTAAATGTAACATCATGTAGTACTTCTCTTTCTGAATCAGGATAAGTAAATGATAAATGATTGAATGATATTTTACCTTGATATGAATGATTTTTAACAACATCATTTGCATCATTTATTTCCACAGGATAATTTAATAATTGATCGACACGATTCAATGATGCTCTAGCTTGAGAATGTAAATTAATTAATTGTCCTAATGCCATCATTGGCCATGTTAAAGTAGTAAAATATGATAAATATGCAGTTAAATCACCGATAGTAAATCCTGTTTTATTTTGATATACTATCCAACCACCATAGGCATATATAGCAACACCAACCATTCCTATTAATGTTCCATATAATAAAACATTAACTAATGTGGACATTTTTATATAATCGACATTTTTATCTTGGTTATCTTTATTAACTATCGCAAATGCTTTTAATTCATGTACTTCTTTTACAAAAGCTTTTATAACACTTAATCCCGAAAAACTTTCTTGAGCAAAATCTGATAAGTCACCATATGCTTTTTGTCTAATTTGGAATTTCTTACGCATAAATCTTCCCGCAATTAAACTAGCAATAGCTAACATAATTAAAGGAATAATACATATTATAGATAATCTAACATCCTTACGAATCATTTTTATAAAAGAAATAATTCCTAAAAATGTTGCATCAACAAACATCATAGTTCCACTTGCAAATGAAGCACGTATTGTTTGTAAATCATTAGTATATAATGCCATTAAATTACCTGTTTTATTATGTTGATAAAATCTTTGACTTAATAATTCAGAATGAGCAAATAATTTAGCACGCATATCTGCTTCTATGCGCACCCCATTACCAAAAATACAAATACGCCAAGTAAATCTTCCAAGAAAGATTGCTAAAACAATTAATGCCATTTTTTTAGTATAATCAGCAAGTAGTTCAAGGCTAAATGTATTATTATTTAAGTGGTCAACAATTTTTCCAATATAATCAGGAATTTGTAATTGTAATATATCAACAACAATTAAGGCAATAATTCCAATGACAAAAAAGTGTAAATATTTTAAATAATAGATATTAACATTTCTTCCTATTAGCATATGTAATTCCTTTCATTATAATACAATATTATATCACTTTTATAACTAAAAATAAAGATATTTATACTAGTACTTTTAATAACAAAAAAAGAGCTGATTATGAATAACCAACTCTTTATAATATTATTTATAATATTTTACATACCTGTAATACCAGTACGTTCAATAGATTCAACAAATTGTCTTTGAACAAAGAAATAAGCAATTATTAATGGTAGCATCATTAGTAATGCAGCTGTATTTAAGATTAATCCATAGAACATTCTATCTTCAGTAATCTTTCCAAGTTCTTGTGACAAAGATCTAAATGATGTTTCAAATAATGAATTGAATGATTCAGCACTACTTGCTAATGCTGTAGTTAATACTGGTAAAACTTTTTTATCACGGAAGCCGAATAATGTTGCAAAATAGTAATCATTATATTGCCATACAAATGAGAACAAACCAACAGTAATGATAGCTCCACGAGCATTAGGAAGCATTACACTCCAGAATGTTCTAATTACACCAGCACCATCAATTTCCGCAGATTCTTCAAGTTCAATTGGAACACCACGGAAGAATTGTCTAAACAAATATATGAAAATAGCTGAACGTAATCCCATACCAAATGCTGACATTATAAATATAGCAAACATATTATTCATTAATTGAATTCCGAAGAATGGTAGTTCAACATAAAGAATTTTTCTGGCAATATTTAAAGCTTCATTTGGAACTATTAAAGTAATAATTACTGTATAGAAGAAAATATTACTAAAATATTTAACTTTTAAACGAGCAAATGCATATCCTGCAACAGCTGTAGCCATAATTTGAATAAACATTGTTACCGTTGATAAGAAAACAGTATTAAGAAATACGTTATTTGATTCAAGCGTTAAATATTTATAGGCGATTTGAATATTTAAAACGCTCCATTCGGCTGGTATCCAAACTACTTCAGGTCTAGTAATATCTGTAGGATAACGACAAGCATATGATATTTTTTCTAGAATTGGTAAGATAATGACAAAACATAAACCAATTAGAATAAATGTTCTAAAAATGGCACCTAAGATTTGTAAAGTTTTACGACTTCTAACCATTCTTAATGTTGGATCATGCCAATCAGATTTTGCTTTCGCAATTCTGTATTTAATTTCTTGACCAACTGTCATATTATCTAATGCTAATTCAACCGTTTCTTGTGTTTCTTCTTTTCTTGTTAAAGCACTATCTTCATCTTCATCTAAGATTTGTTGCAAAGCACGTTCAGCACAAAGTTTAGTAATATATGCATCACGTTCAGCTTTCGCAAGTTCTTCTTTTTCTTGTGGTGTTAATTCATCAGATGTAGTAGCTTCATTTACATCATTTGCATCTTCAAGATTTTCTTCATTAGAAACTTCTTGTTCTTGAATATTTTCTTGTTCAGTTATAGCGATTTTTTCTTTTTCTTCTTTATTTTTATTCGTCATAATAGAACACCACCTTTGACAATACTCCTAATACAATAGCTAATAATATTCCAATAACAACTGTAAAAATTAAGGAAATTGATGCACCAATACCATAATTTGATAATACATTTTTGCCATCAATTAATAATCCTAAATCTTCACTTGTAACTTCTTGAGTACCAGGTTTAGAGAATTTATCTAAAATTGTAATCATTGGTGAACGCAAGAAGGAATCGACGACTGTATACACAGCTGCCGCGAGCAGCATTGGCGAAACCATCGGGAAAGTAATTTTCCAGAACATTTCATATTGGGTTGCCCCTTCCATTTTTGCCGCTTCATACAAATGTCTCGGAACAGACTGAATAGCTGATAAGAATATTAATATTTGAATACCTGAATATGCAATAATATCATAAATCTTTTGCGATGCATTTCCTAAAAAGTCGACGAGCCATTTCGGGAAATTAGCATTCGTTAAAAAGTCTTTAAAACTAAACATTTGTTCAAACAAATCTTTAGTAGCGCCACTTGTCGACTCATCTAAAACTGTATATGCTTTGGTTGCAACGTCAATGGCTTGAGAGTTAAAGATTACAGGAACAAAGAATACAGCACGAACAAAGGCACGTCCTTTAAATTTAGAATTCAAAACTACAGCCATGATTAAACTAAAGATCAATATAATTGGAATATCAGTTAATATTGAAATAATTGATTGTGTTAAGAATTCTAAGAATGTTAATTCTGATTCACCTCTAGGAGTAGCTGTTGCTTCGGTGAATACATAAATATAATTCTTAATACCAACAAAACTAACTTTAAGTCCAACACTTCCTCCTGATTCAATAAAACCTAAACTAAACCAAATAGTATAGATAAATGGAATTAAGAAGAAATAAACAAATCCAATTAACAATGGAAGAACAAAAATAATTCCCCAAATAGTTTTACGTGTATGGTTTGTAAGTTCGCCAAACTTTCTTGGAATGAAAGTTACAACTGGTCCTACTTTCTTACCAAATTTGGATTCGGCAATTTTATGAAACAAATTTTTAATAGCATCCATGCATATATGATAAACATGTGCTATCTTACTGCCAATAAACGAAAAGAAACTTTTTATTTTATTTTTAATATTGGCAAAGAAACTTTTAATTTTTTTCATTAGTCCTCCTCCCCTTTTACTTTATAACTTTCTTTAGGATAAGTTTTTCCTTCATATGTTGTGTCCATATTTGTTGAATTGATATAAATACCAATACGTGAACCATCTTTTTTCTCGTATTCAACAAATACTAAATTTGGGTTAAGAATTTCATGATTAACTAATCTAGCATTATAAATACCTAATTGTTCTAATTCATTGATTTGATTAATCATAGTTTCCTTAATGTTTTGATAATATGCTTGGAAATAATATGTATAATCAGTTTTTAATAATGTACTTGGATCTTCATATGAAACTAAATAATTTATGTTACTACCTGTTTCAATTGCTTTTAATAAGAACCATTTTTCATTATGTCCAGCAGTATTAGAATTAATAGCAATTGTTGAATAATCAAATAAACCATTGACAACTAATTGATAGAATGGAATCATTTGATCAAACATACCATACATAGAAGATGTAACAGGAACATCAACTGCTGTTGTTACATATTTAAATGCATAATCATATGGAGCAGATAATTTTAATTGGTTTTGTTCAGCTAAAATATCTAATGCTTTCATTTGATATTCTAGTGATTGTTGACCATAAACTTCTTTATTTTTTGCATAATTAGGAATAAATGAATTTCCTAAATCAGAAACAAATAATCCACCATAAGCTTTGTTTGAGTCATTCCAAACTTTTAATTTGTTAATTGATTTATTTAATTTAGTTGCAATGCTTTCATAATATTGTGGAGCAATGATATATGTACGAGGAGCTTTTTTATCTTGTCTTAAAGTACCTGGATCAAATGTATATCTTATTGCTGTATCATTACTTACACTTCTTGTTGAATATTTTTGATTACCAAAATTAAGATCATATCCTTTTGTTGTGGTAACAAACATTTCAGGATAGAATGTAATAGTATTGTCAACACAATATTGGAAGAACTTCTTCATAGAAGTTGCTTTTCCTAAAACACTTGAAACTTTCACAGCTCCACCAAGTTCATATTCAAAGTTTTCTTTTGTCCAACCAGTATATGAAATATTAAAATTATTAACATTATTAGCTTTTAATTCTTCAATAATTTCTTGAGCTTGATTAAATGTTGTTAATGAATCAGATGTCTTATATTTAATACCAATTGCTAAGGCATATTTATCATATGAGCCTAGGAAATTAAGATTTAATACAGGACTTGTAGTTGTATCTTTTAATTCTAATCCATCACGTTCAATTAAATAATTACGATAAATATTAGCTAGATCAACATAATCTAATTCAGTTTCATCAAGGAAAATGTAACGATAAATAAGATCATTATCAGCTATATTCTTACTCCATTTTTCATAAGTTCTTGATTCATAAACAGTACCAACTTGAACTGATTCTTTAATACGAAGATTTGCTGAAAAATATGCATAATTTGTACCAACGGCAGCAGCTGCAAGTACTGTTTGAGCTCCACCTTTTTCAACAATTCCCATATATCCTTTAGGAACATCAGATGCACCGTTAGTGCTATTTCTATTAACAACAAAACCAAACATACCTAATAACATATTTCCTTGTTCAATTGTATATGTTTTAGAAATATATGCACTATCTTCACCATAATAATTATTAACATAACCACGATAGCCCATTTCTTCATTCTTTTTATTATTGAAATCAATGATAGCACCAGATCCATCAGGAACAAGAATATATCCATCAGTATCAACACTTTGACTAGCAAGTGGAACATTTGTCATATTTTGTAAAATACTAATTTGTGATAATGAATGATCTCCTTTAATTAAATCATAATTAAAATCATCTTCTGTTGCGTTTTGACCATCACGTAAAGAATCACCTAAGATTGTTGTAACTAAGCCCTTATCGGTAATTTTAAATTCAACACATACATTAAAGATAGGTAAAGATGTTTCAGTTGCAACACCAAACATTTCGTTATCTAATGCAACTTGTTCCAATGAGTAAATAGTATTTTTAATATAACCATCTTCATAAATTACAGTTCCGTCACTATTTCTAGCAATAATTCCACCACCAACAAATGGTGTCATTTCATCTTTATATAGTGGAAAGCCTCTTGTTTGATTTTGTAATAATTCTCCATAATTATATAATATTGCATATCCACCTCTGATGTTTTCTAAAGCACCACTTTTTAATTCATAAAATGGATATGGAAATTCTTTAGAAGGATATTGCGAATCAAATATACCCTTTAAAAAGTTCCATTGTTGTTCAGGTAAAAATGGATTATTTGTTAATGGAGAATCAGGATTATTAAAATATTTTTTGTATAATTCACCATCAACATCTAATAATTCTAAAGGTAGACCGACGAATTTAAAATATTTAGTATTACCATAATTACCATATGATGTATCTTCACCAAGAGTGCTGTCAACGATTGGATTACCTTCAAAAGTATAGAATCCTTCTTCTTCACTTCCCAAAATTAATCCCATATCAGCTAAATCAGGTAGAACTGTATGTAACATATATTCATACCCTTCTTTAGTATAGACATTCATCTTTCCATCATATTTAACTATTCTAATTTCTTGACCATCAACATTAACAGCTTTAGCTTGGGTTGATCTTAATAAAGTATTACCTCTAAATCTTTCTTCAAAAGTATTACCTAAATTACCAACATAATTCATATATTCTTCCCAAGCATCATGGGCATTTTTAAATGCTTCTTCATCTAATTCCAATGTTTGAGCATTAATATATGCTTCTTCAAATGGTTCATACCAAGTATTATACATTCTAGTTGGGAAATAACCAGCACCAGCACTAAAATTACCAATAGTATATAGAACTTGTACAGCATCATATCCATTTTGTTCTTTTGTTAAATAACGTAAACGATAATGTTTTTCACTACCTTCAGTTAGTGAATTAAGGTAAGAAACACTATTTGTATAACTATCAAGAACAATTGAACTTGCTGTACCAGTCTCAGTTTGGAAATAACTAAGGCTTACATTAGCAGCAGTTCTATCACTTTTAGTAGGATCAGCTGTTGTATATTTTAATTTATAACTATTAGGATTATCAGCTGGTTGACCAGCAATCAATGTAGTAGTATCAACAACAGTAACAATAGTTGAATCTTCATCAAAGAACATTTTATATTTACCAGCTGTACCAATAACCACATTATTATTTAATTCTAATAAATCACCAGTATAACTTGGACTTAAATACCATTCAGTTTTATCTTTCTGACGATAAGCTTCCATATCTTTAAATTCTTCAGGTAAGAATTCAATATTATCTGACTTTTCATATTTATAATTTAATTGATCAACATAATACATACAAAGTACAGTAACAATTAAAACAACAAGTATGAAGGCAACAATGTTTCTTAATCTAAATATTCTACGTAATATTTTTCTTGTTTTCATTATCTCAACCTCCCTACAATAAGTCCCTTAACGTTATTTCACGGTAAATTGTATAAACAAATCCATACATTCTTTGGAATAAATCAAAGAACAATAAACATGCAAAGATTACAATCATAACAGCAATAACAGTAGCTAAAATTGTTAATACACATTGTAATAATCCATATTCATGAATACTAATAATGCCAAAGAAGAACATATAGAATGTTAAGAACGCACCTAAAGCAATAACTAATGTATAAAGAGCCATTTCATCTTCCGCAAGCACATTACTTAAAATCATTCCAATTGATGTTGCCCAAATTAATGGATAAGTACAATAACATACCATCATAAAGATTTCTTTCATATTACCTTTTCCATCAAATAAGGTTGTAACAGACCAGTTAGCAACAGTAACAACAGCAATTATTCCTACAACATAAGCTAATTGAGTAAATGTATTTAAATCTTGAACATCATTATCATTTACTAAAAATCCATTGTATTGGAAGCTTAAAATATTAACAATAATCATGATAACTGCAAAAGCAATTGCTACAGATAGTTTTGCTCTTTTATAACGTTTAAATTCATCAAAACCTTTTAATGGGTGAATCAAAATGTATGCAGGAAATTTAATCATTTCTGTATAAACAAATTTGAAAAATTGTTTAATTTTTTGACCAACTAATTTCATTTTTTCATTCATTATTCATCACCTATTCCTGTCTCTTCTTCTTTCACAATGCCAAGTTTTTTTCTACGAATGTGGATTAAAACTTCAACACCAACAATAACTACTACTATTGTTATTACTACGGCAGAAAAGTATTTTTTAATAAGAGCATCACGATATTGTTTAAATGCTTTTCCATAATAAACACGATCAGCACCTAATTTGAAATATTTCATTGCTTCTTTATAATCACCAAGTTCATTATATTTTTTACCAATACCAACATATGCATATTCATAATTAGCATTTAAGGCAATAACTTGTTCCCAATAATCAGCTGCTGCTAATTCTTCAGTTTCTATACCAGTATCTTCATTTCCAATAATCCAATGACCATTTGCTTCTGTCACATCTTTATTTGGATCAGTAATTTTAGTATTGTAACTACCTATCCACCATGTCTTAGTGTTTTTGTTATAGGTAGGAATTTCACGAATGCTTCTACCGTTATATTCTTCTTTAACTGCTTTATTAATTATTTTCGCAATTTCAGTTGGTTCAAACTTAATAATTGTTTTGTAATATTTATCTAATACAAGAATTGTTTCACCTAAATATTGAACAGCAACAGGGTTTTGAATATTATCTGTATATACATCACCTTTTTCACCAGAGATGTATAATAAGTTACCTTCATTGTCGTATGTAAATAAACGTCCACGTTTAGAATCTACAACTGTATATACACCATAATCATTAACAGTAATACCATCAAATGTTGATGGATTAGTTGTACCTTGACCATCATTTGTTTTGATATATTTTGCATCACCTTTTGGAGCTGAATAACCATTACGACGTAATACATCTTTTCCAGATGGATTAATCTTTTTAATCATAATGTTATCATTTGTAATTCCTCCTGATTTAGGATCAGTAATGGCATATGATGTTGCATAAATCATGAAATTTGTATATACCATATCAGTAAATGATGTATTATGATAAGTTGTCATTTTTTCTCTTTGTGCTTGAGAAGCAAAGTTTCTCCAGAAAATATCCCATGCACTTAATGTTACATAGTTAACACCTACATAAGCATTAAATTGACCATCTTTACCAAACTGCATAATTCCTTCACCAACATTATCACAAATAACATAAATTCTTCCAGCTGTATCTGATAATACTTCAGAAGGTGAAAACTTTTTATTTTCTAGTTGTTCTTCAGGTGCTGAGATAACTTGATATACATGAAATGTACCTTTTTCTTCATCAAATGAATTAGGATCAATAACTACAATTTGTTCATTTCCATTATCACAAATATAAATTAAATCAGAAAGTTCTCCTTTTTCTTTATCAGCATTAGGATTAATACCACGATGAATGCTTAATGGAGAATTCAAATAAAGTTCTCCTTTTTTTATTGTGTCTTCATCTTTTTGTGTTTCACCTGGAGCTTGTTCTTCAGGAGTCGTTTCGCCTGGAGTTGGTTCTTCTGGTTCTTCTTCTTTTTCTGCTTGGACACCATTGACATCATCATCATTTGTATAACGTAATGTATCCGCATCATAAATGAATTTATTTGTTTTTAAAATCAAATTCAAGTTTTCATCAAAAACAAACATATAATTTGATTTACTATCTAATGCATAAATCAATGTTTCATCTTCACCATTAAATACAAATAAGTCTGATGGTGAACTAAAATCACTAGCTTCAATACCTAACTTTTTATAATTATAAGGCATCTCATTAACTGTAAATCCTTCAGCTGAATAAATTACTTCACTTTTATGATTATAAGTGTAACCTGTAGCAGCTGAAACATGAGGTGTTGTAAAACAAACAAGAGCTAATAAAACAATGATATAAAATCTAATTTTTTTCTTCATTTGTTTCCTCCTATTTCATTCCTGAATGTGCCATTGTTTCCATAACTTGTGATTGAGAAATAACAAACACAACAATTGGAATAATAATCATAATTAAACTTACAGCAGCAAGTGTTCCTTGTCTTGCAGCACCAGCTGTCGCAATTTGACTTAAAGCATAACTTACCATCTTGAAATCTTCACGATAGATTGTTGTGGAACCTGAGTTTGCCCACAAACTTTGGAATAGTAAGATTATTAATGTAACCCACGCAGGTTTAACAAGTGGCATTACAATTGTCCAATAAATTCTAAATTCACTAGCGCCATCTATTTTAGCTGCTTCTATTAAACTTGTTGGTATTTGTTCCATGAATTGTTTCATTAAGAATAATCCCATTGAATAAGCAAAGGCAGGTAAAATAATTGACCAATATGAATCAATCAAATGTAACCAATTTAATACCATATAGTTTGGAATAGCTGTTACTGATGATGGGAACATCAATGAATAAACAACAAGACCAAATATTAATGCACCACCTGGTACTTTATATTTTGCAAGTGGATAAGCACACATTGAAGCAATTATTACATGTCCAAATGTTCCAAGAATTGTTACAAAAATAGTATTGAAGAAGTAACGACTAAATGGAACAAGTGATGAGCCTAAGGCGTTTGCTAAATCAGAAAAGTTATCAAGAGTTGGGTTCTTTACAAAAAATCTTGGAGGGTATAGGAAAATTTCATCTAGAGGTTTAAAAGCATTTGATACTGTTAAAACTAAAGGTAAAATACTTAATATACCAAATAATGCTAAAAAGACAAATAAGGCAATATCTCCACGAAGAGAACGGTTAACTCTTTTTCTTTTCTTTGAACGCATTTGAACTTTTAAATCACTGATTTCGGCGAAAGGACGGGAATCAATTTTTTTCGACTTACGTTCATTACGGTCAAGCTTTTGCTTTTTTTCTTTTTTCTCTTTCTTCTCTTTAGCCACCCTAATCACCCAACTTTCTAATAATCTTTTGAATTAATTTGTTCAATAAAATTGATGCGACAAACAATATCGTTGCAATAGCTGATGCATAACCCATTTCAAAACGTAAACTACCATAATCTGTTAAGTGGTTTACAATTGTATGACCAGCATAAGATACTGAAGGGAAACCAGCTAAAGATGTTGTAATAGAACCTACTCCTAAAGCAGAAGATATTTGAATAACGGCACTAAACATTAGTTGTGGTTTTAATTGTGGTAAAGTAATATACCATAATTCTTGCCAACGATTCTTTACTCCATCGACAGCTGCTGCTTCATATAGTGTTTTATCTACACCTTTTAAACCAGCTATTAATGCTAAGAAGTTAACACCTAAACTCATCCATAATTGAACAATAATTACGATTGGTAAAATGTATTTCGCATTTGTTAACCAAGTAATTGGTTGAGAAATAAATCCCCATGACATTAAGAACGAGTTAGCATATCCATACATATCACTTGAGAATATTAATGTCCAAATAGTAATGGCATTTCCTGAAAGAGATGGTGCATAGAAAACTAAGGTCATGATGGTTCTTAATTTACCAGGTAATTCATTAATTAACCATGCCATAACAAATGACATTAAATAACCAAGTGGTCCACATATAACTGCTATAATTAATGTATTCTTAACAGCTGTTATAAATATTTCATCATCTAAAAATAAAGTTAAATAGTTTTTAAATCCTAACCATGAAGGAGCTTCTAACATATTAAAGTAGGTGAAACTTAAGCAGAAACTCATAACTACAGGAACGACTGTAAATAATGTAAATAGAATAACATAAGGTAACATCATTAAATATAATGTTCTATTTAAATATAATTTACGTCTTAATGGTTTTTTTCTACTCCAATGGTCGATTTTAATACCAGTTCGATGTTTCCAATCTAAGAATTGGTGCCATTTTTCTTTGAACCAGTTTTCTTTTTTTACTGTTTCTTCCATTATTTTCCTCCTACTTCTTTGCTGCTTTCGTTGATGTTGCTAAACCAAATTCTTCACGTTTTCTGTCAATTTCACTATTGATTGTTAAGATGTAATCAGATAATGTTTGACGTGGGTTTTCGTTATTATTAACAACATAACGGAATGCATTTTCAAGGTTACGTCCAGTATAATATCCACCAGCAACTTCTGGAACACCAATTGTTTGTTCCCATTGATCTAACAATACGGCTTGTTCTTTTGTCGTCCATGATAAACGTTTAAATGCTTCAACATTTGCAGTATTATGACGAGCTGCAGCTCCTAAAATTGCTTCAATTTCACGAGCATATCCAGCTTGTGTATCAGCACTTGTGAACCATTGCATGAACTTCCATGATTCAAATGGTACATCTGTTTGTTTCATCATTATTAATGCTGTACCACTTGCAGCACCTAAATAATCAATTTCACCATTTTCTTTTTCAATACCAGGAAGTAATGCAAAATCCCATTTACCACGAATTTCTGGTGCAGAAACAGCTAATGTATTATAAATATCATAATTAACAATACCAATTGGTGTTTCACCACTACGGAAACGGTTAACGAAACTTGCTTGAAGTGGGAAACTATAATCAGTATAGAAACTAGTCCAAAATTCGAATGCTCTCATTGCAGCTTCAGAATCAAAATTTGATTCAACATATTCTTCACCAAATTCATTAATAGATGTTCTATAAAATGCTGATTCTCTAGCATTATCAACTGATTGATATAAATATGATGCAAATATTTGGTTAACAACACTTGATGAACCTACTGTATTCAATGGTAAATAACATTCAAAATGTTGAATCTGTAATTCAGGAATTAAATTGATTAAATTATCCCAAGTTCTTGGAACTGACCAATCATATTCTTCAAACATATCAGTACGATAGAATAATACTAAGAAACTTTGAGTATATGGAAGAGCATAATAACCACCTTCAAATTCATATGGTACCATCGCACTTTGTTTGAACCACATTGTTTCTTCATTTAAGGCAATTTCTTCAAATGAAGGGACATTATTATAACCAATTTCATCTAATGCAGATCTTGAGAAAGTTGTTAAATCAAATGTAGCACCACGTAAAGCATAATTTACAGGAGTACCATTTGCTACGTTAATTGCAACATCTGGACCACGCCCTGCAAGTGTTGCCGTTAATAATACATCTGGAGAAACAACTTTTAGACTTACATTAACTCCATTTAATACACTATTAGGATTACTTCTTTCTTCATTAATCATACTACTAATTGCATTAGCTTGTTCACGTCCTTGGTTTTCACTAGTTAATAGCCATACATCTACATCTTTCCATTCACTATTAGCTTCAGTCAAACCAACACTTTCATAATCATAGAAGAATGATAAAACAAATCCTTTAATATTAAACCATAGACTACCAAAGGCATTTGGATTTGCTTTTGGAAGTTTGTAATCAGAACTATGAACTACAAGATAATCAATTGATAAAGCTTGTTGACTTACATCTAGAATCCATGTTCCTAATGAAGAAATATTTGTACTAAAATCAGATAGATTTTTTTGAATTTTATAATGATCTTTAATAAATTGTTTTAATTGAACTGACATTGTTTCAAGTGATGCTGTTTCACTACTCTTTTCTCCAGAAATTTCAGTAATTTTTTTGGAAACATCAGTTAATGTATCAACAGCTTCTTGGAATTTTTCTTTTGCTTCAGCAATGAATTCTTTTCCACTGTCACCACCAAAATAATTAATGTATGGGTCAGGATTAATACCAGTCTTTTGAATGATACGACGATATAATTTATTTAAATCATCAATGACATATTGAACACGACTAATTTGTGTTGCATAATCACCTAAAGTACATTCTAATGTAATTGTATGTTTTCCTTTAGTTAGGTAGAATAAGAATGCTTCTTTATCAGTACCTAATGTAACGATACTCCAGTCACTATTGTAAACAAATTTACAATTTTGTGCTTCTGCAAAAGGTGTTTCACCATCAATAGCAAGTTTTCTTGTTGAGAATAATCCACGGGAAACATTTTGTTTACAACGAAGTGATATTTCATACATGCCTTCTTCTTGAACTTCAAAGTCCCATGTAATCCAATCACCTGGTGTACTCCATTTAGCACCACCAATTGTATTTAATACTAATTTAACTGGTGATGATTTTGTTTTATTATGGTTTTCATCAATACAAACATTATATGCACTTGTTCTATCAGATACAGCATAAATTGTTGAAGAAGATCTAACAACATTAGTTGTACGACCATCTTCTTCAGGTCCACCTTCACCTTGAATTTGATATGCTACTTTACCACTAACAACTGGTTTACCTTGATATTGTGCTTTGTATTCTTCATATGAAATATATTTTTCAATACTTGTAACAAATACTTTAGAAACTAACATATTTTCACGAATTGATTCAATACCAATTGTATGAGCACCAGCTGTAAAATAAATCATATATGGTTCTGTCACATATCCAACTTGATCATATACATATGAAGCTCTTAATTCAGGTTTTTCAACTTGTTTTGGTTTAATTTCATTTCCAGCTAAATCGACTAATTTACTACTTCCATCAGTAAATATTCTTTGGAATGCAACATTTGATAAATCGCTATATGGTATTTCTCCATCTATTTCAATTGCACGTTCAATATTAGCACCACCACTTGGTTCACCATCAGGATATACTTCTTCAGTTGATGGCATATATTCTAACAATAAATTATAAAAACCATTTTCAGGAATAACAACATCATAAATTAATTTTCCTAATGTTCCACTATAATTATAACTAACTTCATTAATTGTATGTGTAGCTCCTGTTGTAGTATCAAGTCCACTATTAGCATCTTGAGTTAATGTTGCATTATATTCAGCAGGAATTGCTTTATTTTCACCATTAACAACATAAGGATGATTTTCTGGGAAATTTTGTGGATAACTTTCCACATATTCTTTGTATTCACCACTTAATTCACTACCTCTAAGTGGAGTTGAATTAGACAATTTATGTCCACTACCAAAGCTTTGAATAACAACAACAAGAAGAAAAACAAATACAGCAACGCCTATAGCAATTAACGCTATTCTTTTTATCATCTTGCTCGATATTTTAATTTTGCGTTTCATGAGCTCCTCCTTCATAAAAATCTAAACTCTTTATAGCAAATTCTTTCAGTTTTTCTAAATTTAAAATAGTTTTATCTAAACCACTATATTTATTACGAATTAACCAAATTCTTTTTAATTCCAATATTAATCCATCTATCGAACCAATTGCTTCTTTTAGACAAGCAAGGCGATATTCGATATCAACTTTTGGTTGATGAGCTAGACTAACTTTCATAATTGTTTTTAAAACATTAATTGAATGAATAATTTCATCTTTAACTAATGAATCAACATCAGCAAATGATAATTCTTTACATTTTTGTTCAAAGAAATCATTCAATAAAATAAATTCTTCTAAACTTAAATAATTATATTTCATTTTAGAAGTGAAATATTGAATTGGATCTTTTTCTTTTAAAGCATTTAATGCCCAAACCATTGAATAAAATGTTACACTACCATTACCTGTATAATGTGGTTCATATTTAAAATATGTACCAATATCCATCAATATATCAGAAATTAATTCTTTGGAATCATGGAAGATATAATGATTTAAATAATATTTTAAATCTTTATAAGTTCCTTCTTTACAACGATAACTTAATAAACCAGCATAAGCTAAAGGAGCAAATGAAATTGGTAAATGTTGCAAATGACCAACATCTCCCCAATCAGTAAGAATAACTCCCATTCCACCTAATTTATAAATATCCCAAACAGCATTATTAATTGTTTCTAACCAGTCTTGAGTTCGACCTAATAATGTGCACCATGTAGTAGTTCCTGGAGCAGCCATAAATTTAACCCCAGCATTTTTTAATTTTGATAAATGATCGTAGAAAGGATATTCAGCATCATATCCCCAATCAACAAATATCATATCTTTAGGAATTTTTGATAAGACATTGTCATGACGAATAAGAACATCTCCCCAAATTAATGGTGTTTTATGATATTTCTTTATTTCTTCATATGCTTTTATTGTATAATCTAAATATACATTTTCTTCGCCATATTTTTCACATTCTTCTTTAGATTTATCTTTTCCTAATTCGAATGGTTCATCAAAATTCATATGAAAATAAGATGATTTAAAATGAGGGAGCATATCGTGATACATTTTTTTAACTAATTCAATTGACTTTTCATCTAAAGGATTTAAAGTACTAGGTTTCCGATGTGAGCCCCATAAATCAATTCCATTAGGTGCTTCAGCAAGTTCTTTAAATTCATCTTTTTCAAGCCAATCAGTCATATGTCCAAATCCATTTTGATTTGGTACAAAATCTATTTCGTGTAATAAAGCATAATCTTCAATTTCATGATATTCATCAAGACTTAAATATGAATCTTTTTCTAGATATTGTTTAAATGATTTATATTCAAAACTAAATCCTTCAACATATAATTCTAAATGATTCATTTTTAAATCACTCATTATATCAATAATTTTCTTTACAGTTTCTACCTTTGGCACTTTATTACGACTAATATCGTAAGTAAATCCTCTAATTTCAATATCAGGACCATCTTCAATATGAACACATTTCATAAAAGGGTGATATATCTGTTTTAACGTTTTCACAGCATAATAAAAACCACTATTACTATTAGCATATATTGTAATTTTGTTTGGTTCAATATCAAGTTCGTAATATTGATCTTTTAAAGATTTTTTTGTTATTAATAAAAAGTTGCTTTCCTCTTTAGATACTTGTTTATATTTTATAAATTCATTTAATTCTTGTATAACAGATTTTATGTTTATATCAAAGTAAATAAAGAATTCTGTTATATTTAATTCACCAAGTAAATCCTTTTGAATTTTTACTCTAGGGTAAATGAGATACATGATTCCTCCTTTCTAGAAAAAGCGTTTTTTCTCTTATGTTTATTATACCATAGTATACCATTTTTTTCAAGGCATATTTCAATTTTTGTTAATACTTTTTCAAAATGATACCAGTTTCTCATTTTTCAAAATGATACCACCTATTTGATATTTTTTTAATTGTTTTAATATATATGACCATATATTCAATAATATTTGAAATTGTATTTATTTCATAAATTGTTTTAAAATTAATGATTTTATTAACACATATAACTCTTTTTAATTAAAAACAGCTAATAAATAAAGTATTTTATCTAAAAAAAAGTCAATTTAAAATTTAAATTATATTTCAAATAAAAATAATCAATAGCTAAAGATTACTAAATATTTTAAAAAAATTATTTTACTTAACTAAAACAATATTATATTTTTACTAATTTCAAATATTTAAATGGTATCATTTTGATTAATGATTAACAGGCATATTTCAATTTTTATGTGCAATGTGCACATTTTTATTTTTTGTTTAAGATATAATAAAAAAATAATTAATTAAAAATTTCCTACTTATAAATATAATAAAAAAGCTGATAATGTCATTTAAGATCATTATCAACTTTATTACTTTCTAACAAAGAATATTTACATCCACAATATTCTTGACGGTATAAATTATATTTTTTCGATAATTGAATAGATTTTTTATATCCTTCTTTTTTCTTAAAATTGGAATAGAAAAAAGGAATATCATAAACTTTAGAAAAATGTTCACCAAGTTCATTTATCCAATCACTATTTTTATAAGGGCTAATTGAAAGAGTTGTTGTGAAAAAATCATAACCTAATCTTTTAGCTTCTTTAGCTGTTTCTTCTAAACGGAAGCTATAACAACAATAACATCTTTTACTTCCTTCTTTTAAATGTTCAAACCCTAATATAGCATTATCATATCTAAGTGGGTCATACTTTCCCTCGATGAATTTAAATTCTAGAGGAATCTTTTTAAATTGTTCTTTTCTTTTATCATATTCTTCTTTAGGAAAAATATTAGGATTATCATAAAAAATAGTAATTGCAAAATATTTATTTAAAATGTCCAATACTTCAGTAGAACAAGGTGCACAACAAGCATGAATTAATATTTTAGGTTTAGGATTTTGTGGTTCTGATTTAAGAAATTCAGTATAAGCTAAATAGCTATCAACTTTAAACATTTTAATAAGGTTTTACATCCTTTGTCCAAGCTTTTAATAATAATTCTCTAGCTTTAACTAATGTTGGTTTATCATTTTTAACAAAGTCATGATATGTAAAGAAAACACATCCTTTAACATTTTCATATAAATCATTAACTTTCAATTGGTTAATTATTTCTTCAGGATTTCCCCAATTGCCATGATCAGTATAACGATAAATTCCTTGACCAATATATAATTTAACATTAGTCTTTTTTGCTGCCCAACTCCACCAATCAACTAAATCAGCATATTTCACAATTTCAATTGTTTTGCCATCTTCTGCTACTTTAAAACTATCTAAGGAAAAATAATCTTGAGGAACAACATAATCTATCCAACCTTTTTCCATCCATAGATATATATCAGCATATAATCCTTCATAACATTGGAAACATGAATGATGATTATGTGAGCCATATTCCCATCCGCCTTCTTTACCAGCTTCAGCGAAATGACTAGAATGAGTACGATAAATACCAAATGGACTAATACCAAATTCTACTTTATGATCTAACGTATTTAACGCATCATGAATTTTCTTAATCATGGTATTAACATTTTCTCTTCTAAAATCATCTAAAGAAAGTTCAGGGTGTAATGCTTGATGTTTTTTTTCTTCAAGTGGATCACTAATTGGATCATATGGATAAAAATAATCATCGATATGAATAGCTTTAATTGGATATTTTTTCGCAATTTCTAATACTGTATCAACAAGATAATCTTGAACTTTCGAACTAGCTGGATCTAATATTAATTTATGTTCAGATGTTTCAATAACACAATCAGGATATTTACGAGCAAAATTTTTAGGACTTAATTTTTCTTGTAAGAATTGTTCTTTTGTCATGTTAATTTCATTTAATTTTGTACCTCTAACACGATAAGGATTCATCCATGCATGTACATCAATTTCAGCTTCTTTTGCTTTATTAACAAAATAACCAAATAAATCAAATCCAGGATCTTCATCTTCAGTTTTTGTCTTACTTAAATAACAACTCCATGGATTAATATCTGATTGGTAAAAGGCATCACATCCTGGACGTACTTGAAATACAACAGTATTTAAATGATATTTTTTACAAGTTTTAATGACATCATCCATTTGTTCTTTGTATTCTTCAATAGAATCACAAGGATGTATATCAATATTTTCCACAGTAGAAAACCAAACACCTCTAGTTTCTTGCTTTTTTTCTTTCACATTTTCGTTAATCATGACAGGTTTATCAGTACCATAATATGTAATAAATCCTTCACGTTCAACACATTCAATTTTCTTCATCATTATTCTCCTCATATAATTCTTCTAAAATTGTTATTTCTTGTTTATTAGCATCTAATCTTACTTTTAAGCCAATTGGTAAATTAATAAAAGGAAATTGATGACCAGATGCAAAATGATAAATAACAGGTTTATTTAAATTTTGAAAATATTCTTGAATTAATTCATCAACTTCAGGTTCATCATCATCTTTATGACAATTTGTGAAATGTCCAAAGATAAATCCTTTAGCTTCATCAAGATATCCCCCTAATCTTAATTGAGCAAACATCCGATCAATATTATATGGTTGTTCATCAACTTCTTCAATAAAAACAATTTTATCTTTAAAATCAATTTCATAAGGAGTACCTATCAAATCGGATATTAAACATAAGTTGCCACCACTCATTTCTCCTTCAACAATTCCTCCACATAATGTTTTAGCATCATTATAAGGATTTTTTAAAACACGGTTTAAAGTGTTAGTTGTCAATAATGTTTTAAATTCATTTAAGGAAAATTCATCACATTTAGGACTTGATATAAATATTCCAACTTGTCCATGAACCGTTGGTAAATAACTATATTTATATAAATTATTTAATAATACAGTAATATCACTAAATCCCATAAATAATTTAGGATGTTTTTTAATCATTTCATAATCTATTTTATCAACAATTCTACTTGCTCCACAGCCACCTTTATAACATATAATAGCTTTTATATTAGGATCTAAAAACATTTGATGAATGTCATTTATTCTTTCTTCATCATTTCCTGCTAAATAGCCATGTTGTAAATAACATGTTTTGCCAAATTGAACATTATAACCAAAAGAAGAAAAAATATCTTCAATTTTTTTCATTCTTTCTTGTTGTTTATTTCTTGAAGAAGGGCAAATAAAACCAATTGTATCCCCTTTCTTCAACATTCTTACTTGACATTTATTCATATTAATCACTAAATGAATTAGGTTTTACAGTAAATTTGCCATAATCTTGGACATTAAATGCTTGAGCATGTTCACATTTAGCTAAGCATCCACGAACATAAGTTAAATGAGTATAATAATTATAATATTTAAAATCTTTACTGTTCATAATAAACCAATGTTTAGCAATAGCTTTTGTCCATAAATCATAACCTTCAGAACAATTAACTAAAATATATGGATCAAATCCTATTCTATCTTCCCAGTTTTCACAGAAATATACTGGAGAATACCATCTTTCAAGAGGTACTTTATCCCCCATATCAATGCCTGCATAAAATTGAGCATCAACTACAATTTTAGAACATGTTGCATGATCTTTATGCATACTATTTTTCCAATGAGTGAAAATTGCATTTGGACGATATTTACGAATTAAAGCTGCAACTTGTAATCTAACTTCATCATTATCAGGAAGTTCACCATCACAATAAGGGAATACAATTGATTCACCATTTAACATTTCCGCAAATTCTTTTGCTTCTTTTACTTTTTGCACACGATATTCTTCAACAGTCATTGTTTTGGGATTTCCTCTTTCACCTGCTGTTAAAGCAACAGTAATAATTCTATCACCTATTAATGCTTGTGTAGCTAATACACAACCACATGTTAACTCCATATCACCGATATGTCCACCAATTGCCATAAATGTTTTCATTTTTTAATTCTCCTTTTTTATATTTATTTTTTATTCAAACATTGTATCTAAATGAGTAAAGATATAATTTGCTAATCTTGCTCTGAATGGAATAATTTTATTATTTTGTCTTGTAGGATGTACACGGTTACTTAAAACGCAATATGCTACTTTATTTTGACGATCAATGACAATATTAGTGCCAGTAAAACCTGTATGCATAATCGTTTCATCACTAGCAAATTCTCCACAACAACATTGTTTTCCTTTCACAATCCAACCTATTCCTCTTCGATATGTATCTAAACTAATTCCTTCTTTTTCTTCTACTTGGGGTTTAAAGAATAAATCGATACTTTGTTTAGACAATATTCTTTTTCCTTTGTACATACCATTATCTAAAATCATTTTAAGAAAATGACTTAAATCTTTAACACAACTGAATAAACCAGCATGGCCTGCAACACCATCTAATGTATGAGCAACTTCATCATGAACATAGCCACGATCTATTTTGTCACCTCTATCTTCAGTAGGGGCACATCTATTTACATCAGTTGGACAATACCCTGAATCAAACATTTCTAAAGGTTCAAGCAAGTTCTCTTTCACAAACTTATCTAATGGCATATTACTTACTTTTTCAATAATCCATCCAAGTAAAATAAATCCTAAATCAGAATAAACCATTTTAGTGTTTTTTTCATATTCCTTTTCACAACTCATGATATTATCATATAATTCTTGTTTGGACAAGAAATGTCCATTTATTAAATCAGCTGGTAAACCAGAAGTATGAGTTAATAAATCCCATATTGTAACATCTTTATGAATAAAATCAGGAAGAAATACTGATACATAATCATATAAACGAATCAATCCTCTTTCAGCTAACATCATTATTGAACTTGTTGTGGCAACAACTTTTGTACATGATGCCATATCATAAAGAGTATTAATATCATTATCTTCTTCAACTGGATATAAACTCTTTTTGCCATATGCATGAAAATAAGTTTTGTCATTAATTATTAAACATAATGTTGCTCCAGGAAATACTCCATCTTTAACTGCTTTAGTCATTATTTCATTAACTTTTTCAATCATATTGCCTCCTAATCTTCTGATGTCATAACTATCTTATCATGATAACGACGATAGAAATTTTGGTAACATATTTTATCAATATCTTCTTCACTTAATCCTATTTTTTGCATTCCTTCTATAATACGATAAGCAAATGTTGCATCTTTTACTTCTTCTAAATTACTATTAGGAAAATCAGATAAATAATCCATAAAATCAAATCCAAAGCACACATTATCAACGCCCATAATAGAAATAGCATATTTTAAATGTTCTAAAAAGCGATCTAATGTTTGATTGTTTTCATCTTTATCAACAAAATTATTAGCTAATGTCAATCCTAATAAACCATCAACTTTCTTTAAAGCTTTCATTTGATCATCAGTGACATTTCTAACATGAGAACATAATTTCTTTACATTTCCATGGGAATAAATAATATTTTTATTAACTACTTTTAAAGCATCATAAAAACTTTTTTCGTTTAGATGAGCTAAATCAATAATCATTCCTAATTGTTCCATTCTTTTTAGTAGACGAATTCCTTCTTCAGTAAAGCCTCTTTCAGGATTAGATTTAGCTCCTGTTGCATATTTATTTTCTTCATTCCATGTTACCATAGCATGACGAAATCCCATATTGTATAAAATATCAATATCTTCAACACATTTTAAATTTCTTAAGCCTTCTAGTCCTAATACTACTTTAAAATTGGCAAGTTCTTTTAAATTGATTTCTTTTAATGCTATTTTACATGCTTCAATTAAGTCAAAGTCATTTGGTGAATACATTGTAAATATACTACCTTTAATAACACTTTGTGATAATTGTGGGACATGATATTTTTCAAAACGATGATCAATTCCTTTTGTTTTGTTTGTCCATAAATCATATAACATATCACTATGACAATCAAACATACGTTTTATCGGAGTAGAAATCATTGTTCGACATAAATCTTCATATTCTTCACGACGGATTGTTAAATGGACATGATCATTATTAACAAAAATAACAGCTCCACGTACCATGCCATTGTAATTTGAACTCATAGAATAACCATATGCTCCAGTACAATATGTAACTAAAACATCATTTTCTTTAACTTTTGTTAATGGATAATCAGTAACAATAATATCCCCAGATTCACAGCATGGTCCAACTACATCAACAATTTCTTTATCTTGAATATTTTCATCAACATGATTAGCTATATCAACACTATATTTGGCTTGATATAAAGCAGGGCGAATATTATCAGTCATTCCGCCATCAACGAAAACATATTTTTTACCTCCATATGTTTTCTTTGTTCCACCAACTGTATATAATGTGAAGCCAGCATCACCAACAATACTTCGACCAGGTTCAATCATGACTTTTTTTAAACTTAAATGATATTTATCAATAAATGAATCAATAGTATTAGTAATGGCTTTAACCATTGATGCTAAATCTATTTCAGTATCTTCATTAGTATATTGAATGCCAAATCCTCCACCAAGATTTAAAACTTCAAATGAACAATTATTTCTTTCTTCTACATCTTTCATGAAATTTAAAAGGGTACTTGTGGCATCTTGAAAACTTTTAGGTTGATGAATATTCGAACCAATATGACTATGAAAACCTAATAATGTTAAATATTGGCTTTCATTTGCTTTTTTAACTATTTTATCAATTTTATCTTTATCAAAAATTGATTCACCAAACTTACTACTTAATAAAGATGTTTGAATATATTCATGAGTATGAGCACTAATACCAGGATTAACGCGTAATAAAATGGATACTTTAGTATTTTCTTCTTGAGCAATCTTTTCTAACTCTTCTATTTCTTCTAAATGGTCAACAACAATATAACCAACATGATGTTTAATTGCATATTTTAATTCACTTGTCGTTTTATTGTTTCCATGTAAAACTACTTTTTCCATTGGAAATCCACTACGATTAATTATGTATAAATCTCCTTCACTTACACTATCTAATCCCATACCATATTCATGTATTATTTGCATCATATATGGACATAAAAAAGCTTTAGTAGCATAAACTGTCATACATTCATATTTATTACTTTGAAAATTTTCTTTTAAAACATCTAATTTATGACGAATGTGTTTTTCATCATAAACATATAATGGTGTTTTATATCTAGTTGCTAATTCTTGCAATTTAAATGAACCAACATATAATTCATTATTTTGAACTTTCATAGAGATTGTTCTCATTATAAATCACTCTCCTAGTTTTTATTATATCATATTTATTAGTAATTGTTAATCAAATCATTTGTAAGATTATTAATTAAATCTAAAAATTCATCTTTTGTATGAACATACATAAGTTTTGTTTTAAATTCTTTAGCATTTGCCATTCCTTTAACATACCAAGCTGCTAATGTTCTCATTTCTAAAACTGCTATTTTTTCAGTCTTTAATTCAACTAAATCTAAAAAATGTTTTTTAAGAACATTTAGTTTTTCCATATTTGTTGGTGGAGTATATAAAACGTTTTGTAAATGACATTGAAATTCTTTAAATATCCAAGGATTACCTAATGATGCTCTACCAATCATTACAGCATCTACTCCTGTCTTTAACATATTATCTAAATCATCAGTTGTCTTAATATCACCATTACCAATAACAGGAATATTGACACTTTCCTTGACTTTTTTAATAATATCTAAAGATGCAGAGCCATGGTATAAATCACTTTTGGTTCTACCATGAATGGTAATACCACTAGCGCCAGCTTCCTCCATGGCTTTGGCCATTTCAACACAATTAATACTTTGATGATCCCATCCTGTTCTCATTTTTACTGTTACTGGTTTAGCTATATTATTAACTATTTTATTAACAATTTCTTTGGCATGAGAAATGTTTTTCATTAAATAAGATCCACTTTCAGCTTTAATGACTTTTTTAACAGGGCAACCCATATTTATATCAATAATATCACAATTAGTTCTTTTTTCAATTTCTTTAGAAGCTTTAACCATTTCATCAATATTGGAACCAAATAATTGAATACTAACTGGATGTTCATTTTCATCTATTTTACACATTTCCCATGTTTTATCATTTTCATATAATAATCCTTTATCACTTATCATTTCTGATGTTGTTAATGAAGCACCATATTGATGACATAATAAACGATATACTTGATTAGTATATCCTGCCATTGGGGCTAATACTAATTTACCTTGAATATTAACATTACCAATTTTCATTTTAACACCTATAATTATAATAACAATATTGTTGCTAATAAGAAATATGTAGCAATTGCTATCATATCATTTAATGTTGTAATAAGAGGACCACTAGCAGCAGTTGGATCTATATGAATCATGTTAAAGAATATTGGCATTAAACTACCAAATAAACTTGAAAGAGACATTGATAAAAAGATTGAAACAGCAACAATTAAGGAAATCATCCAAATTGGATTGTTATCTTTAGATGATATTAGTAAATATAAATATACGACAATAAATGAACCTATTCCTAAAAAGAATCCTAATGATATACCATTTCTTAGTTCTTTTAAAATATATATTATTTTTTGTTTTTTGGTTTGAATCAGTTGACTAGAAATATTTCTAACACAAATAGCTAAACTTTGCGTACCAACATTTCCAGCTAATCCTAAAACAATTGGTTGAAATAATACTAATATTGTAGCTTTATTAATCATATTTTCAAATGAAGATATGACTAAACAAACAAATATATCTAATATACATAAAATTAATAACCAAGAAATACGTCTCTTTAATTTAGAAAAAATACTTTCTTCTGATTCATGTTCACCACTTAAACCAGCTAATTGATTATATTCTTCTTCTCTTGTTTCATGTAAGGCTCTAAATGCATCATCAATAGTAATAATTCCTTCAATTTGTCCATTCTTTAATACAGGAAGTGAATATATATCATAATCATTAACAATAGAAACTACTTTTTCAACTGTATCGTCAACTTCAACTCTTTTACAATTTTCATTTGTAATATCTTTTACTAAACAAGGAGATTTAGTAACTATTAACTTTTTAAAATCTAATACACCAATAAATTTATGATCAAGTGATACAAATAAAGGATTAATATTTTCTACTTCTTTAGCTTTTTGTAATAATATTTTCATCGCTTCTTTAACATCCATCATTCCATCTAATAAAATAAAATTAGTATCCATGATAGAACCTGCTTCATCATCAGAATATTTCGCTAATTCAGTTAATTCCTGTTTTGCTTCTTCATCCATTAAATTTAAATATTGTTCTTTATCATCTTGTTCTAATTCATTGATAATATCAACTGCATCATCAACATCAAGATTTTCTAAAACATCACTAGCTTTTTCTTGACTTAATTCAGTTATATAAATTGCAGCATCATCTTCTTCAAATTCACCAAAAATATCTGATAATTGTTCGATATTAAATAATTTATAAAAATGATTTCTTTTGTCTTCAGTCATTTCTTCTAAATATTTCGCAATATCTTTGGGATGCATTGATTTAATATTATCTTGAAATTGTTTAATATGTTCAATTGTTTTATTATCAACAATATGTAAATAATAATGATTTTTTAAAGAAGATAAAACATAATTTTTTCTTTCATCATTTAGATATGATAAATATTCTTTTCTTTCTTGAAGATTATTTAAAAAGAATTGCCTTAATTCATAATTACTAAATGATTGCAATAATTCTTTTTTCTCTAGATCAGATAATGAATTAATAAATTTATTTTGTTCTAATTCATTTTTCTTAAAAAATTCTTCTTTAATCATTAAATGAATCCTCCAACAATTAATATTAAATATGCTAATGTATAATATATAACAACACCAAACATATCATTTAAAGTTGTAATAAATGGACCACTAGCTACAGCAGGATCAATATGAATTTTTTCTAAGAAAATAGGAACAATTGAGCCAATAAAATTAGATAATGTAATTGCTAGCATCATTGAAAGAGCAACCACTAAAGAAATCATGATAATTTTTCCATCAGTTTTCTTAATTAACATAAATATATAAGTAATAATAAAACTACAGATTGCTAATAAAATACCACTTAATAAGCCAGATATAAATTCTTTTCTTAAATATTTGTGAATTATTTTTTTATTATTTAAATCACCTTTAGATATACTAACAACCGATGTTGCTAATGATTGAGTACCAGCATTTCCCCCCATATCTAAAATTAATGATTGAAAGAATACTAAAGATGTAGCAACAGCAATAATTTCTTCAAAGAAGCCTAAGATTGTTGATACGAGGAAACTTAATAAAAGTAATATAAATAACCAAGGTAAACGAGAACGAAATATTGATAAAAATTCACCTTTGTTTTTACCACTTAAACCAGCTAATTTATCATAATCTTCTGTTACTTCTTCATCTAAATAATCAATTGCATCATCAATGGTAATAATACCTACTAATTTATTATCATCTAAAACAGCAAGTACTGTTAAATGATATTCTTTTAAAAGAAAAACTGCGTCTTTGATATCATCTTTGGCATTTATTGTTTTGAAATTTGTTATCATTATATTTTGAATATTTTCATCTTTATTGGCAACAATTAAATCTTTTAAAGAAACAATTCCTTTTAAATGCTCATCTTCATCAACAATAAATAAATAATCAATTAATTCTTGTTCATTAGATTCTTTAATTAATTTTTTCATTACGTCTTTAGCAACCATTGGATTATTTATACTAAAGAAATGATTATTCATAATTGAGCCAGCCATTGTTTCATCATATTTAGTTAATTCTTTTATATCCAAAAATGTGTCATCATCTAAATATTTTAAAACTTTATTTCGATTCTTATCATCTAATGCTTGAATGACATCTACTGCATCATCAGATTCCATGGCTGATAAAATTTCAGCACTATCATGTTCATCTAAATGTTCAATTATTGGTAATGTATCTTCAACATCTAAATAACTAATTATATCAGCAAATTCTAAAGGATTTAAAGCTTGTTTTATTTTTTCTTGTTGTTCTAAACTTAAATCCATAAATATATTAGCAATATCATACGGATGGTATTCGATAAGTTTATCATGCAATATTGATAAATTTTCTTCATTTAAATCTTCTAATATTTGTTCATTAATATCAATCATATCAATACCTCCATTTCATGTAATTACTTATCATATTATACCATTTTATCCTTAGAAATAGAAGACAGAAATTAAAAATTTAAAAAATTCTACCTAACATTTGAATATTGCTTGGTAGAATATATTATTACATAATATTTAATGATTAAAAATCTTCATATATTATTAATCCATCAATTAGCTTAGATATATCAGTATCATCCAAAATATTATCTTTTTCAACAACACAAGGAATGTTTTTAATATGTTTAATATTATTAATTTCATTAATATTATTAACTTTGTTACTATTAGAAGAATTTGTTACAACATATATAAAACCTAGAGCATCTTTAGTAATCATTTCAATTCTATCTAAAGATTTACTAGAAATTATAGATATGTAATCGACATCATATTTTTTAGAAATCAAAGAAAATTCTTCTTTTTCTTCATATGGAACATCTAATAATATAATGCCATTTACAATATTATGACATTTTTTAAAAAATTTATCAGTACCATATGAAAATACTACATTAGCATAAGTTACAAAAACAATTAATATGTCAATATCCTTTTTAATATTTTCTAGAAAATCAAAAATATCATCTGTTGTTATTCCTTGTTTTAAAGCTCTAATACTTTGTTCTTTTATTTTATCACTTTCTAATGTTGGATCAGAAAATGGTATACCTAATTCAATCATTTTATAACCTTTTTTATAAACGTTATAAATGATTTCTTTAGTAACATTAAGATTAGGATCACCACACATTATATATGGAATTTTAATTTGTCCATTATTAAAAATATCCCTAATTTTATTCATGAATTTCCTCCCCTCTATATCTAGCAATTGATAAACAATCTTTATCTCCTCTACCAGATATTGTAATAACTATTATTTTATCTTTACTCATTTCTTTAGCTAATTTTATGCCATAACTGACAGCATGTGATGATTCGATTGCGGGAATTATTCCTTCTGTTTTAGATAAATATTCAAATGCTTGAACAGCTTCTATATCTGTAATAGCGACATATTTTACTCTACCAATATCATGTAAATATGCATGTTCTGGACCAATGCCTGGATAATCTAATCCTGCTGATATTGAATATACTGGGGCAATTTGTCCATATTTATCTTGGCAAAAGTATGATTTCATGCCATGAAATATACCAACACTACCTGTATTGATTGTAGCAGCTGTTTCAAAAGTATCTATTCCTCTTCCAGCTGCTTCGCAACCAATTAATTCTACTTCTTTATCTTCAATAAAGTGGTAAAATGAACCAATAGCATTAGATCCTCCTCCTACACATGCTATAATAGCATTAGGTAATCTATTTTCTTTTAATAATATTTGTTCTTTAATTTCTTTGGAAATAACAGCTTGAAAATCACGAACAATAGTAGGAAAAGGATGAGGCCCTACTGCTGATCCTAAACAATAATGAGTATCTTCAATTCTTTTACACCATTCACCCATTGCCATTGATACGGCATCTTTTAATGTTCCTGTGCCATTATTAACTGATATTACTTTTGCACCTAATAATCTCATTTTATAAACATTTAATGATTGACGTTTTATATCTTCTTTACCCATATATATTTCACATTCCATATCCATTAAAGCTGCAGCAGTAGCAGTTGCAACCCCATGTTGTCCAGCTCCAGTTTCCGCAATCAATCTCTTTTTACCCATCTTTTTTGCTAGTAATGCTTGACCTAAAACATTATTAATTTTGTGAGCACCTGTATGATTTAAATCTTCTCTTTTTAAATATATTTTAGCCCCACCTAAATCTTCTGTCATCTTTTTCGCAAAATATAATCTTGATGGTCTTGCTGCATATTCATTTAATAAAAAAGTTAATTCATTTTGAAATGATGAATCATTTTTATAATAATTATATGCCTGTTCTAATTCTATTATAGCATCCATTAACATTTCTGGTAAAAATTGCCCACCATGAATGCCAAATCTTCCTTTATTTTCTTTCATTTTATCACCTCATTATTTAAATTTAAAAAAGTCCTCGATAGAAAAAAATCTATCAAGGACGAATAATATTATCCGCGGTGCCACCTTGGTTTCACGAAAATCGTGCACTTTTTAGGATACTTACATATCCCTAGCAACTTACGTATGCTTTCACGTTGCAGAATAATTTGATATAAATCATTTCACTGCACCCTCCACGGTCCATTTGACAAACTGTATCTTACCTGACTCTCACCATCACAGGCTCTCTTTGAAGTCATATTTGCCTTTATCTCCGTATCAACGGTTTAAAATTATTTACTTGCTCTAAAAGCATTTGAATTTTGAACAATAGCTTTAATTAAAGTATGACTACCATCTTCTCCATATTCCCAGAACATGATACCACCTAAATTATTATCAATAACATATTTACATTTTAAATCAATACTTTGTTCATCATCATAACTAATGAATTGTTTGTTCTTTGAATCATATAAATATGGAGCTTTAGCTTGATCATCCCAATATCTTTGAACTTCTCCACCTAAACGACTTATATAATCACTATATATTTTAGTATAAAGAATTGTTTCACCTTTTTTAGTAGGAGTGGCTTTTGGAGCATAACTACCAGCTTCATAAATTCTACCATAGAATGCAGCGCCAAGAACTAGCTTTTTAGAATCAATTCCTCTACTTGTATATATCTTAACAGATGCATCACAACTACATTGACTAACAGTATATTCTGAATCAAATAAGGCAGTATGATGAGTTAAAGAGCCTCTATCATCTAAATCATAAGTCATTAAGTTAATATAATCAAAATAATCATTTAATTTTTCTAATTCGTAACGTTCAGGTCCCCATGGTCCACCTGGTAAAGCTGCTGATAATAAATAATTAGGATTAGCTGCTTTTAATTGACGATGAATTTCTTTAACTAATTCAGTATAATTAGGTCTATCAACACTTGTATCTCTTCCTGTTTCATAACCAGGATATTCCCAGTCTAAATCAATACCATCTATTTGATATTTTATAACCATATCAACCATGTTTTTCGCTAAAGTTTCTCTTCCTTCTTTTGTTGCGGCAGCATTACTGTAACGAGTACCTTCAGCACCATATCCACCAAATGAAACCATAACACGAACACCATGATTACGCATTTCAGTAACTTCTTTAATTCTACTAACACCACTCATATCAATTGCAAATGTTTCAGGATCAATAGATGCAAAACAGAAATCAACGATATCAATTGTATTCATATCTGTTTCATCAAATGGTTTATAATTATAATTTGTTAAATAAGCGATAACTACTTTACCTTTTGATATATCTCTTAATTCTACTTTTGGAACATTAACTTTTAATTCAATTGAATCAAAAACTAAAGCAACAGTAATATTAGCAGTTAAGGTAACTACTTCATCATTATATGAGCGATGAAGTTCACCAGCGATATTTATAATTTCTGGTTTATCAGAATTCCAACCAACACGAGCACTAATTCCATTTGGGCAATCAATAACTAATGGTAAAACAATATCTTCAGTTGCTTCACTAGGTATTATTTCTTGTAAATATTCTTTCACATAATCAATTGCTTCTAATCTTTTAGTAGATTCATCTTTTAGAGCTTGTAAAGCACTTTCGAGATTTGTTAGGACATCATAATTTGTTACTAATGCTTTTTCATCATCATTTAATGCATCGTACATAGCTCTTGTTGAAGCGATTAATTCTTCATCAGATAATTGAACTTTGCTTACATCTGGTAACATTAAAATCATATTTTCTACTTCGTTTACTTTATTTTGGTTAACAACTTGTTTAGATGGATTATTGCCATCACAGCCAACACAAAATGCAACACAACAAATTAATATTAACATCAATACTTTTTTCATCATTTTCTCCTTCCATTATTATCATGGATACATATTAAATATACCATAATAATTTATTTTTTTCTAGTATCTATAATGTTTTTCCAAATATTACTAATTAAAAATTTATTTTCGATAACGAATTGTTACAATAATTGAACAAATCATATAAATAATAAACATACTTAAAGCAGCAACAATACTTATTAAAACAGATGACGATGTGAACATTAAACGAACACGATGAATTACAGCATTTAATTCTCCATTAAAGAATGAATATGTAAATAATTGATTAATTAACGCTACAGCACCTAATGTTAATAAGATACTAACTCCACCTAAAATAATTGTTAATACAAAATAAGTTAGGAAATGTAAAAAGTACATATGTTTAGGTCTAACACCTAACATAGAAAGACGAACAACTGTATCTCTTTCTCTTCTCTCCTTTAAGTATACAAAACCAATAGAAATTAATATTGCAACAACTAATAAAAATAAATACATACTACTAGCAATTTCTAGTATATAATTACCTGTATTACTTGAATCTGTTGTATAATACACTGAAAATAAATAATAAGGAGAAATATTTCCATCTGATGTATAATATGATTCATCTATTGCTAATTTCTTTAATACTGAACTTTTAATATAAACGAAATTAGGTTCAACAATATTATCTACTGTGCCAAAGACAACATCATCATGAACAAAATATCCAACATCATCAATTGTTTGAATTTCATAGTCATAATAAAGAGAAGCTAAGCCATTAAAATCTACTTCTGCTACTGTTTCTCCTTTTCCTTCAACGAACTCTAAATATGCCCCTGGCATTACATCAACAGGTACTAATGAATAACCAACTTTAAATAATTGTTCCATTAAGGTCATTCTATTTTTTAAATTAATATCTTTTAAATCAACTATTAATTCTTGATCTTTATTTTTGCCAAATTGAATTATATTGTAATATGTATCAAAACTTACAAAAATATCATTTAAATCATTATCTTTTGTTATTCCAACAATTTTAAATGTGTCATGATATGTCTCATTATGCCATACAAATGATAATTCAACTTCTTTATTAGCTATTGATTCAAAACTTTCTTGAACTGTATTGGAATTAGTAAAGGAAAGATTAGGAAATAATAGCTTAGCTAAATATTGAGTAATCATAATTTCATTATCTTCTAAATTATTGGAAGTTATTGATTTAGCTATTATTCTATTATAATAATCAATATTTAAATTATCGTCAACTCCAGCAAGTTTTTCTCCTCTTTCAGTTATCCATCCTGTGAAATTATATTGACCAGTAAATGGAGCAATAGTAGGTTTAATATTAATATCATTTGTATATATCATATCTAATTGAATGTTTCCATAATATTGGTTAGAAACGAATTTATCTTCTAAATCATCATTTATAACAACATATCCAAATGGTTGAAACTTTGCGGAATTCATGAATTCATCATCACGATCTTGAGTCTTAAATTCAGGCAACAAAATGAAAAGATTAGAATCGGTATTATATGCATAATAATTAAGTAAACCTGTTTCAATTATTCCTGAAACAACATAACTACATGTATTATATAAATAATATGTACCATCTCTACCAGATAAATAAGTAAATTTCTTGGAGACTAAAGATGAATCAATACTATCATATATAAATTTTAAATTAAGTGTTTCTCCAATTAATTCATCAATTGTCATATTATTCTTTTGTGCATATTCTTCAGCAATAATATCAGTAATCATTATTTCATTTTTATCAGTTGGCTCTTTACCATATGATAAATCATAATCATTATTTTCATCATATAAATAATATGAATAATTAGATGTTTCTTCTTGTTCCCAAGGATATTTATCTCTACTATCAGTTTGTCCTTGCATTTTTTGTCTTGTTGATAAATTATCAATAATTAAATTAGTTTCTAATATTCCTTTTTTAGATTTATAAGTCGTATAATCTTTTAAATATGCATCTAAAAAGAACATATCATTTTCATTTAATCCACTTTTCTTTGATGTTGTATATTCAATATAATCATATGAAGTCAATGCATCACCACTAGGAACAACATAAAACTTATTAATATCATTATTAATTTGGGTTTTAATTGCTCTTTTAATTGGAAAATTATTATCTACTCCATAATTATCATATTCATCTTTAATTTTCTTTTGTTCAAGAGCTATATTAGTAACAGTTAAACCTAAGATCATTAAAATTGTAATAAATATATTAATTAATAATCCTCTTTTTAATTGATGAAGAAATATTGGTAATAAAGCAAATGGTTTACTTTTATATTTCTTTGTATCAATTACTTCATTAGATTTTTCTTCTTTTTTCTCATTAAATATTTTATCTTCAACAGGAACTCCATCAACAAAACGAATCATTCTATCAGCATAAAGTTCAGCTTTTTTAACATCATGAGTAACAACAATAACTAATTTTGTTTTACTTATTTCTTTAAATAATTGGAATATTTTATGACTATTTTTACTATCTAATGCACTAGTAGGTTCATCAGCAAATACAATTTCACAATTTTTTATTAAGGCACGAGCAATTGCTACACGTTGTTTTTCTCCACCTGATAATGATTTAACTTTTTTGTGTTCAAATCCTTTTAATCCTACTTTTTCTAATGCTTCACTAATATTCGATTCATTATTTTGAATATTAAGACATAATTTCATATTTTCCTCAACTGTCAAATATTCAAATAAAGAATTTTTTTGAAAAACAAATGCTGATATAAAATTTCGATAATCAGTTATTTCTCCATAAGATTTATCATGTAAATCTTGTCCATCAACGATAACATTTCCTTCATAATCTAAATCCATTGCTCCAAGAATGTTTAATAATGTTGTTTTGCCACATCCACTTTTACCAACTATAATATTTAAACCATGTCCTTGAAAGGTCAAAGATAAATCAGGAATAATAACTCTATTTTTAACATAACTTTTCTTTAAGTTTTTTATTTCTATCATATATTTACCTATAAATCCTTGATAATTTCAATTGGACTCTTTCTACAAATAGATAATATCATAGCTGTAAGACTAATTAACATAATTAAATATATTAATAAATCCCATCCCAAAATACTTCCTGAAGAAATATAGAAAAATTGAAATTCTAATATTTCTTGTTTTGTTTGATAAATGAGACCTGTCATTAAGAGTGGATAAACAAGACGAACTACCAAAATTGATATTAAAAATCCAAATAAAACATAAAATATTGTTTCTAGTAAATAAGGAACAATTATTGGAAATTTACTTATACCAAATGAATATTTAATACCTATTTTCTTCTTTTCAGAATTTAATGTCATTGAATTTATTATAGCAGCAAATACACAAATAATTAAAACTAAAGTAATTAAAAATTCAATCATAACATATTTAGAACTATCAGCTCTTACCCAAGTAGCTTTAGCGTAAGTAAATGATGGATTAATAACATTTTCCTTTTTCACAATTTCACTATATGCAGGGCTATTTTTATCTACTAATAGTCGACAGAAATTTGATTGATTAACATATCTTTGGTATGCTGATCCTTGAATCATTACTTCACCATCAATACCAATTAAATTTGAAGAAGTATCTCGATGAATACCAGCAACACGAACACTTAAATTATATTTTGATGTTCCATAACAAGTATAAATAGCTCTATTTATAAGACTTATATCACTAAGATCTCTTCCCATGACATTTTGCCATAATCTATCAGATATAAAACCATATGAATTATTTTGATTTAATAAACTAGAAGTTCCTCTTAATAAATATGGTGTTGAATTTCGATCTAAATTTCTAACTAATATTGTTCCTTCTTTCTTTTCAGGAACATCACCTATTTGTTCAGGCATTTTGGTATATGAAATTTTTTCTGTATAATATTGCATATTATCATGCATTGATTGATAATTAATGAATGAAGTATATACAGCATTATAATATTCTAAATTTTCTTCAAATGCCATTCTTTTTAAGTCATTTGTGAAATCTTCGTTAACAAATTCTTCAAAGTTTGTATCAACAACTCCACATATTTCATAATTATAACCTGCTATATTTAGGCGATCACCTATCCATAGAGGAATACCATTATAATATTCATATGCACTGCATATATAATCAGTAATAGCAATTTCATTTGATGAAATTGGTAAATATCCTTCAACAAAATTTAAACGATCATAATTATCTGTAATAATATTTTCAATTACTGGTTGATAAAAATCATCAACTAATAATTCATCAGTTGTTAATGGAATATATGTACTATGTACTTCATAAAATACATCACCATATTTTGCAATCATATTAATGTAATCTTCATCACTATAATAAACATTATATCCTGTAACTGGTTTAGCTAATAAAACATAATCACTTTTATATTCATCTTGATATTTTTTATAACTAGTACTAATATCAAAAAAAGCATATCCACATAATACATTTCCAATAATAGGAATTAATATCAACATAATACAAATAGCTAAACTTCTTGCTAAACTATTTTTAATAAAACGAAAAGTGAATTTTAATTGTTGTTTAATTGTAACAACAGGTTTAGTAAATTCAATATCTTTCGCTTCTTCAGTTTTTTCATTAATTGATTCATTGTATAAATTATCTTCTAATACTTTACCATCTTCTATTTCGATGATTCTATCACCATATTCATGAGCTGCATCATCATCATGAGTTATGACAACTACTAAACGATCTTTACTAATGTCTTTTAATAAATCCATGACGATTTTAGTATTTTTCGAATCTAAGTTACCAGTTGGTTCATCTGCTAATATCATTGATGAATTTTTGACTAATGCTCTAGCTATAGCAACACGTTGCATTTGTCCTGATGATATTTGATTTACTTGAGAATATTTGATATCTTCAATATCAACTTTTTTAATAACTTCATCAACAATAGAAAAATCAGTATAATGTAAAAACTCTAAAGGTAATTTAATGTTTTCATAAACATTTAAATCTTCAATTAAATTGTAATCTTGGAAAATCAATCCAACATATGAATTACGATAACCATATAAATGATTTTTATCTTCATTAAATAATGATTTATTACCAATCATTACTTCTCCTGATGATGGAACATCAACACCAGACAACATATTCATTAATGTACTTTTTCCTGATCCACTTACACCTACGATAAATACCAATCCTTTATCAGGAAAAACAAGGCTCATATCATCTAATGCTTTAACTAATTCATATTCAGTTTTATAAACTTTAGTTAGATTTTTGATTTCCATAATATTAATATCCTTTTTTTATTTTCTTATTATACCATTTATACCTTAAAAAAGCAATAAAATATTCTATTATTAAAATCCAATAAAAAATAAAAAGCGATAATTCTTAAATCAAGAAAATATCGCTTAATATTTAATTAAAATTATGTCAATTATTCCTTGTTTTGTGGATAAATAATTGTTTCAAATGAATATACTTTTTTATTACCTTTAACAGTTGCTTCAACATCATATTTGACAGTTGTTGGAACAGATACTTTCTTAATAATTTTTCCTTCATTTGTTAATATATCAGGATTTTTTGAAATGTATTTTAATTCAATATTACCTAAATTTTTTAATATGTAATATTCAGCTTCAACAAGATTCATAAATTCTGGGAAACGTTCTAAACGTATTAAAGATTGTGGACACATTTTTCCTGAGAAATTACGATGATGCATTACACGATCAGTTCCTAAATCAAAATAAACTAATAAATGAGCAATTAAACTAGCAGTATTTCTCATTACTTGGTTATAATCAACACCTTTATTAATACAAGTTTCAATACCAATACCATTTCTATTACCACCTTGCATACTTACACGTTTATATGTGGAATTATAATATGTACGAGCCATATAATAATTACCATTTTCCCCAGCACATGTATATATACCACTTTCAGTAATAATTGGTTTATTGATGCCTTCAGTTGGTGAAGGTATTGTTGTTTTAATGCCATTAATGTAAAAGAAATTATCAGCTCCAATTGTTATTTCAGGATTCTTTCCTTTATATGGAACTCCTGTATCTAGTAATTCTGCTTCACGTGAACCATCACCTGCATGCCATGCAACTTCATCAAGAGGAATGTGTTGATATATACTATGATCATCAACTGTGAAATTCCATGATACTTCACGGCTATCTGTGTTAATTTGATGATTCCATTCTTGAGCATCAAAATTAATATCACCAGTATCATGATATACAATATATTGAGTCGAAGTTTTTTTAACTTGTGAACGGTTTGCTGATGTCCAAGGGATAATACCATCATTAATTGTTAATTTATTAACATTATGGTTATAATCACCCACGCCATGTGTTTTGTTCATATCTTGATCACTAGATATAACAAATTCAGAAATGGCGATATCTTGAACATAAAAATGAATATATCCTAAATCATCTTGAGAATAACGAACTTCATTACCATTAAATGCTTTAAAATAAGTTTGATGAATAGCTGATTTATGTAATAAATTTAAAACATATCCTATTGCTTCATCATCACTAAATGTTGTTAATTGTACTTCATATGTACCAGTATAATCATTCATTTTAACTGTTGCAGTTAAAATAACTGTTTGATTAGTTTTATTTGTTCTTAATATTCCTTGATCATCTATTACTTCAGGATTAGATGATTGCCATACAATTTGAACTCTTTCACGATCATCTGTTTGAGGAAGATATATATCTCCTGTAACTCTTTTATCACTTGTATAATCTTTAAATTGTTCTTCTAACCATGTCAATGCATGATCAACTTTTGCTTTATCATTTCTTCCTTCAACTGTTACAACTTTTGATCCAGTAAGATTAATACCAGCAATATTAATATGGAAAGTAATTGTAACATCTTTATCTTCTGTTGATGTTGTTACATATTTACCATCATTTGTTAGAACTGTAACATCAGAAGATTCATATGTTATTCTTGCCGACAAACCTTGTGTTATATATGTTCCATCACTCATTTGCAATTCAACATCTTTATATATTACAGAAGGAATTGTACTAGCAATTTTAGATATATATTCATCACTAGAATATTTTCCTTGAGCCTTAGCTACTTTACTATATTGAAATGTTTGATCACTGATATAGATTTCAGCACTTAGTGTTACTTCTTCATCAAATAAATTTTGATGATATTTTCCATTGTCATCAATAGTTTGTTTATTAGATGAAGTCCACATAATTAAAGCCACTTCTCCATCTTCAAATGCATAATCTGTTGGAAAATCAATATTTGATGTAATTTCATCAGGAATTATTTCATCAAGATATTTCATAATTTCATCTTCATAATTATTTTTAGATGTATTTCCATTACATCCACTTAAAAGAAATAATGCAAAAAAACTCATAAATAAAATTTTTCTTAATTTCATTTTCTTATCTCCTCTATACAATATAAGTATAACATAATTCGACTTAATTTGCAATGATAATATTCTAATTGGAATTATGTTACAAATATAAATAATATTATTAATATTAATAATAAAAAATTCCTATAAAGATAATAAATAACTTTATAGGAAATCTTAATTAATTCTTTTTTTCTGATTCAGGGGTAATATCATTATATATAATTGTTTGAACATTTGCTTGTTTAGTTGTTTTTTCTTCTTTTTTAGGTTCAACTTTAATTTCTTGTTTTGGTTCTTCTTTTACGTCCTTTTTAGGTTCAACTTTAATTTCTTGCTTTGGTTCAACTTTAATTTCTTGTTTTGGCTCAACTTTAATTTCTTGTTTTGGTTCTTCTTTATTTATAACCATACTTTCAGTAATATTAATAGTTGGAGTAGTAACAGTTGTGGTTTCCATCGGAAGTTTCATTTGACCATTTAAATAAGGACATTTCTTTAAAATTGTTTTTTTGTCACCAAATTTACATCCTTTTCTAGGAATTAGAAAATCACATCTATTACAATCCGCTTTTTCTGTATTAAAGCCAGTTAATTGAATTACACCTTTTTCTTTCTTTAGTTGACGAATAATTGAATTCATTTCATCTAATGCTTCTTTTTGCGTAAAATAAGAGCCAACTTCGGTTTCTCCATCGTAAACGATTGTATAAAAAATTCCTTTTTTTCTTAAAGTTAAATTTTTATCCATGTAAAATAACTTTGTTTTTTCTTTATTAACAATATACATTTTAAGTTTTTATTCTCCCTTCTCTTCAGTACCTATATATATTTTATGTTATTTTGTTACAATTGTCAATATTTTTTAACTTAATGATAAAATCAAAATGAAAAAAGAACCCATCTTTAGTACCCATACCCACATACTAAGGAAGCTTAAGGCTGCTTCAATTACGACCTGACCTAGTTCACTGCTTAATATTGGATATAGGTAACAAAGACGGGTTCAATGTTAGCATTATATCACTTCTTATTTAACTTTGCAAGTATAATTTTTAATTTTCTTCATTTTTATTTTCAACAACATCTAATGAAACATCATCTTGTTGTATATTTAATTCTAAATTATTTGATTCATCAACTAAAGCTTCATTAGGCATATCTTTTTCTTCAACTTTTGAATTTAAAGATGGAGTTGATTTATTTTGATTATTTTTTTGTTGAGTTAATTTGGCTTTTTCTTTAGCTTTTTGCGCTGCTAACTTCTCTTTTTCTTTTTGTTTGGCTTTCTGCGCTGCTAATTTTTCTTTCTCTTTTTGTTTTGCTTTTTGCGCAGCCAATTTTTCTTTCTCTTTTTCTTTAGCTTTTTGCGCTGCTAACTTCTCTTTCTCTTTTTCTTTAGCTTTTTGCGCTGCTAACTTCTCTTTCTCTTTTTGTTTGGCTTTTTGTTCTGCTAACTTTTCTTTTTCTTTTTGTTTGGCTTTTTGTTCTGCTAACTTTTCTTTTTGTTTTGCCTTTTGCGCAGGTGTTAATTTTTTGGCAGGGCGAGGCTTTCCTGAGGTTTCACTGTTTTTCTTTTCAGTTGATTTTTTGGAGGAGAAATCTTTTGCTTCAATTTTTCTTTGTTCACGTTGTTTTTTTATTTGTGTTAAAATAGCTTGTTCAACATCTTCCATTGGAATATCATTAATAAATTCTTCTAAAGTTAATCCTTTCCATTTAGCATATAATGTAATATTATTATTAGGCATCGTAGATAAAGAAAATAAAGTTTGCAATGCTTTATCTATAAACCAACCTTCAAATGAATAACCATCTTTAATAGGAGTAGGAAGAGTAGGAATTTCTTTGCCAGCAATAACAACAATAGAAGGAATATTTTTTCCACCATTGACGAAAAATGTTATTTCTTTTTGAGCATCTTTCTTTTTTTTGCAATGCTTTTTTATAAACATGCCAATTATACCAACAATTATTATAAGTGCTAAAAATATAGCAAAAACAACTAATATAATCTTTACTGTCTTCATTTTTCCCCCTCCTTTTTACATATTTTTCATAACTCTATTATATCATATTGTTTAAAAAAAGAAAAGACAAAATCAATCAGAATTTTTCTTTTTTTCTCTTAATTCTTGAAAAAAATTTTTCATTAAATTTTCTATTTTTTCATTTAATGAACACTTTTCCACTTTCACAGTATGATTAAACAAGCCTTCACGAAATAAATTTAGTGTACTTTCAACACAACCATATTTAGGTTGAGCTACTCCATATACTAATTTCTTAATTCTTGATTGAATAATTGCTCCTGAACACATATTACAAGGTTCTAAAGTTACATAAATAGTTGCATCATCTAATATCCATCTATTTAATGCTTTACATGCTTTTTCAATTGCTAATATTTCCGCATGATAAATACTACATTTTTTAGTATGTCTTTCATTATGAGCTCTGGCAATAATTTTGTCGTTAACAACAATAACACATCCAACAGGAACTTCTTTATTTTGATATGCAATTAAAGCTTCTTGATAAGCTTCCTCCATATATTTTTCATCATTTGTCATTTGGTTTACCTTTCACAACATGACATTGTCGACATCTTGCTTCATATGTTTCTTTTGCCCCAACCATTACAATTGGGTCATTATAATGAGCAGGTTCCCCATTAATCAACCTTTGTGTTCTAGTAGCAACAGCTCCACAAACTTGGCATATCGCATTTAATTTTGTAACATATTCAGCACGAGCTAATAATTCAGGCATTACTCCAAATGGTTCACCTCGGAAATCTCTATCTAAACCAGCAACAATAACTCTAACACCTTGATCAGCTAATGATTCACAAACATTAATAATATTACGATCAAAGAATTGAATTTCATCAATAGCTACAGCATAAGGTAATACATCAATATGATTTAAAATATCTTGAGAATTTACAACAATAATGGATTTAGTTCTTTCATTGTTATGTGAAACAACTTCATTTTCACTATATCGATTATCAATTTTAGGTTTGAAAACAAGGATTGTTTTCTTAGCATATTCTATTCTTCTAATTCGTCTAAGTAATTCTTCTGTTTTCCCAGCAAACATACTTCCTGTAATAACTTCAATCCACCCATCTTTTAATCGTAAATCCATTTTTATATTTCCTCCAAATACTTCTTTATTATACACTTTTCTTACAAATTTTTAAAGAGTTTTTTTCTTTTTTAATAATACA